>NZ_RBXL01000001.1:3132002-3438503 GCF_003634315.1 Thiocapsa rosea
GACCTGGGCGGACTTCACCCAGCGCTCCAACATGCGATCGCGCACCGTGAAGGCGGCGGCCATATAGAGATCGTGGGGCGTGGCGACCTCGCGGAAACGCCCTTGAATATAGAAGAGGTTGTCGATGTAGGCCTGCTTCAGAGACGCCTTCGACATGCCCGTGCGGGTATGCTCGTGAGACGTCGCCGGGGCCTCGGTTTCGGTCTCGGCCGGGGCCTCGGGGTCGTGGGCGACTGCTATGTTCATGGCGGCGTCTCGTCGGCAGACCAGGGGTTGGGGCTTAAACCGCGTTCAGAGCGATATGCGTCATTTTCACTTTTCGTTTGGCTTTGGAGATATCCTCGATCTCGGTGCGACGCGGTTTAAAATTTAATTTTTTCAATATTTTAAACCGCGCCAGCTCCGACAGTCGTCGGAGCTGGCGCGGCCAAGCCATTCCAACAAATGACGCATACCGCACCGGGCGCGGTTTAAAATGGCCAAATCCAGTCATCGACATCGGGCTTGTCGATGCCGTGCTCGTGCGCGTAGTTTCTGCAGTCGATCTGCATGTCGCGCAGCTTCTCCTTCACATGCGCACCCGCGACCTGCAGACGCGGCACCCGGTTGATGACGTCGATGGCCAGGCTGAAGCGGTCGATCTCGTTCTCGATGGCGAGTTCCAGCGGCGTGTTGATATTGCCCTTTTCCTTGTAGCCGCGCACGTGCAGGTTCTTGTGATTGGTGCGGCGGTAGGCGAGGCGATGGATCAACCAGGGATAGCCGTGGAAGTTGAAGATCACCGGCCGGTCTTTGGTGAAAAGGCTGTCGAAGTCGTGATCGCTCAGTCCGTGGGGATGCTCCCCGGCCGGCTGCATCCGGAAGAGATCCACGACATTGATGAAGCGCAGTCGGATGTCGGGGAAGTGCTCGCGCAGCAGGGCGGTGGCGGCCAGCGCCTCCTTGGTCGGGATGTCGCCGCAGCCGACCATGACGGCGTCGGGCTCGACACCCTGGTCGTTGCTCGCCCAATCCCAGATGCCGATGCCCTTGGTGCAGTGTTTGATGGCGGCGTCCATGTCCAGGTACTGGAGATGGTTCTGTTTGTCGGCCACGATCACGTTGATGTCGTCGCGGCTCTGTAGACAGTGGTCGACTGTCGAGAGCAGGGTGTTCACGTCCGGCGGCAGATAGATGCGGGTGACCTCCGGATTCTTGTTCACCACGACATCCAGAAAGCCCGGATCCTGATGGGTGAAACCGTTGTGGTCCTGGCGCCAGACGGTCGAGGTGATCAAGAGGTTTAGAGAGGAGATGCGCGCCCGCCAGGGGATCTCCTCGCAGATCGCCAGCCACTTGGCGTGCTGGTTGTACATGCTGTCGATGACATGGACGAAGGCCTCGTAGGTCGCAAAGAAGCCGTGCCGACCGGTCAGGACATAGCCCTCGTACCAGCCCTCCAAGGTGTGCTCGGAGAGCATCTCGAGCACGCGACCGTCCGGGGAGAGCTCCCCGCCTTGCGCGTCTTCCTCCTTGTATTCGCAGAGCCAGAGCTTCTTGGAGACCTCGTAAATCGCGTCGAGCTTGTTCGAGGTGTTCTCGTCCGGGCCGAAGACACGGAAGTTGTCCATGTTCTTGGCCATGACGTCGCGCAGCAGCTCACCCGTCGGCTTGGTGTTCATGGCGCGGATCTTCCCCGGCGCGGCCACCTGAAGGGCATAGTCGCGAAAGTCCGGCATGCGCAATGCCCGGCGCAACAGTCCGCCGTTCGCGTGCGGATTCGCACTCATGCGCAGCGTCCCCTCCGGGGCCAGCGCGCGCAGCTCCGGGATCAGCCTGCCCGCGCCGTCGAACAGCTCCTCGGGCTTGTAGCTGCGCAGCCAGTCTTCGAGCTGTTTGAGATGGGCCGGGTTGTCGTGCATGCCCGACAGCGGCACCTGATGGGCACGCCAGAAGCCCTCGACCTTCTTGCCGTCGACCTCTGCGGGGCCGGTCCAGCCCTTGGGTGTGCGCAGCACGATCATCGGCCAATGGCCGCGCGTCGCCGTGCCGCTCGTGCGGGCCTCCTGTTGAAAAGCGCGGATCTGGGCCAGACAGGCATCCAAGGTGGCGGCCATGGTCTGATGCATCGTCATGGGGTCGTCGCCCTCGACGAAGAAGGGCGTCCAGCCGTAACCACGCATCAGCTCGGCAAGCTCCTCGCGCGGGATGCGTGCGAGCAGGGTCGGGTTGTTGATCTTGTAGCCGTTCAGATGGAGGATCGGCAGCACCGCGCCGTCGCGGACGGGGTTGAGAAACTTGCTCGAATGCCAGGAGGTCGCGAGCGGTCCGGTCTCGGCCTCGCCGTCGCCGACCGCTACGGCGACCAAAAGGTTTGGATTGTCGAAGGCAGCACCGAAGGCATGCGAGATCGAGTAACCCAGCTCGCCGCCCTCGTGGATGGAGCCAGGCGTCTCCGGCGTGCAGTGCGAGCCGATGCCGCCCGGGAAGGAGAACTGCTTGAAGAAGGCGCGCATGCCTTCTTCATCCTCGCTCTTATTGGGGTAGATCTCGGAGTAGGTGCCCTCCAGATACACAGGTGCGAGCACGCCCGGTGCGCCGTGACCCGGACCGGCGAGAAAGATCGCCTCCTGTGCATGCTCCCGGATGATGCGGTTGAGATGCACGTACATGAAGGACAGGCCGGGACTCGCGCCCCAATGACCGAGCAGGCGTTTCTTCAGATGGCCCTCGGCGAGCGGCTCGCGCAGCAGCGGGTTGTCCCGAAGGTAGATCATGCCCGCAGCGAGATAGTTGCAGGCGCGCCAGTAGGCATCGATCTTGGAGAGAAGCTCGGGGGACAAAGGATTGGCGTCGATCTCGGTCGTGGAGAGGCTGCTTGTCGTCATGGGGTTCTCCGTGTGTCCGTCGTCGGTCGTGCGAGCATAGTAAAAGACTCGGATGAACGCGAGGTGACGGGGAGCGATGGAGCCCCGGTGATCGACGGCTGCAGCGGCGCAATCCCTGCGGCCTCCAACGGCCCTGCAGCACGCGCAACGGAGGACATCGAGTGGATGGCAATTCGCTGAAGGCAATCGAGTTTTACGGATTCATGGCGCTAGCCGCCTGGCTGGTCTACTCCCAATTCATCGCCGCGCGACGGGATCGGAATCGCTCTGAGGACCGTCCGTCGAATGAGGAGCCGCGCGACGGCGACGAACCCCCGCACGGCTGATCCTCCGGCCGCCGAGGGCTCTGTCCAACGGGGCCAGGGTCAGCGATCGTGGCGCTTGAGTGCCGCGCGCAGTGATTGCAGCGCGGTGGTTGCCATGTCGCGCAGGCGATCGGCGGCGTCGACGACCTCAAGGTCGGAACCACTGCGGCGCGATCCGGCTTGCGGCCCGGAAGGCGCGTGCTCGCCGGAGACGGCCCCGTCGCCCGTTACGCTCGGCTGCACCCTGATGTCGGGGAGCGATTGCCTCAACTCCTCGATGATCTCGTGGCGTTGGCGTGCGAGCGATGCGGCGACACGATCCCCGATCAGGTTCGGGAGAATCTCGCGGATCAGACGCGTCTCGAGATCGCCGAGATCCTGCTGGCTTGCGCCGGGCGGTGCGGCGGCGCGCGCGGCATGCTCCGCGGCGAGTCGCTCCTCGACGAGGTGGCGCGCCTCGGCGATCGAGATCTCGGTGAGGTCGCGCCGCAGGGACTCCACGAGGATCGTCAAGCGTTTGTTGATGCCCGCCTCCAAGCGCTCGTCGATCAAGGCGACCAGCTCGGCCTCGCTCAGCGGGCCGGGCGAGGTTGCCGGGTCTGCAACGGGCTTGTTGGCCTGCGACATCTTCACCGGCGCGGGCGCGGCCGGGGTGTTGTTGTCGATCGCTGCGCGCAGGCATGCGATGACCTCGGGGAGTCGCTCTGCGGCGAGCGATTTAGGCAGGATGGTGAGCACGCCCTTCTTGCGGGCCGCTGCCGCGAAGTCGCTATCCTCCTGCGAGGTGCAGAGCACGATCGGCACGTGGGCCGTGCGCGGATCGGCACGGATGATCTCCAGTGCCTCCAGGCCGTTTAAACCCGGCATGATATGATCCATGAGAATCGCATCCGGGATCTGGCTTTTCAGGATCTCCAAGGCCGCCTCGGCGGAGTCGGCGGTATCGACATCGATACCGCGATTCTTCAGCTCGATGCGCAGGGCGTACCGCGTGACTTTGGAGTCGTCGATCAAGAGGATCTTCATATCGGGTCGGGACGTGCGGTATCCGTCAGGTGGGGAAACGCCGTCAGTTTACTGGTCGGAGGGGGCAAAGTGCCATGGGCGAGCAGATGATCCGCTTTATTCGGTTCGATTCGACAGGGGCGGTCGCCGAGGAAACGGCGCGCCGAATCAGCGCCGCGGCGCGCCGTGCCATCGCGTTACGAGGGCGGTTTCTGTGTGTTCTGGCCGGAGGTCGCACCCCCTTGACCGCTTACGATCGACTGGTCCATCAGCCCGAGGATTGGGCGCATTGGCATCTCTTTCTCGGCGATGAGCGATGCCTCGCGCCCGACGATCCCGAGCGCAATAGTCGTGCGATCGCGTCGGCCCTGACCGAGCGCGTTCCGATTCCGTCGGTCAATCTTCACTGGATTCCTGCCGAAGCGGGGGCAGAGTCGGCGGCGCGACGCTACGATGCGCTGATCGCAACCCAGATGCCTTTCGACCTGATTCTGCTGGGCATGGGCGAGGACGGTCACACCGCGAGCCTCTTTCCCGGTCATGAGACCCCGGCCGACGTGCGGGCGGCGCCGGTGCACGAGGCCCCGAAACCGCCGCCCGATCGCGTGACCTTGACCCCCTTGGCCCTCGCCGCTGCCCCGGAGCGTTTGATCCTGGTCACGGGTGCGGGCAAGCGCGAGGCGCTCGCGGCCTGGCGTCGCGGTGCGGACCTGCCGGTCGCGCGGGTCGCGGCCCTGGGCAGGACGGATGTGCTGATGGATCCCGATGCCGCGGGGGATTGACGCTGAAGGTCTAGTGGCGCAGTGCAGAGATTCCGAGAACGTCCGAGATCATTATCGTTGTCGTTGTCGTTGTCGTTGTCGTAGTCGTATCGAGGGTCGATTACGACAACGACAACGACAACGACAAAGAACGGTCATCTCGCCATACCGCTGCGGAGATGCGACACCCCGTTCAGGCGCTCTGCGCCCAACTGTAATGCCCTGTTGACATTCCACCAGGATACCGACCATGAACCTCCAAATTGCCATCCCGATCGCTCTGCATCAGGTCGCCGGTCTTATCTGGGTCGGCGGGATGTTTTTCGCCCATTTCGCACTGCGTCCGACGCTCAAAGCGGCGCTGGATCCGCAGCCTCGCCTGCGCGTGGCACTCGGTGTCTTTCAGCGCTTCTTCCCCTGGGTCTGGGGCTCGATCGCGGTTCTGTGGCTCAGCGGACTCTGGGTGTTCCTCGGGGTTTCGGGCGGCAAGGCCGGGCTTTATGTCCACGCCATGATGGGCACTGCGCTGATCATGACGTTGATCTTCACCCTGATCTATTTCATCCCGTTCCGCCGGATGCAGGGCAGCGTCGCCGCCGCCGACTGGCCGAAAGCCGCTTCCATGTTCGGGTGGATTCGAGGGTTGATGGCCGTGAATCTGGCCCTTGGTTTGGCGACCGTCGTCATCGCTGCCGCGGGGCCGGCCTTGATCGGTCGCTGAAGGGCGATTCATAAGCTGCCGCTTATCTCGATCCGGGGCGCTCGCTGTGCCCCGGATGTTGTCGCCCATAACGTTGGGCGCTATAGGCCGCGGACGGCCCGAACCTGCGCGCACGACGTTGGTTTCGAACAGGTGCTTCAGGCCGTGAAGACGTCTACTCAATCTCGACCCCCAAAAAAAGGCCGCGATTCGCGGCCTTTTTCCGGGTTCCCCGACAATCGCCTCAGGCGATCTTGATCTCCATCTGCTCACCCGTCTCCGGATCGGTCAGATGCACCGCGCAGGCGATGCAGGGGTCGAAGGAGTGGATGGTGCGCAGGATCTCGATCGGCTGCTTCACGTCGAACACCTGGTGGTTGTCCTGCAGTGCGGCCTCGTAGGCGCCGGGCTGGTTGTTCGGGTCGCGTGGGCCGGCGTTCCAGGTGGAGGGGACGACCGCCTGGTAGTTGGCGATCTTGCCGTTCTTGATCACGATCCAGTGACCGAGCGAACCGCGCGGGGCTTCCATATAACCGGCACCGCGGGCCTCGTCGGGCCAGCTCGACGGTTCCCAAAGGGTCTCGTTGAAGGTGCGGCTGTCGCCGGCCTTTATGTTGGCGATCAGCTCGTTGTACCAGCCCTGCGCCGCGTCGGCGAGGATCTTGGTCTCCAGGGTTCGGGCGGCGGTGCGTCCGAGCGTGGAGTAGAGCGCGGTGACTGGAAGGTCCAGCGTCGAGAGTGTCATCTCGACCAGTTCCTTGGTCTGCTCGTGGCCGCTGGCATAAAGCAGGAGCACGCGGGCGAGCGGGCCGACCTCCATGGCGTGACCCTTCCAGCGCGGCGCCTTGATCCAGGAATAGCCGTCGTTCATGTCCAGTTGCGTGTACGGTGGCTTCACGCCGCCGCGCGCGTTGTATTCAAGGTTGGTCTCGCCGTCGTAGGGGTGAAGCCCCTGGTTGTTGCCGCCCGAATACTTGTACCAGGAGTGGGCCACGTATTCCTGAATCTGCCCCTGGTCGTGCAGGTCGATCTCGTGGATGGTGCTGAGATCGCGATTGAGGATCACGCCGCGCGGGAACAGGAACTGTGCCGGATCCATGGTTCCGGTGGCCGGAAGGTCGCCGTAGCTCATGAAGTTGCCCAGGCCCTCGCCGCGTTCACCCCAATCCTTGTAGAAGCTCGCGATCGCCAGGGTGTCCGGGACATAGACCTGGTCGACGAAGGTCTGCATGGATTGCAGGATCTGCTGCACCTCGGCAAGCCGTTTGGCGTTGATAGCCGAATCCGAGTCGATATCGATCGGGGAGGGCACGCCGCCGACGACGAAGTTCGGATGCGGGTTCTTGCCGCCGAAGATGGCGTGCAGACGCGCGACATCGCGCTGCCAGGCCAGCGCTTCCAGATAATGCGCGACCGCCATGAGGTTGGCCTCGGGCGGCAGCTTGTAGGCCGGATGGCCCCAATAGCCGTTGGCGAAGATGCCGAGCTGGCCGGATTCAACGAAGGTCTTGATGCGCTTCTGGGTATCGGCGAAATAGCCGGGCGAGGACTTGGGCCAACTGCTGATGGATTGCGCCAGGTCCGAGGTCGCCTTGGGATCCGCGCTCAGGGCGCTGACCACGTCGACCCAGTCGAGCGCGTGCAGGTGATAGAAGTGCATCACATGATCGTGCACGAACTGCGCGCTGATCATGAGGTTGCGGATCAGCTGGGCGTTGGGCGGCAGCTCGATCTTGAGCGCGTCCTCTACCGATCGGACCGAGGCAATGCCGTGCACCAGGGTGCAGACGCCGCAGATGCGTTGGGCGAAGGCCCAGGCATCGCGCGGGTCGCGGCCCTTCAAGATGGTCTCCAGTCCGCGGACCGAGGTCCCGGAGCTGTAGGCTTGGGCGATGTTCTCCCCGTCCATCTGGGCCTCGATGCGCAGATGGCCCTCGATGCGGGTGACGGGATCGACGACGATGCGTTCGCTCATCTCAGTTCTTCTCCACCAGGTGCTCGGCGATCATCTCGGTGAGACCGACCACCGGGATCTCCATGTTGAATTCCTCCAGACCCTCTTCGAGCTGGGTCCGGCAGGTGGCGCACATGGTGACCATGCGTTCCGGGTTGACCTCCTCGATCTGCGCCTTCTTGCGCTTGAAGGCGGCCATCTTGAGCGGCTCCGCGCGCTCGTTGGAGCTGACCCCGCCGCCTGCACCGCAGCACCACTGGAACTTGCCGTGCTCCTTGAGCTCGACGAAGTTCTCGGCGACCAGGTTCATGAGGTTGCGCTGCTGCTGGATCACGCCGCTCTTGCGGGCGAGGTTGCAGGGATCGTGCATCGAGAGGCGATCGGTTTCCATGCCTTCTGTCTTGATCCGCCCGCTCGCGCGCAGCTCCTCGAGGACCTCGATGATATGGAAGACCTTGAAGGGATAGGGCCGGCCGATCAGGTTCGGGCCTTCCCAGCGGATCGCCGTGAAGGCATGTCCGCACTCGGGGCTGATGACCTTGGGCACCTTGAGCTTCTCGGCCGCGGCCACGACACGCTCGACCAGTTCGGCGGCGATGTCCTTGTTGCCGATCTGGATGCCGGCGTTGGTCGCCTCGAAGCATTGGGTCGAGAGCGTCCAGGTCACCCCGGCATGGTCGAAGATCTTGGTGATGGCTTCGAGATACTCGGGGAAGTTGATGATCTCCATCGAGGAGAGCATCACCAGATATTCGGCGCCTTCCTTGTCGACCGGGACCTCCAGTCCGCTGCTGGTCTGGACATGGTTGATCTGAACCGCCAGCGTCTTCCATTGCAGACCCATGGGGCTGCCGGTCTGGATGGCGCGCACCGAGGCGGCGATCAGTCCTTCCGGCGCATGTCCGGCCTGGACCATGCCCTCGCGGGACTTGCGAATCATCAGCGCCAGATCGTTGCCGACCGGACAGACCATGGAGCAGCGACCGCACATGGAGCAGGAGTCGTAGAGCAGCTCCTCCCATTCGGCCAGCATCGCGTCGGTGACCTTCGGTTGCAGGCCGAGCTTGCCCTTGATCTTGCCCAAGAGTGTGAAGTCGTTCTCCCAGACGCGGCGCAGCGGCTCCAGCTTGAGGATCGGCGTGTATTTGGGATCGCCCGTTTCCAGATAGAAGGGGCAGGCCTGCGCACAGATGCCGCAGTGCACGCAGCTTGAGAAAAACGCGGCGACAGGTCCGTCGACCTCGGCGCGAAAGGCCGCGAGGCCCCGTTCGAGTGTCAACTCGCTCACCTTCGAATCCTCCTGCGGCTGGGTATGGCCCCGTTCAAGTGTCAGCTCGCTCATGACTGCACCCCCTTGCGGCCGAATGCGGCCCCGTTGTACCAGCGTGCGATGAAGGTCGTGAAGATGTGCGTGAGCTTGGTGAAGGGCAGCAGGATCAGCATGATCTCGGCCGAAAGGATGTGCATGCCCAGGACCAGCGGATAGGGGTCGACCAGGCGGTAATAGGCCAGCCATCCCGTCAGCACGACCGCGAAGACCACGGCCCAGACCACATAGTCCTCGACCGTGCTGATGCGCCTCTTCACCGGATGTGTCATCCGATGCACCAAGGTGGCGATCAGCGCGACCAGGGTGACGGAGGTCACCAGACTGATGACCGGGTTGGGCAGCGCCGGCCAGGACAGGCCGGTCAAGCTCTCGATCACGGCGATGTGCGGCAGGAAGAGCAGCAGCGTGATCAGGAAGCCGATATGCCAGATCCAGCCGACGACGACGTTGAAGGGCGCGCGCTGGAAGGTGCCCGGGTCCGCGACGGTGCGGGTGACAACGGTCCGCAGACCGGGAAGCCACTCACCGGCGCGGGCCTCGGCGAAGTTCTTCTTGCGCCCGAGCATGAGGATCTCGGCGATGCGCACCAGCAGACCGATCGCGAAGATGGCGATCGCGATGTTGAACATCGGACCCTTGGTCCATAGCAGAAACTCCATCGAGCCGCTCATAGCTTCGCCTCCAATTCCTCGACCGTGACGGGCTGACGGTGGGCGACCTCGGCCTTGGTCTGTTTCTTGGCCGATACCGCGACCGCACCGCCGACGACCGCACCCAGCACACCTGCGGCCAGGACGTTCATGCCGGACGCCGAGGTCGGCACCGAGACCGCGTTGTAGAAGCCGCCGGCATCCCAAAATTTTGGCTCGGAGCAGCCCAGACAGGGATGTCCGGCCTCGACCGGCCAACTGGTGCCGTCGTTCCAGCGCATGGTCGCGCAGGCGTTGTAGGTGGTCGGGCCCTTGCATCCGAGTTCATACAGACACCAGCCGAGACGCGCGCCTTCGTCGTCGAAGGTCTTGGCGAAGAGGCCCCGGTCGTAGAAGGGTCGGCGATAGCAGCGGTCGTGGATCGACTGACCGTAGAAGGCCATCGGACGGTTGTAGGCGTCGAGTTCGGGCAGCCGTCCGAAGGTGAGGTAATGGGCGATGACGCCCGTGATCACCATCGGGATCGGCGGACAGCCCGAGACGTTGATGACCGGCTTGTTCTTCACCAGATCCATCACCGACATGGCGCCGGTCGGATTGGGGTTGGCCGCGGGCAGACCGCCGAAGGTCGCACAGGAGCCGACCGCGATGACGGCGGCGGCGTTCTCCACCGTCTCCATCAGCATGGCGTAGTTGCTGTGACCGGCGACGGTCGAGAATCCCGGGTTGGCTTTCGGACCCGGGATGGAGCCGTCGACGATGACCAGATACTCGCCCGGATTCGCAGCCATCGCCTCCTCGCGTGCGTGTTCGGCGGCATCGCCGGCAGCGGCCTGCAGGGTGTGGTGATAATCCAGCGAGATGACGTCGAGGATCAGATCTTCGAGCGTCGGGGCATGGCTGCGGGTTAGCGACTCGGTACAGCCGGTGCATTCCTGGAACGACAGCCAGATGACCGACGGTCGCTTGGCCTTCTCCAGCGCCGCGGCGATCGCCGGCGCCATGCTCGGCGGCAGCGCCATCATCGAGGCGGTCGCGGCACAGAACTTCAGGAAGCCACGGCGCGAGACGCCGCGTTCGCGAAGGCTCTCGCCGAGTGTTTTCTCAGTGGGTTTACGGGCAGCCATAGTCCCTCCTTCAGATGTCAGGACGCGAGAGGCGGGTCGCTCTGGTCCGGGTTCAAGCGGGCGTCGAGCGCGGCGATCGCGTCGTTGAGATCCTGCGGCTGCGGACACAGGATCTCGGGCACAGTCGCGATCTCGAGATGCAGGGCGAGGCGATGCGCCTCGGAATTCAGATAATCGACCAGCCAGACCCCGGGGATGGCGGTCTCTTGCACGCGTGTCGGACCGAGCGCATCGATGCTGGCTTGGACCTCGCCGGTGCCCAGCACCGAGAGCAAGTGCTCCAAGTCGCCGGGGCCGAAGGGCATCGCCTTCAGATCGATCTTGGTGGTCTCGCCGGTACTGATCAGACGCGCCAAGGCGTGGCGGACTTCATGCAGAACGGGTTCGGCATTGCCGTATCCTTGCGGATGCGGATCAGCCTCGGGCACGACCGAGCCGCTTTCGACGACGACGGGAATCTGATCCAGCAACGACATACAACATACCTCGCCTTATCCGCCTGGAATTCTAGGCGCTTTGCCGCCTCCCGGATTTGATGCAGCGCAGCTAATTAGAAAGTTAGCAAACTCGAATGATCCGAACCGCGTCACTGTGGTTCATCCGGGTGCTGGAGGGTGTTCGAACGCTAGCGGATTCCGAGACTCTCCGCTGTGACGCGGTTCGGATGATTTATTTTTTAATCTCTTAAACCGCGCTGGCTCCAGCGGCCATCAAGTCTGCCGGGGCCAATCCCGTCCAAAAAACATCGCATGCCGCGCTGGGCGCGGTTTAAGACAGCACGCCCTGCGTCAGCTGCATGCTGATGCAGTGCAGGCTGCCGCCTTGGCGGATCAGGGGACGGCAGTCGACGGGCAGGACGGCGCGCTCCGGGAAGAGCTGGCCGAGGGTGTCGAGCGCCTCGGCGTCGGCGAGGGTGTCGTAGGTCGGCACAAGCACGGCACCGTTGATGAGGAGAAAGTTCGCATAGCCTGCAGGGAGGCGCTCGCCGTCGTCGTCCAAAACGGGTGCGGGGGTCGGCAAGGGCACCAGACGGTAGGGATTGCCCTGTGGGTCGCGCAAAGCCCGAAGCTCGCGCTCCATCGCCTGAAGCGCGTCGAAATCCGCATCGGTCGGGTCGCTGCAGCGGGCGTAGCAGAGTGTGTCGGGGGCGCAGAAGCGCACCAAGGTGTCGATGTGACCGTCGGTGTCGTCGCCGCTGATGGCGCCGTGCTCGAGCCACAGGACATGATGGATGCCGAGACGCTCGGCGAGCATCTGCTCGATCGTCTCCCGCGTCAGGCCCGGGTTGCGGCGTGGGTCGACCAGCGTCCGGGTGACCGCGAGTAGGGTGCCCCGACCATCGGTCTCGACCGCACCGCCTTCGAGAACCAGGTCGACGGGCTCCAGCGGGGTTTCGCCGAAGAGGCCACCTTCGCTCAGCGTCTCGGTGATCCGGTCGTCGTGATCCGCGGCGAACTTTCCGCCCCAGCCATTGAAACGGAAATCGAGCAGGAGCGGCTCTCCCGCGTGTGTGCGGACGCCGATCGGCCCGTGATCGCGCGCCCAGGTGTCGTTGCTCGGGGCGAGACCGAAACGCTGGCGCTCCGGATCGGCGCCCGCCGCTGCGAGGCGTGCGCGCACGGCCGCGGCGTGCTCGGGGTGGCGACAGACGTTCAGCACCGGCTCGTAACGCCCGATCAGGGCGGCAAGATCGGCATAGAGGCGCTCGACCCGATCCAACTGATCGGCCCAGTCGGTGTCTTCGTGAGGCCAGGTGAGCATGACCCCGCTCTGGGGCTCCCACTCTGCGGGAAATCGGCGCATGGCAGACCTCTTATTAAACCGCGCCCAGTGCGGTATGCGATGTTGTTGGATGGGATCGGCCTCGGCAGACTTCACGACCGCTGGAGCCGGCGCGATTTAAGCTATTCAAAATAGAGTATTTTAAACCGCGTCCCCGCTAAGGGCGGTGGATGCGCCAAACGTCGAGATCACTCGAAAATTTAGCATCTCGCTCTGGACGCGGTGTCGTTGGCTTGTCGATGCGCCTATTGTAGCCCGAGAGCGCGCCGTCACCCCCAGTTGAGTGCTTGCGACCAGAAGCGGGTATCGGCCTCGATCCCGACCCCTGCGTCATCGACACGAATGATCATGCCTTCGATGATACGCGGCGAGACGCCGTGCGGATGGATGTGCACCTGAACGAACTGATGGCGCGCGAGGGTCTGGGTGGTCTGGGCGGTCTCGAGAAAGAGTCCGCCCGCACTGAAGTTTCTGATTCTGCAAGGCGCCGGGAGATGCTTGCCGTTCACGGCGAGGGTTGCGGGGATATCGATCTCGGTTCGATGATGCCATCGGCGTTCCATCCTCTCGAGTCCTCCTCTTCTCTATATCTTTTGGTTCGTAGCGGAGCGGTGCGGAAATTCCGAGACCGTCCGAGATCATTCTCGTTGTCGTTGTCGTATCGACGGTCGATTACGACAACGACAACGACAACGACAACGACAACGACAACGACAACGACAACGACAACGACAACGACAACGACAACGATTGGATTCGGTGCTCAACTGATTTCTAATGCGTTATTAACGAGTTACAGGCGCAGTCGGCATGCCAGCGTCAAGCGGACCAGATCCGCGGTCGAGTGGACCCCGAGCTTGCGCATCAGGTTGGCGCGATGTGTCTCGACCGTTCGGACACTGAGGTTGAGCGTGCCGGCAATCGCCTTGTTGGTGCTTCCGTTCACGATCGCCTCGAGCACCTCGCGCTCCTTGACGGTGAGCTGCTCGAGCCGCTCGGCGATGATCCGCGGGTCGCCGATCTCGGCCCGAAAGCGCTCGTCCGCGGCGAGTGCCCTGCGCACGCGTTGCAGGAGGTCCTGGTGATTGACCGGTTTTTGGATGAAATCGACGGCACCGGACTGCATCGCCTTCACCGCCATCGGCACGTCGGCGTGTCCGCTGATCATGATCACGGGCAGGCCGATGCGTTGCGTGCGCAGGACCTCGAGCAGCTCGAGCCCGTCCATCTCCGGCATGCGCACATCCAGGACCAGGCAGCCCGGACCCGCGCAGCCCGGATCGGCGAGAAATGCGGCCGCCGATCCGAAGACCTTGACGGGTATGGATACCGACTCGAAGAGCCAGCACAGAGACTGGCGCACGTCCTCGTCGTCGTCGATCACGAATACCGTCGATTTGGGGCTCATTTCGGTTCTCCGCTGGCTGTTCCTGGCGGGCCATCGAGCGAGCGATCGGCCACGCTTGCGGGCGACCGGTCGGTCGCATTGCCCGCGCGATGTCCGGGCAGCGTGAAGGCAAACACCGCGCCGCCCCCGGGATTCGGCTCGGCCCGGATGCGCCCCCCATAGGAGTCGATGATGGTTCGGCTCATCGAAAGCCCGAGCCCGGTACCGCCTTCCTTTGTCGTGAAGAAGGGATCGAACAGACGGGGCGAGTCGGTCCGGTCCAGACCGACTCCGCGATCGGCGACGGCGACCCGCACCCGATCCGGGTCGGCGCGCTCGATCGTGACACTCAAGCGGCGCTCGGCGGTTGGCGTGTTGCGCATCGCCTCGATGCCGTTCATCAGGAGGTTGATCAAGACTTGCTCGATCTCGACCGGGTCAGCGCTGGCGAAGGGCAGATCGGCACCGACCCGAATCTCGACCTTCACGGCGTTCGTCCTGATCTCGGGCTCGAGCATGCCGACGGCGGCTCGGCTGATGGCCGCAAGGTCGATCGGTCGGGTCGCGCTGGCATGCTGCCTGGAAAAATCCCGAATCCGCTCGATGATCCGGCCCGCACGCGCGGCGAGCCTGGAGATTTGGCGCAACGCAAGACGCAGCGGCTCGACCTCGGTCGGCGCGCTGTCGAGACGCTCGAGCGCCCCGCCGGCATAGGTGCTGATGGCCATGAGCGGCTGGGCGACCTCATGGGCAATGGCGCTGGACATCTCGCCCATGGTGCTGATGCGCCCGACCCTGAAGAGTGCGTGGCGGTGTCTGGACTCGCGCTCTTCGAGCTGCTTGCGCACGCTGATGTCCTCGATGACGCCGATGAAATAGCGCAGGGCTCCGCTCGAATCGCGCACGACGGCCATCGTCAGGTTGCACCAGATGGCCTGGCCCGACTTGCCGATAAATCGCAGTTCGAGGCTTTGGCCGTCGTCCCGAACGCGGTCGCGGACGCGGTCGTATGGCGTGTCCCCGTCGATCCTTGCGACGTAGCGCATCAATTTATCGCGATCCTCCGGGTGGACGAGACCGCGGCAGGTCCGAGCGAGCAGCTCCTTTTGGGTGTAGCCGAGGATGTCGCAGAGCTTGCGGTTGACCCGGAGAAAAGAACTCTCCTGGTCGAGGTGACAGATGCCGACCGCCGCTTGCTCGAAGGTCGCGCGAAAACGCTCCTCGCTTTCGGTCAGCGCGCGCTGCACGGCGAGGATGTCGAGGATGTCTGCGAGCCGTCCGGCGAGCGCACGCGTCAGCGTCAGATCGTCCTCGCTCCAGGTGCGTTCGACGCGACACAGATGCAGGCCGAGCAGGGAGGGCCGATCGCCCTCGGGGCGTACGGCGATGATCAAGCGCGAGCGCGGCGCGAAGCCGCTGCCGAGCATCGGAACCGCACTCGGATCGGGATCCTGCACCGGATCGGATGCGTTCAGGGCCGCGCGGATCAGGTGGCGCAGTGGGTCGTCTGTCGGGATGGTGCGGTCGGTCAGGGGTTCGCCGGGGCAGCCCGGAACGGCGGCCTCCGCCAGAATTCGGACCTCGGTCGCGTCGGGATCGCATGGATGCAGCAGCCAGGCGCGATCCACCCGCAGGAGGTCCTGCACGACCCGCAACAGGGCGTTCAAGACCGCATGCGGGTCGAACGCGGCCGTTGCCGCGGCCGACAGCCGCTCAAGCCCGCTCACCAGCCGATGGCGCGACTCGGCAGCCGCTGCCGCGATGTCGCGTTGACTGCGATCGCGTTCCGCGCGCTTGCGCTCGGTGATATCCGAGAGGATGACGCGGATCCGCGACGGGCTGCTCCCGGCCTCGAGCAGGCTTTCGAGCATCAGGGTTTGCGGATCCTCACAGATCGCCGCGCTGTCCGGCCGCAGTCGCAGCTCGCAGCTCCTGCGCGCCTGCGAGTGCAATGCGTCGGCGAGATGAGCCTTCAGGAGCATGTCGTCGTCCGGGACGATGTACGTGCTCAATGCCCGACCGATCAATTGGTCTCGCGATTGCCCGAGCAGCTTGGCGCCGGTTAGGTTGATGTCTTGGATCCTGCCTGCGACGTCGATCGAGAGGTAGCCGACGGGGGCAAAATCATAGAGGTCTGCATAGCGCTCGCGAGACTCTTCGAGCACCGCACGCACCGCGAGCAGCTCGCGGTTTTGCTGCTCGAGCTCGATCTGATGGACCTGCAGCTCATGCACGAGGCGGGTCAGCTCGTCCGATCCCTTGCCTGCGCGCTCCATCTCAGCCAAAAGCCGCGTCAGTTGCGCATCGCTCGCTTGGTCGAATCTTGCCATTGGACCGGCACCTCCATTGTGCGGCCGGCGGTTTGGGTTACGATGCCGGCGTTCGGGTGTGCTGTGCTCGGCACCCGTCTCGGTGTCGCCGTTTCGGGGTCTGTCGTTGGGTTTCGGCCGCGTCGGCGCGCCATGTCCCGACGCATGCTGGACGTACCCTGTGTTGCGAAAACCCCGGGTGCGCTTGGTATATCCACCTCCATTTTAGAAGATCCTGGCCGATCCGCGACGCCGGCCGTGTCGATTCCGCTTCCGTGAAGTTGGACAAGCGCCCTCGCCCGTGAACAAGCGCCGTCGGGTGGACAAGCGCAGCGCAGTCCACCAGCGCCGTCGCAAGGCTCCAGGGATCTCGCTTCCGCTCCTCCACCCGACCGACCGTTCTTACCGAGTGAAGCCGATCGGCCATGAGCCGAAGGGGTCGAGCAGCGTTCGATCAGGCGATATCCCGGGACGTTTACATCAAAAACGGTTGCAGGGTCGCGCTCTCGAGGTCGAGGCCGTGGATTCGAATCTGCTCCACGCCTTTCTCCTTCAGCGCCCGGGCGACCAAGACGAGTACCGCGATTCCGGAGTCGAAGATCCGGTCGACGCCGGTCAGGTCGAGCGTACAGGTATCGATGCTCTCGTCCACCGTTTGGCCGATCAGCAGCAAGGCAAAGGCGCAGCGCAGATCCAGCGAGCCGTCGATCCGAATGTGCAGGTGGCCGTCGTCGATCTCGTAGTCGAGATCCGCGGCAGGGGTTGCGAGTCTCGGGGTATGGTTGCCCGTTTGGTCGGAGCCGTAGCGCTCCGCTTCGTGGAATCCGAGGATTCTGATGGATTGATCGCCTTTGCTCTGCAAGGCCGATGACGCCGTCCGCACGCGCATCGAGTCGAGTCGAGTCATGGTGCTGCTCTCCTCCCGGTCATTGTCGTTATCGTTCGCGCCGCGCGTCTTCCGCGGCACCTTCCCGAACCGGGATGCGCCTGTGCTCCCCGGCGGAATTGCTCCGGTTTTCGCGTTGCTGCATCAGGTCCAGGTCCTGACGAACCGCATCAGCTCGTTCTCACCGAGCGGTTGGGTGTAGAGAAACCCCTGAGCAAGTGTGCAGCCGGCCTCCTGAAGGAAATCGGCCTGGCTCTGCTTCTCGACGCCCTGCGCGACGACGCGCATGCCCAGGGTCTTGCCCAGTGCGAGGATCGCGCGGGCGACGGCCGCGTCGTCGCTGTCGTGCGGAAGCCCGTCGATCAAGGATTTGTCCATCTTCAGCTCCCCGATCGGCAGTCGCTTCAGATCCATGAGCGAGGAGGAGCCTGCGCCGAAATGGTCGATCGAGAGTTCGATCCCGAGCCCTTTCAACCGGCGAACCGTCTCCAGTGCCGAGACGGAGTCCGAAACGGGCCGCGTCTCTGTCAGCTCCAGGCTCACCAGGCGTGCATCGAGATCCAGCTCGTGGAGCAGGGCTTCGAGATCGTCGGCAAAATCCGGGCGCTCAAGTTCCTTCTTCGACAAATTAATCTTGATGTGTGTTCCCTCGTCGAGTCCCTCGGCCTGCCAACGCTTGCGCTGCGTGCAGGCAGTGCGCAACACCCAGGCATCGATTCCGCGGATCAGTCCGGTCTCCTCGGCCAGGGCCAGAAACCCAACGGGCGCCAGGCAGCCGAGCACCGGATGGTTCCATCGCACGAGCGCCTCGATGCCCGCAATGCGCCTTGTATCCAGGGCGAGTTGCGGTTGGTAGGCCAGTACCAGCTCGCCGCGTTCCACGGCGTTGGCCAGACCCGATCGGAGCAGGATTCGGTCGAAGGCTTGCGCGGTCATATCCGCGGCGTAGAAGCGGAAGGTGTTCCGACCGCCCTGCTTGGCGATATACATCGCGGTGTCGGCTTGACGAACAAGGTTTTCCGCCGCTGTGCCGTCGTCGGGACAGAGGCTGATGCCGATGCTGACGGTCAGCGCGATCTCGCCTTGGGGACCCGTGTAGGGGTGGCGCAGCAGCTCGATCAGCTTGCGCGCGACCGCGGCAGCGGCGTCCGGAGAGTCCACCGGGGCGACGAGCATGAGGAACTCGTCCCCGCCGATGCGTGCGACCGTATCGTCCTTGCGGATCTGCGCTTTGAGTCGCGTGGCGACGTCCTTGAGGACCTTGTCGCCGAAGGAGTGACCGAAGCTGTCGTTGATCAACTTGAAGCGGTCCAGGTCGATGAACAGGACTGCAAGCCGCTCCCCGGTGCGCTGTGCGCGTGCGATCGACTGATCGAGCCGATCGGAGAAGAGGGCGCGATTCGCCAAGCCGGTGAGCGGATCGTGCAGGGCGAGCCGGGAGAGCGACTGCTCGCGCTCCTTGAGCTGCTCGAGCAGGTGTCGCTGCTCGGTGACATCGATCATCACGGTGAGACAGACCGCTTCGCCGTCGTCGCCGCGAGCGGGCTCGCTCTCGAGCCTCAGATCCACTGCGTGCCCGGTGTCGCGCGAGGTCAGTCGGACGCCAAGCGCGCGGCGCTCTGCGCTGTGCTGCACCGCCTCGATGTGCGCGTGCAGCGCGCGTGATTGACCTGCATCGAGATGACTCCACAGCGGCGTGCCGATGAGGTGCCCGCGCTCCATCCCGAGCATCGAGGCACCGGTGAGGTTGATCTCGCGGATGATTCCGCCGCGATCCAGGGTGCAATAGCCGACGGGTGCCCGGTCGTAGAGTCGGGCATAGCGGTCGCGCGAGATCTCAAGCGAGCGCTGGGCGTCGCGAAGCTCGTGGTTCTGCTGTGTCAGCTCGATTTGATGGGTCTTTAAATCGTGCATGAGGCGGTGCAGCTCGTCCTTGCTGCCCGCCTGTTCTCTTGAGGTTTCGCCCCGGGGGGTAACGTCCTCCTCTTCCCATCCGATCGGTTTCGCCATTCGGTGCGCTCCTGCGTGTTTGGCGCGACGTGGCCATTGATTGGGCCTTGCCGTCGTTTGTTGTCAGACGGTGTTCCTAGGTGATTTCCGGAAAAGGATCTACCGGAAGAGCCGCAACCAGGACCAGTGGTCGAACGGTCTACTCGTTGTCGTTATCGTTATCGTTGTCGTTGTCGTTGTCGTTGTCGTTGTCGTAATCGTCCGGAATCCGATTACGACAACGACAACGACGACGAAAAATTCTGCGACGCTGAATTCTGCGACGCTTTGCTCAAGACTGACGGCATCAAGGACTCGATGCCTTCCAGTCGCTCGCTGTCGGGATGACTATTCCCGGAAATCACCCTAAACCGCGTCCAGAGCGAGACGCTCACGTTCGCGTGAGTTCGACGTTTGGTGTGTCTACGGCCCTTAGCGGGGACGCGGTTTAAAATCATATACTTTTTAATCCCTTAAACCGCGCCGTCTCCAGCGGTCGTCAAAACGACCGGGGCCGATCCCATCCAAAAACATCGCATACCGCACCGGGCGCGGTTTAAGTCAAAGTATATGAGTAGAAACTGAAATCTTATATCGTGGCTTCACGCGAGTGTGCTAGGTAGTCTTACGGAACCGAAGGTATCTCGATGAAGCGCGGTCGCTCGCAGTGAGTTGACAGGTCACTTCGCGCGTGCATTGATCCCGCGAACGATTGCAAGGAGTCACCGATGAACTCTGATCCACAAGCATCGAGACATGCCTCTCCAACGGAGTTTTCCTCCGAGCCCTCGCAACCGCCCTCGCATGCCGAGGAGAGCGATGCACCTGCCGAGCCCTCGGGCGGTGAGCACGAGAACCCCGCCGACCGGGATGCCGAGTCCGAGAACGAGGTCTTCCCGATTGTCGGGATCGGGGCCTCGGCCGGCGGACTCGATGCCTTTCGTCGCCTGCTGCACCATCTGCCGACGCGCACCGGCATGGCCTTCGTGCTCATTCAGCATCTGGATCCGGCACATCCCAGTCTCCTGGTCGATCTGCTGGTCGCGGCGACCCGGATGCCGGTGCGCGAGGCCGTGGACGGCGAGCCGGTCGAGCCCGATCATGTCTATGTCATCCCGCCGAATTGCTCGCTCGGGCTGCATCATCGGCGGCTGCTCGTCTTGGCGCGTCAAGAGGATCGGGGGCTGCACCTGCCCGTGGACGGCTTCCTGCAAACCCTGGCGGACGACTTGGGCCCGAAGGCCATCGGTGTGGTCCTGTCCGGGACCGGCTCGGACGGGACGCACGGGCTGAAGGCGATCAAGGCGGCCGGCGGAATGACCTTCGCCCAGGACCGACAGAGCGCGGAGCACTACGGGATGCCGGGCAGCGCGATCGCCGCCGGCTGTGTCGACCTGGTGATGGCGCCGCCGGAGATGGCGTGCGAGCTTGCACGCATCGCGCGTCACCCGTATCTGCGCCAGCCCACGCGCACGATTGCGGAGCTGCCGGGCGGCAACGAAGAGGATCTCGGCAAGATCTTCATGCTGTTGCGCATGCACACCGGAAACGACTTCAGCTTCTACAAGCGCGACACCATCCTACGGCGGATCAAGCGGCGCATGGCCGTGCATCGGATCAACCGGCTTGCCGAGTACGTGCGCTATCTCCAATCCGAGCCCGAGGAGGTCGCGAAACTGTTCGACGACCTACTCATCAGCGTCACCGGGTTCTTTCGCGAGCCCGAGGCGTACGACGCCCTGCGCGAGAAGGTCTTTCCGGTCCTCTTCGCGGAGCTGCACGCCGAGCACCCGGTGCGCGTCTGGGTGCCCGGCTGCGCCACCGGCGAGGAGGCCTATTCGATCGCCATCGCCATGATCGACTATCTCGGCGACCGGGCGGTCGGGGCGCGCATCCAGATCTTCGGGACCGATATCGACGCGAAGGCGATCGACAAGGCCCGCGCCGGTCTCTTCGCCGATCAGCTCGTCGCGCACCTGGCACCCGAGCAGCTCAAGCGCTTCTTCGTCAAGGCCGCCGGCGGCTACGAGGTCGTCAAACAGGTGCGCGATCTGTGCATCTTCGCGGTGCAGAACCTGGTGAAGGATCCGCCCTTCTCCAGGTTGGATCTGGTGTCCTGCCGCAACCTCATGATCTACTTCGGGCCGCCTTTGCAGAAGCAGGCCCTGCAGATCTTCCACTATGCCTTGGAGCCGAATCGGTTTCTGATGTTGGGGTCCTCCGAGTCCATCGGGGCACGGGCCGACCTCTTCGCGCTGCTCGACCAGAGGAGCAAGATCTATACAAAAAAATCCAACGTGCCCCGGCTCGACCTCGCCGGCCCCGTGCTGATGCCGCGACCCTTTCAAGCGCCGGGCGACGACCCCGTCGCCCCCGCTGCGCCGGGTCGGCTCGAGCCGATCGATCTCGCCGAAGCGACCGATCGGATGATCCTCAAACACTACGGGCCGCCGGGTGTGGTGGTGTCGAGCGACCTGGATATCCTGCTGTTCCGCGGCGAGACCGGCCGCTATCTGGATCCGATCCCGGGTGCGGCCACCCTGAATCTGCTCAAGCTGGCGCGTCGCGAGCTTGTGGTCGAGCTGCGCGCGGCCATCCGGGAGGCGTGTACCAGCGGCGCGCCCGTGGGCAAGAGCCGCGTCTGGTATCGGCGCAACGGCACCGATGCCTGGGTCGGTCTGCGGGTGCTGCCGATCGACGACGGCGGGCCACCCGATCGGTTGTTGGTGCTGTTCGACGAGACAGAGACTACCGAGCCGCGTGCCGGCGTGGTGCCCGGCGCGACGAGCGAGCCCCCGATGCCGGTGGACGAGCGCATCGTCGCGCTGGAGCGCGAGCTGACCTCCACGCGGGACTATCTTCAATCGATCATCACGGAACAGGAGCGCAACAACGAGCAGCTCAGGTCCGCGAACGAGGAGATCCAGTCCGCCAACGAGGAGCTGCAGAGCACCGTCGAGGAGCTGGAGACGGCCAAGGAGGAGTTCCAATCGACCAACGAGGAGCTGGCGACGGTCAACTGCGAGCTGGAGAGTCGCAACCAAGAGCTGGCGAAGGCCAACAGCGATCTCGGTAATCTGCTCGTCAGCGTCCATCTCCCCGTGCTGATCCTGGGGCCGGACCTGCGCATCCGCCAGTTCACGCCGCAGGCCGAGCCGCTCTTGAATCTGATCTCCTCGGATCTCGGCCGGCCCATCGGCAACATCAAGCCGAATATCGATATTCCCGATCTCGAGCGCCGGGTACAGGCGGTCATCGATCAGGTGACACCCCAGGCGCTGGAGCTTCAGGACAAGGACGGCCATTGGTACTCGGTGCGGATTCGTCCCTACAAGTCCGCGGAGAACCGCATCGAGGGCGCGGTCGTCGTCTTCGTCGACGCCGACGAGGTGAAGACCTCCGAGGCTCGCCTGCGCAGTGCATTGGAGCAGGTGCAACGTCTCGCGGTCCTGGTGAAGGATGCCGACGATGCCATGACGGTGCAGGGCTTCGACGGGTCCATCCGCGCCTGGAATCCGGCGGCCGAGCGGATCTACGGTTATCCCGAGAGCGATGCCCTGGCGATGTCGATCGAGCGCCTCATCCCGCCCGAGGCGATGTCGCTCTATCGGACCATGATCGAGCGGCTGCGACGCGGCGAGCGCGTCGAGCCGTTCCAGAGCGAGCGTCTGCACGCGAACGGCAGTCGTATTCGCGTGCTGATTCATCCCATCGCACTGCTGGACGCCCGCGGGATCCCCTACGCGCTTGCGACCACCGAACGGCCCGTAGGCAAGATCGACAGCTAGTTGGAGCAGTGCAGAGGTTCCGAGACCGTCCGAGATCGTTGTCGTTGTCGTTGTCGACAATCGATCCGATTACGACAACGACAACGACAACGACAACGACAACGAGAAACATAACGACAGCAAACGGTTTCGCTCGTCCACTCTACCGGCCGGTCGAAAGGACGGGGCCGGGACGCGGCATTCCGGTTTCCGTCCCACGGTTTTCGGGCGCTGCGGCGACCTTTGTGGTTAAATCCCGCGCCATGTTCCATCCCATCGCCATCTACATCGGTCTTCGCTACACGCGCGCGAAACGCCGTAATCATTTCATCTCCTTCATCTCCGGCACCTCGATGGTGGGCATCACGCTCGGCATCGTGGCGCTGATCGTGGTGCTCTCGGTGATGAACGGTTTCCACAAAGAGATCCAGGCTCGGATTCTGAGCATGGCCTCGCATGCCACGCTCGCCGATCCCTACGGGGGAGGTATCGAGGATTGGCGCGACGTCCTGGAGCGGGTACGCGCCCATCCGAACGTCGTCGGCGCCGCACCCTTCGTCGAGGTCCAAGGGATGCTGGTCAACGGCTCGCAGGTGAGCGGCGCCCTGATCCGCGGCATCGTTCCGACGGAGGAAGACCAGGTCGCGGAGCTGCGGCGGGATATGGTCGCGGGCTCGGTGGACGATCTCGTCGACGGCGAGTTTCGGATCATCCTCGGACAGGATCTGGCAAACTTCCTGGGCGTGGTTCCCGGCGACAAGGTCACGGTCGTCACGCCTCAGGTGAGCGCAACACCGGTCGGGATCATGCCGCGGCTCAAACGCTTCACCGTGAGCGGCGTCTTCTCGGTCGGCATGGCGGACTACGATCGCAATGCCGCCTTTATGCAGATGGACGACGCGGCCAAGCTGCTGAGCCTGGGCGATGCGGTCTCGGGCGTGCGCCTGAAGCTGACCGACATGTGGCTGGCGCCGCGACTCTCGCGCGATATCGCCTACGAGCTTGGCGGGGTCTACCGCGTCTTGGACTGGACCCAGGTCCACAGTAACTTCTTCAGCGCACTGGCGATGGAGAAGCGGATGATGAGCATCATCCTTTTCCTGATCGTGGCCGTGGCCGCCTTCAACATCGTCTCGACCCTGGTGATGGTCGTCACCGACAAGCAGGCCGATATCGCGGTGCTGCGCACGCTCGGTGCTTCGCCCGCCCGCATCATGGGGATCTTCATGGTGCAGGGCACGGCGATCGGTCTGGTCGGGACCCTGATCGGGATGGTAGCGGGCGTGATCCTCGCACTGAATGTCGAGACCGTCGTCGCCGGGATCGAGGGGCTCTTCGGCGTTCATTTCCTGGATCCGACCATCTATTACATCAGCGCGCTACCCTCGGACGTGCATCTCGAAGACGTGCTCTTCGTCGGCGGTGCGGCCTTCCTGATGTCCGTGCTCGCGACCATCTATCCCGCTTGGCGCGCAGCCGCGACCCAACCGGCCGAGGCCCTGCGTTATGAGTGATCTCGTGCCCGTGCTGGAGGTTAAGGGCCTGTCGAAGACCTTCCGTCAGGGTCCGCTGGAGGTCGATGTGTTGCGCGACGTGGATTTTCGCGTCGGCGCCGGCGAGCGGATCGCGATCGTCGGGGCCTCGGGCTCGGGCAAGAGCACCCTGCTGCATTGTGTCGGCGGACTGGAGCGCCCGAGCAGCGGGAGCCTGCGCTGGCTCGGTCAGGAGGTCAACCGACTCTCCGAAGCCAAGCGCGGCCTGCTGCGCAACCGCCATCTCGGCTTTGTCTATCAGTTCCATCATCTGCTCGCCGAGTTCACCGCGCTCGAGAACGTCGCCATGCCGCTGCTCATCGGCGGCAGCCGCCCGGCCGAGGCGCGCGATCGCGCGGCGGCCTTGCTCGATCGCGTGGGCCTCGGAAGCCGCGCCCGGCACAAGCCGGGCGAGATGTCGGGCGGCGAGCGTCAGCGTGCAGCCGTCGCGCGCGCCTTGGTCACCCATCCGGCCTGTCTTCTGGCGGACGAACCCACCGGAAACCTCGATCGGGTCACCGCCGGCCGTGTCTTCGACCTGATGCTGGAGCTCAATGTCGCGATCGGCACCAGTCTGGTCATCGTCACGCACGACCAAGAGTTGGCCGCGCGCATGGATCAGGTCTGGCGATTGGACGACGGGCAGTTGTCGCGCGACACTGACGCCCGGTAGCGTTCCCGTCGCTCGCGGATCCGGCGCATCAGGCGCCAGCGCCAGATCGTCTGGATGGTCAGATAACCGAGTCCGGAGCAGATGATCGCGCAGGCCAGACTGCCGAGCATCAACGGCCAAATCACCGCGATCCAGTGGCGCCAGTCCAGCCAGTACTTCAGCTCGAAATGACCGGGCTCGATGCCGAGCATCCAGCAGCCCAGGCGGTAGGCGAAATAGAACATCGGCGGAATGGTGATCGGATTGGAGATCCAGCACACCACCACCGAGATCGGCAGGTTCACACGCAGGACGATGGCTGCCCAAGCGGCGATCAGCGACTGGCCGAGCGGCGGCAAAAACATCACGAACAGACCGATTGCAGTGGCGCCCGAGACCGAGTGACGGTTCAGGTGCCAAAGGTTGGGGTCATGCAGGAGCTTGCCGAAGACGCCGAAATGGCGATTGGTCCGGAAGGTGCCGGCCGCAGGTAGGTTTCGCTTGAGCCATCGTTTCACGCCGCAAGTCCGTTGGATCTTACGCCACAGGCGCCACAGGGACAGGCCGCGGAGTATAAACCAGTCATGGAAAGATGCTGTGATCCGTGGTGTCGGGTCCGGCGCAGGCCCTCGAACGGCGATGGCGAACCCCCTGCGGTGCTTCGACAATGACCCGGAGCACGACCGCTGGCGGTCTCGCATTCGCCTCCGGCGTTGCCGTTGTTTACCTGCTGCCCGGGCTTCCGCCGCTTGCCCCGACAGGACTCGTCGTGGTCGCCCTCGGTCTCGCCGCGTGGCGTTGGCGCCCGCTTCGATGGCCCTTCTGGCTCCTGCTCGGTGCCTTCTGGGCGCACTGGAATGCCTGCCTGCTGCTTTGCTCGCCCTTTCCGGATGACCTGGCCCGTGCGCCCCTGGTCTTGGAAGGGCGCATCGCCTCGATCCCGACCGATTCGGGTCTGGCCCGGCGATTCCTGTTCGAGGTGGAGCGCGCCCGGCATGAGGGCGAGCGCATCCCCTTCACCGGCCTGGTCCGACTCTCCTGGTACGACGGTGCGCCGCCCTTGCGCGCCGGAGAGCAGTGGCGACTGCCCGTGAGGCTCAAGCCCCGGCACGGTCTGGCCAATCCGGGCACCTTCGACTTCGAGCGCTGGCTGTTCGAGCAGGGTGTGCAGGCCACGGGCAATCTGCGTCGGGGCGAGCCGCCGGAGCGGCTCGATGCGGGTGCAGGCCGCTATTGGCTCGACCGTCGGCGACAGGCGCTGTCCGAGCATCTCGCCCGGGTCTTGGACGGCGCACCGGCCCTGCCGCTCTTACAGGCCCTGGTGATCGGCGATCGCTCGGGATTCGATCAGGACGACTGGGAGGTGCTGACGCGCACCGGGACCAACCATCTGGTGGCGATCTCGGGGTTGCATGTCGGCTTGATCGCCGGTGCGGTCTTCGTTCTGGTGCGCTGGCTTTGGTCGCGCAGTGCCGGTCTCACGGCCGCGTTTGCCGCACCGCGCGCGGCGGCGGTCGGCGGGATGATCGCCGCGCTCGGCTATGCGGGATTGGCGGGCTTCGCGGTCTCGACCCAACGCGCGCTCGTCATGATCGCCGTGGTCTTCGCGGCGCTCCTCTGGCAGCGGACGCTTCGACCCTACCATGCCCTCGTCATCGCTCTGGTCGGGGTGCTGCTGGTTGATCCGGGGGCTGTTTTGTCGCCCGGTTTCTGGCTGTCGTTCGGCGCCGTGGCGGTGCTCTTGTTCAGTCTCGGCCACCGTCTGCCGAGCCGCGATCTGTGGACGCGCTGGGGTCGCGCCCAGTGGGCCGTCGGGATCGGTCTCTTGCCGCTGCTGTTTCTGCTCTTCGGGCGGGCCTCGCTCATTGCGCCGCCGGTGAATCTGGTGGCCGTGCCGCTCTTCAGTCTGATCCTGCTACCGCTGGTTTTGGTCACCAGTCTGCTGAGCCTCGTTCCCGGACTCGGCGCGGTCTCCGGGTGGCCGTTGCAGTGGACAGCGCATCTGCTCGGGTGGTGTCTGGACGGGCTTGCCTGGATCGCGGCCTTACCATGGGCCGCGATGATGCTGCCCGAGCGTTCGCTCTGGGTCTGGCTGGCCGCAGGCGCCGGTGCTGCGCTGATGCTCGCGCCGCGCGGACTTCCGGGGCGCTGGCTCGGTCTGCTGCTCGTGGTTCCGATGTTCGTCCTGCGCACACCCCAGCCGAGCGACGGCGAGGCGTGGTTTACGCTGCTGGACGTCGGCCTTGGCCTGTCCGCCGTGGTGCGCACCCGCGAGGGCACGCTCGTCTACGATACGGGTCCCGGGTTTCCGAGCGGCTTCGATACGGGCAGCGCGGTGATTGTGCCCTTTCTGGCGGCACAAGGGGTGCGCCGGATCGAGCGTCTGGTCGTCAGCCATGCCGACCGCGATCACGCCGGTGGTCTGGCCGGTTTGGCCAAACGGGTCCCGATCGATCGGATCGACAGCGGAGAGCCGGCGCGTCTGGGTGTGCCGGGTGTCGTGCCCTGCCGGACAGGGGAGGGCTGGGACTGGTCCGGTGTGACGTTTCGGTTCATCCACCCGCCCGATGCAGAGCTCCGCGGCAACGACGCCTCCTGCGTGCTGCGTATGGAGACCGGGGGGCGCTCGATCCTCCTCACCGGCGACATCCAGGCCAGGGTCGAGCGCCGCCTGGCCCGCGACTGGGGGGATGCGCTCGCCAGCGATGTGCTCGTCGCCGGTCACCACGGCAGCGCGACCTCGACGCATCCGGAGTTTTTGGACGCGGTCGCGCCCGGGCTTGTCCTCTACGCCGCGGGGTACGCCAACCATTTCGGCTTCCCCGTCGCCGAGGTGCGCGAGCGGGTCTCGGCGCGCGGCATCCCGGCACTCGACACGGGTCTCGTCGGCGCCATCGAGCTGCGGCTCGGGCTGGACGGCACCATCGAAGGTCCCCGGACATGGCGCGAGCGCGCCGGCCGATTCTGGACCCATCGCGCGGACGGATACCCGAACAACTGAGCCGCGTCGAGACCTGTGTTCGCGGATGCCGACGAAGCCGGTTTCCGAAACCTCTCACGGAGCCACGGAGACGCGGAGCGCACGAAGGACAGATCTCGGATTCTCCGTGCCCTCCGCGTCTCCGTGAGAGTCATTTCGAGCTGGCCCCCGGGTGCCGAGGTTCACTGATTGGCAGCAAGCGATTCATCCGGATCGGTTATACACTGACGCCTTTTCGGCGAGGAGACGAGGGATACATGGCGAAATATCAGGTCTACGGCATCGGCAACGCGTTGGTGGATATGGAATACGAGGTGGACGCGACGGATCTCGGCATCCTGGGGATCGACAAGGGTGTCATGACCCTGGTCGACGAGGCGCAGCAATCGGCCATTATGTCGCATCTCAAGCATCACCAACCGCGTCGCGGGTCGGGCGGATCGGCCGCGAACTCGGTCATTGCGCTCAGCCAGCTCGGCGGGAAAGCCTTCTACTCCTGCAAGGTGGCCGACGACGAGCTGGGTCATTTCTACATGGACGATCTGGTCCGAGGCGGTGTCGACACCAACAACCACACCCGCAAGGACGAGGGACACACCGGGCGTTGCGTCGTCCTGGTCACGCCGGACAGCGATCGCACCATGTGCACCTTCCTGGGGGTCAGCGGCGCCCTGTCCGTCGGGGAGCTGGTCGAGGACGCGCTGCGCGATTCGGAGTGGTTCTACACGGAGGGCTATCTGGTGACCTCGGATGCTGCTCGGGAGGCGTCCATCATCGCGAAGGGGATCGCCGACGCGGCGGGGGTGAAGACCGCCATCTCGTTGTCCGATCCGAACATGGTGAAGTTCTTCAAGTCCGGCCTACTCGAGATGATCGGCTCCGGGGTGGATCTGCTCTTCGCCAACGCGTTCGAGGCGATGGGCATGGCCGGCAGCGAGGACCTCGGTGTCGCGGTGGAGTATCTCAAGGGCATCAGCCGGACCTTCGCCATCACGCGCGGGCCGGACGGTGCTTTGGTCTGGGACGGCGAGCGCCTGATCGAGATCGCGCCGATCAAGGTCAAGGCCGTGGACACGGTCGGTGCGGGGGACATGTTCGCGGGCGCCTTCCTCTACGGTCTCGGGCAAGGCTGGGATTACGCGCGGGCAGGCAATCTCGCTTCCGCGGCTTCGGCGAAGCTGGTGACGAGTCTCGGCCCGAGGATCTCCGCCGACGAGACGCAAGCGATCTTGAGACGGTTCGACAGCTGATCGGTCCTTTTTGAATCTGCGGAGCGGTCGGCAGTTCGAGTCGGTCGGTCGGGGCTAGCATTCGGCTAAAGGATCCTGCTCAGCGTACGAACTTGCTCCAGGGGAGGGTTATCCGCGGACCTGTCGATCGAGAGATCCGCGGCGGTTCGTCATCGACCCGCGGATTTGGAATGATGACCTTGAAGACCGCTGCTCGACCCGCGCCCGGTTTGCCGTCGGGGATGACCCTGTCTATCGCGGTCGGCGAGCCTGTCTCGTCGGGTCATCTCGAGTCTGCGAGCAGCGTGCTGGCGACCCTGCCGTCGGTCGGGGCGCGGATCTCACCCGCGAAGCTGACCGAGATGCTGGAAGCCTTGCTGGCGTGCGATTTGGACGCCGCCGCACGACTGCGAATCCTGCATGCCTGGAAGACACCCTTGCTGGATGCCTGCGAGCACCTCGGCGAGGAGACGGGCGCGCGAACCGGCGGACCCGGATCGCTATTCGAGGGGCGTCTCTATCGGCTGATGTTCCGCAACCTTGCGGCGGCCATCGAGCAGGCCGCAGATCGCCAACGCGCTCCGGACGCCGATTTGAACGCCTGGGCGGTCCGTAACCTGTTCCATTTCTTTCAGCATCAGATCCGACATGCCGCGCGCCTGCAGATCCCGCTTCCCGCCGGATCTTGGCGCGATCTTCATGCCCTGTCGGTGCGGCTCGTCGTGAGCACCAGGTATCTGCGAGCGCCCGAGGGTTCGAGGGAGGCCGGTCTCGACGTCGCACATCAGGGTGTGAAGTCGATCGAGCTGAGATACAAAGAGGTCCTTTTGCTCGGACTCATCGCGCAAGTTTTCGTGACCGCGATCCGGGATCACCTGCAGGGGCTGCGCACTTGGGCGGTCGAAACCCGCTTGGAAAACCCATTCGGTCTGACCGGTCAGCGCGGACTATGGCTGGTGGATCTCGCCGACGACGCCCCGCCATGCGAGTGCACCGGGCCATTGAGCCCTGATTTTCGCGGTTGGGTCTTGTTCCCGCCCGAGGATTTTGTGCGCATGCTCGACTCCGCCCGCCTGTCGGAAGCCTTCGCTCGCGACCGGGGTGTTTGCCCGTCTACCTGTTAAACCGCGCCCAGAGCGACATGCGTCATTTTCATGTTGCGTTTGGCTTCGGAGATGTCCTCGATCTCGGTGAGACGCGGTTTAAACATTCAATATTTTTCAATATTTTAAACCGCGCCCACGCCGACGCTCGTCGGAGCCGGCGCGGCCACGCCAATCCAACAAACGACGCATACTGCACCGGGCGCGGTTTAGGAAGGGTTCGAAAACACGTCAAACACCTCGACAAAAGAGTACCGTTCCCACGCTTGTCGATGTTCTCGTTGTCGTTGTCGTAATCGTAATCGTAATCGGATTCCGCACGACAACGACAACGACAACGACAACGAAAAACTCTGCGACGGTTTGTTCAAGACGGACGGCATCAGGGACTCGATGCCTTCCAGGCACTCGCAGTCGGGATGACTATTCCCGGAAATCACCGTATTTCGAGCACCGCGGGTCGATCGGATATCCGCAGCTCGGCGCCGACTCCGTATAGAATCGCAACCAAGCATTCCTTAGGTTGAAGCGATTCCCTTCCTGACCCATGACGACTCTCCTCGCGATCGATACCTCGGGCGACGCCTGCTCGGCGGCCCTGCTCTCGGGCGAGCGCATCGAGCAGGTGCTCGAAACCGCTCCGCGTCGACACGGCGAACTGATCCTGGGCATGATGCAGCAGGTGCTGGAGACTGCCGGGACGCGTCTCGACGCACTGGACGCGATCGCCTTCGCACGCGGCCCCGGTTCCTTCACGGGGGTGCGGATCGCGGTCGCCGTCGCGCAGGGGGCCGCGTTCGGCGCCGGGTTGCCGCTCGTGCCGGTCTCGACCTTGGCGGCGATCGCGCAGGGGGCGTTTCGCCGCAGCGGTGAACGGCGTCTCCTGGTGGCACTGGATGCGCGGATGGGCGAGGTCTACTGGGGATGTTTCCAGATCGACGACCGCGGCTTGGCCGTGGCCCGCTGCGAGGAGCGGGTGTGCCCGCCGGAGGCGGTCGAGGCACCGGACGGCGAGGGATGGTTCGGTGTCGGGCCGGGCTGGTCCGTTTACGGTGCCGAGCTTGCCGCGCGAACCGGTGTGGCCCCGAATGCCGCTGCCGGCGAGGCGATCTGCGAGGCTCGGGATCTCGCCGTGCTCGGCGCCGCTGCCCTTGCCGCGGGACATGCGGTGCCGCCCGAGTTGGCGGCACCTGTCTATCTGCGGGATCGCGTTACGCGGGACGGCTGAAGGTCTGGCCGTGGACCCGTTGACGTTCCTGATCGTGCCGACAGTGGCGCTTGAGACAACTAAGGACATAGTGCAGCAGCGTTGCGCCGACGGCGAGGAAGACCGCCGCGCCGGCGGCTAGCCTGAGCGTCGGCTCGACCTGGGAGAGCCCCAGCACGAGCCAGGTGATAAAGGCCAGAACGCTGGAAATCAGCATGACCATGACGAAGGGCAACGGGGAGCGACTGCATTTCGGGCACAGCTTCATGGGTTGGACTCGTTCGAATAGGGTTCAGTGGGGTGTCCTTGTTGTTCTCGGTCTTCGGCCGTCTACATCCCTTTTCTTCCTGGCGGATTCTTTTCTTGCTGCCACTTAGACATGTCTTTTCGCTCGATCGCATTGAGGTTTGTCAATTTGAAGGCTTGGCTTGCCGTTTTCCAGGCTGCCTCACGGGTCGGTTTCGATGACTGACGTCGCCTCTGCGCGTCGACTGTTGCTCGATGTCCTTGCCGCGGCCCTGCGCGCGGTGGACGGGCGTACGGTCGTCGAGCAGGCGCTCGCCGCGCGACCCTTGGACGGTCCGGTGTGGATCTGTGCGATCGGCAAGGCCGCGCAGTCCATGGCGCTGGGTGCCTGCGATGCACTGGGTCCGCGAATTGCCGGCGGCCTGCTGATCACCAAGCCGGGTCATCTGGATCCCGCGGTCTTCGCCGGGGTCGAGATCGAATGCCTGCTCGGCGGTCATCCCGTGCCGGATGCGGGAAGTCTGGCGGCCGGCCGGCGTTTGCTCTGCGCGCTTGGCGAGATGTCGCCGCAGACCGAGGTACTCGTCCTCCTCTCCGGCGGGGCCTCGAGTCTGGTCGAGGTCCCGACCGCCGGGTTGGATCTGGCCGATCTGCGGTGCATGAACCAATGGCTGCTCGGCAGCGGCCTGCCGATCGACGCGGTGAATCGGGTGCGCAAGTCGGTCTCTCGGATCAAGGGCGGTGGGCTGCTGGGCGCCCTCGGCGACCGGCCGTCCCGTGTGTTGGCGATCTCGGATGTGCCGGGGGATGATCCGGGCGTGATCGGCTCCGGGTTGCTGGTTCCCGAGGTCGGTTTGGCCGAGGCAATTGCGGCGCTTGATCTGCCGAAATGGCTCTCGGCTTGGGTCGAGCGCGGGCTGGCGGAGCGGGGTCCGCTGCCGGCGCGCAGTCCGCGCATTGAGCTGGTCGCGACGCTGGACACCGCCAAGTCCGCTGCGGCCGACGCCGGGCGTCGTGCGGGTGTCGCGGTCCGGCTCGATCCGCAGCCGGTCGACGGCGATGCCGGGCTTGCCGGTCGACGACTTGCGCGTGCCTTGCTGGACGGCCCGCCGGGCCTCTCGATTGCGGGCGGGGAGACGACGCTGCGTCTGCCGGATTCGCCCGGGCGGGGCGGTCGCAATCAACATCTTGCGCTAGCCGCGGCGATCGAGCTTGCCGGTCAATCCGATGCCGCCTTGTTGAGCGCGGGGACCGACGGAACCGATGGCCCGACCGACGACGCCGGGGCCTTGGTCGACGGCGCTACACTGGAGCGCATCCGGGACGCCGGCCTCGACGCCGCGGACGGGCTGCAACGCGCGGATTCAGGCACCCTGCTCGAAGCGAGCGGCGACCTGATCCGCACCGGACCGACGGGGACCAACGTGATGGATCTGATTTTGGGGTGGCGCGGATGACGCATGTGCACGGCAATCTCTTCGATGCGGCAGCCGCCTGTCTCGGCGAGCCGGATCCGGCCCGCAAGCAGGCCGCGACACAGATGGCGGCCGAGCACTGGCGGTCCGGGTGTCTACGTGCGGATGCCGTCGACGCGGCCCCCGTCCGGGATCTGCCCGGGCGTCCGGAGCGGCCCGAGCTGGTTCCGCCGCGTGCGCTCAAGGCACGCAAGCTCACGAGCCGCGAGGGCCGTGCGGCCATGATCCACGCCGTCGCGCATATCGAGTTCAACGCCATCAACCTCGCCTGGGATGCGGTACAGCGTTTCCGCGCGATGCCGACGGAGTTTTATGACGACTGGATCCAGGTCGCGGCCGAAGAGGCCGAGCACTTCGGCCTGATGCGCAGCCGACTTCGGGATCTCGGATACGACTACGGCGATTTCCCCGCCCATGACGGTCTCTGGGAGATGGCGCGCGCGACCGCCCACGACCCCTTGGTGCGCATGGCCTTGGTTCCGCGCGTCCTGGAAGCGCGCGGTCTGGATGTGACGCCCGGGATGATCGCGCGCTTCGAGGCGGCGGGAGACCCGGAAACGGCGGCCTGTCTGGGGGTCATCCTGCGCGAGGAGGTCGGCCATGTGGCTGTCGGCTCGTGTTGGTTCAAACGGCTGTGCGAGGAGCGCGGACTCGACCCCGGTCCGCTCTATTTCGATCTTCTGGGAGAGTACATGCGCGCCGAGGTCCGCTGTCCGCTCAACCTCCCGGCCCGTCGCGAGGCCGGCTTCGACGAGGTCGAGCTCGATCGTCTGCAGGCGCTGTGTCGGGCGGGAGACAAGCCGTAGGGTGGACAAGCGCAGCGCAGTCCACCGAACCCCGCGCCGGCGCTGGTGGACTGCGCTGCGCTTGTCCACCCTACCGCGCTTGTCCACCCGATCGGGTCTGGAATCGTCCGGCCCGCCACAACGCTATCCATTTGATGAACAAAAAAAGCTGGCGGCCGGCGGCTGGAAGCTGGAGGCTTTCCCCGGACTGACGGATCTCCAACGAGAGGAACTGGCATGGCACGTATCAAGCTCGAATTTCCCAATCCCGAGGGGCACACGCTGGTCGGCCTGCTCGAGACCCCTCCGGATCGCGTGCCGACGGCCCGTTACGCCCTCTTCGCGCACTGCTTTACCTGCAGCAAAGACATCGCCGCCGCAACCCGCATCAGTCGGGCCTTGGCCGCGCGCGGGATCGCCGTGCTGCGCTTCGACTTCACCGGGCTCGGCAACAGCGACGGCGATTTCGCCAACACCAATTTTTCATCGAACGTCGCCGACCTGCTCGCCGCGGCGCGCAAGCTGGAGGAGGAGTACGAGGCCCCGGCGCTGCTGATCGGACACAGTTTGGGCGGTGCGGCGGTGCTGGCGGCGGTGCATGCGCTTCCGTCCGTCGAGGCAGTGGTGACGATCGCATCCCCGGCGACCGCCTCGCATGTCCAGCACCTCCTCAGCGGGGCGCGCGGCCAGTTGGAGGAGACGGGCGAGGCCGAGGTGCAGATCGGGCAGCGGCGCTTCCGCATCCGCAAGCAGCTGCTCGACGACCTGGATCAATACGCCTCGGCGGACCACATCCGCCACCTCAACCGCGCCCTTCTGGTCTTCCATTCGCCGCTCGACACCATCGTCTCCATCGGGGAGGCCGGCAAGATCTTCCAGGCGGCGCGGCATCCCAAGAGCTTCATCTCGCTCGACAAGGCCGACCATATGCTCGCCAATCGCGAAGATGCCGAGTATGTCGCCGAAACCCTGGTTGCTTGGGCGAGCCGCTATCTTGGGCTCGGCAAGCACGGCTTCGAGCAGAGCATCGGGACCGCTCCTCGCGTGGCCGAGAAAGAGGTCCTGGTCACCGAACTCGATACCCGTTTCCAGCGCGGGCTCTACACCCATCGCCATCAATGGCTAGCCGACGAGCCCAAGTCGGTCGGCGGCTCGGATCTGGGTCCTACACCCTACGATCTGCTCTTGATGTCGCTCGGCGCCTGCATCTCCATGACGGTGCGGACCTACGCCAGGCACCAGGGGCTTGCGTTGGACGACGTCGAGGTCCGTCTGAGCCAAGAGCGGGTTCACGGCACGGACTGCCGCAGCTGTGAGCACGAGGGCGACCACGCGGCCGATCACGCGAGCAGGCTCGAGCGCGTCGAGGTGCATCTGAACATCCTCGGCGCCTTGACGGCCGAGGAGCGCACTCGCCTGCTCGAGATCGCCGCACGAAGCCCGGTCTATCGCACGCTTGCCGCTTGTACGCAGGTGCGGATCGGGTTCGAGGAGGAGCCGCCGGCCCCCTGAGCGGAGGCTCAAGCCGAGGCACGAGGTTCGACCGAACGAACGCCGTTGAAGAGGCGGCCGCGCCCGCGTAGCATCCCGCCCGCTCCGTCGCTCGCCTTTGGCTCGCAAGCGCCGGACTCAACCTCAGCGGCTCGAAGGCAAACCGGAACCTCGACATGAAACAGATCGAACGATTTCTGGAATTGGTGATCTTCAGCAGCCGTTGGCTGCTTGCGCCCTTCTATCTGGGGCTGGTCTTGGCCATCGCGCTCCTGCTGGTCAAGTTCGTCAAGGAGTTCATCCATTTCGTCCCGCTCGTCTTCACCGCCGAGGCCGGCGAGGTGATTATCGGGCTGCTCTCCCTGATCGACGTCGTGATGATCGCCAACCTCGTGCTCATTATCGTGCTCGCCGGCTACGAGAACTTCGTCTCCCGAATCGATACCGGGAATCATGAGGATCGTCCCAACTGGATGGGGCATGTCGGCTTCGCCGAGCTGAAGATGAAGCTCATCGGCTCCATCGTCGCCATCTCCGGCATCGAGCTCCTCAAGGCATTCATGTACGTTGATCGCCTGACGAACGAGGAGCTGGCCTGGAAGGTCGGCATCCACATGACCTTCGTCGTCTCCGGGCTTTTGTTTGCGATGATGGACCGGATCTCGGCCGATAAGGCGAGCAATCGCGGAGACGATCATTGATCGATCTAAACCGCTTCGATCACCCAACCTGTCGGATGCGGTAAGCCCGCGAACCGCATTGCGCTCCGGCGGGCTAGAAGGTCCGATGTGAACGCGTTCGGCGGGGAACGAAAGACGTCGATGGCAACTCGCAAACCCTTTACCCGAGATGAAATCGTGCTTTGCATTTACGCGGCGCGATATGGTATCGCCGAGATCGGAGGTATCGAGACTATTCATGCGCTGCAGTCACGCAGTCGCTCGTCGATCAGCATGAAGATTCAGAACATCGCCGCGATGTGCGACGACGCAGGGATCAGTCGAAATCCTACGCAACGCAGGCTGACGGGACGCCCGACCGGCGAGACCGGCAGGCGGACCAACTGGGCCGAACTGTCGCAATATGCCGGCGTTGATCGGCAAAGCCATCTGCTTGAGTGTCAGGCCATTATCGCAAAAGCATTTTCTTGGCCGGGGGAATTGACCGATAGCTCGACATTTTTCGAGGGTGCCAAACGCCGCGTGACGGTCAACGCCTACGAACGTGATCCTGCCGCTCGCCAATGTTGCATCGAACACTATGGGTGTTCTTGCGTCATTTGTCGGTTCGATTTCCTGGCGTCGTTCGGCCCGGTCGCGGAGGGCTTTATCCAAGTGCACCATCTCACACCCTTATCCGAGATAGGTGCCCGATATGCCGTGGACCCCATTACCGACCTTCGGCCTGTCTGCCCGAACTGTCATGCAATCATCCATCTCGGAGGATGTACACGCTCGATCGACGAGGTCCGTGAAATGCTGCAGTCGCGTGCTTCGGGTTAGATGCTCGAGGCCGGCTCTTGGAACTGGCCACCCGCTCTCCCGAGATACTCGTGACACCGCTCCGGCGGTGTCACGCCTCCCTTGGCGCTCCGCGCCACGTTGGCCGGAGTACGAACAACGCCGGCGCGAAGGTCCGTCGTGCGCCTCTCCCGACCGCTTTCCTCACCCCTCCGGCAGATAGCGGTAAAGATTCCAAGTGTGCAACGGGCGCGGGCAGGGCGCTTCCGCGCCTTCGCTCAGCGGCTGCCCGGCGCAATCGAAGAGCCTGCGGTGGAAATCGGCGCGAAATCCGGCGATGGCCGGCGGCGCGCCGAATCCGGAGACCAGCCAGAAGGGTGCGTCGACGGATTCCGGATCCAATCGCGGTGCGATCCGTCCCCGCAGGTACTCGGAAGGTCGGGTGAGGCCGGGCCATTGGGTCGTGATGCCTGCCGAGTCTGGCGCGTAAAAGCGCAGCATCGCCGTCGTCTGATACCGGTCGGCATAGACAGGCTCTTCGAGCGTACCGACAATCCCGGCCAACTCCCGAAACCCATGGGTCTCGCGCAGGACGCGATTCTGACTGTCGCCGAGCGGCAGTGCCGCAGTCGCCGCATGGATCGCATAGAGACTCAGAAGCAGCAGATTGGCCAGTGCGGCGGCGATGGCCCAGGGACGCAGATTGCGCAGCAGCAACGCCGCCAAGGGCGCTGCCGAGATCAAATAGACGGCGGGCCAATTCGGTTCCACCTCGCTGCCGGTCGCGACCAGGGCGAAGAAGCCCAAGGGGAAGAGTGTCGCTGCCCACAGCAGCGGCTTGGCGTGACGGGCGAGTGTCGCGGCTATCTCATGGCTCGGCCTGTTGACTCGTGCCCGGTTGATGAAAGGCGCAAGGAGTAGGGGGATCGCGATCAGTCCCCAAAACGCGAGCTGGGTCCCGAGATATCCCACGAGGCTGCCGAGGCGTTCACCGACCGATTGGGGGCCGAGGTGCTCGATGGCACCGGGCGCGCCGACCGGCAGCGCACCGACCTCGGTCGAGAATCCGTGGCCGAACTGAAAGCGCATGGTCAGCCACTCGTTCTGTTGATTCCAGAGGATGTTCGGCGCGAAGATCAGGAGGGCGACCAGTCCGCCGAGGTAAGGCCAGCGCGTGCGCAGTGCGCGCGGGTCGCTGAAGAGGATGGCCAAGAGCAGCACAGGCCCGATCAGGACCATGGTGTATTTCCCCAGCAGACCGAGACCGACGGCTGCTCCGGCGGTGAGCCAGCGTCGACGCTGGCCGGCAAGCGCGCGCTCGCTCTCGTGCAGGGCCAATGCCCATGCCAGACCCAACACCGTGTCGGGCGTGGTGATGACGCCGCCGGCGAATCCGGGAATGGTCGCGAAGACCAGTACCAGGGCCAAAGCCAGATCGCGCGGCGCCGTGAGGCCGCAGTTGCGGAAGAAGCGTGCAAGGATGAGCAGCGTCACTGCGCTTGCGATCAGTGTCCCCGCGCGTGCCGCGAATGCGGACCCCGGGGCGAACCAGGTGCCGATCCCGAGCAGCGCCACACCCGGCGGATGATCGAAATACCCCCAGGCGAGGCTATGTGCCCAGTCGAAGTAATACGCCTCGTCCTGCGTGACCGGCAGGATCGCGGCGACGCCCAGTCGCCAAGCGGTCATAGCCGCGATCAAGGCCAGCAACAGGCCCCACGCCTGACGGGGTGTATCGATGCCTCGGGTCGTTTCCATGGTCTCGTGACTCACTACGTTGTCTGACTCGGCGGATTCGGCGGCTCTGAATCCGGGCCGCGATCGGTCGAGGTGGCGGGGACGTGATCGCGTTAGAATAAGCGCTCTTCGGAGCCTGGGTCTGCCGTCTCGTCACCGTTAGGGCGTCCGCGTCCGCAGCCGCGGGCGGCAGTCTACTTCAAAGCCTTGCCCCGCACGTTCCTTCCCTCGACGAACCGAACCTCCGCCCATGGCCAACAGCATCTCGGATCAGCCGATGCCTCAACACCACTGCCGCCCGCCCGAGTTGGCCGTCATCGTCCCGACCTATCAAGAGGCGGACATGGTGGACGAGGTCGTCCGGCGGGTCGACGCGGTGCTGCAGGGGATCGCCTGGGAGCTGGTTTTCGTCGATGACGATTCGCCCGACGGGACCTCCGATCGGATCCGCGCGATTGCACGACAGGATCCGCGTGTCAGGCTGGTTCAGCGTATCGGCCGACGTGGGCTCTCGTCGGCCTGTATCGAAGGCATGATGTCGAGCGCCGCGCCCTTTCTGGCGGTGATGGACGGCGACCTCCAGCACGACGAGACCCTCTTGCCCAAGATGCTCGAGGTGATCAAGGCCGAGAACCTGGACATCGTGGTCGGCAGCCGCTACGTCTCCGGCGGGGGCATGGGAGACTGGAATGCCCGGCGCCAGTCCATGAGCCGGTTCGCGACCCGGATCGGCCAATACCTGATCCATGCAGACCTTCAGGACCCGATGAGCGGATTCTTTCTGGTGCGTGCATCGGTCGTCCAGGGGTGCGTGCGGCGTCTCAGCGGCGTCGGCTTCAAGATCCTGCTCGACATCTTCGCCGAAGCCGAGCAACCCCTGCGGTTTCGCGAGCTGCCCTTCACCTTTCGCGCGCGCGAGTCCGGCAGCAGCAAGCTCGACAACGCGGTTCTCTGGGAATACCTACTGATGCTCACCCAGAAGCTGATCGGCCCGGTCATCCCGGTGCGCTTCATCGCCTTCTCGGCGATCGGCGGCCTCGGTGTCTTCGTGCACATGGCCGTGCTCTGGCCCATGCTGACGCTTCTCGGCACTGGCGCCTTCCTGATCAGTCAGACCGCCGCGACGCTGGTCGCCATGACCAGCAACTTCTTCCTGAACAATATCCTGACTTACCGCGACATGCGCCTGCGCGGCCGGCAGTTGATCTGGGGCTGGCTCTCCTTCGTGGCCGCCTGCAGCGTCGGTGCGCTGGCCAATGTCGGCATCGCCAACTATCTCTTCCAAGGCGGGCACTCGGGCTGGTTCCTCTCGGCGCTCGCCGGGATCCTGGTCGGTGCGGTTTGGAACTATGCGGTGACCGCCGTTTATACCTGGAAGAGGCCGCGGGCGACCTAAACCGCGTCCAGAGCGAGATGCAGCCAGCCGTTGTCCGGCACCGCTCCTCATCCGGGGCTGGCAGTCATGGCTGGCGCGACGCTCGGCGGGGGAAAGATCAACGCGTCGGTCTCGAAGCCGGCCGCCCGGGCCTTGGCGATCAGATCCCTCAGGAGCTCGGCGGGCAGTTGCGGTTGCCGGGCCAGGATCCAGAAATACGCCCGCGTCGGCCCCGAGATCATCGCCCAGCGGTACTCCGGATCCAGCGCGAAGACGTGGTAACCGCCGTAGAAGGGGCCGAAGAAACTGACCTTGAGGCTGGCGATGTCCGGTGTGGACCGGAAGTAGGCGCGCCCCTCGGCGCTCTTCCAGACCTCCTTGGCGGGGTCGTAACCCCGGTTGAGCACGGCAAGACCCCCGTCTTCGCGCCGGCTGTAGGTGGCGGTCACCTGTTCCAGTCCGCGCTCGAAGCGGTGGTCCAGACGGGCGATCTCGTGCCAGGTGCCGAGGTAGCGCTCGGCGTCGAAGCCCCGCACCGGCGCGATGCCCTCCGGCACGCCGGTGCAGCCCCCCGTCAGCAGGATCGGGAGCAGGAGGAGAAGCGCGAGCAGTGACGGTCGAGGGTTCATCGCGGGTACCGGGTCGGGTGGATGTCGGCGTGGTTCGCTCGTTCGTCGAGGCATCATGGCCCGCTCGGACGCGCCTCTTTTGGCGAGACGGGCAGCGCCGGACCGCAGGGGGTGCCCGGCGCGGCGGACGCGCTCAGGGCATCGCGCGCTACCGATCCCGCATCGCGCCGAGGATATACGAGACGCCAGGCGAAACCGCGTCCCTGCCAAGGGCTGCGGATGCTCCAAAGGTCGAACTCACTCGAATCGGCGCTCATCCCATCTCCCGATCGGCAAGACAAACGCGGTTTCTGCCACCGGCCTTGGCCGCGTAGAGTGCATCGTCGGCGCGCTTGATCCAGGCATCGTCGCTTTCGTGAAGCCGGTATTCGGCCACGCCGACACTCACGGTGACCGTGCCGACCTCGGGGAAGACTCGGTCCGCCACCAATGACCGGAGCTTCTCCGCCGCATGCACCGCCTCGCGCGCCCCGCAGTGCGGCATCAGGATCACGAACTCCTCCCCGCCCCAACGGGCCAGGACGTCGACCTCGCGCAGATGGCCGCCGATCAGACGGGTCAATTCAATCAAGACCCGGTCGCCGACGAGATGGCCGTGGGTGTCGTTGATCGCCTTGAAGCAATCGAGATCGAGCAACAGCAGCGAGACCGGCACGTCGTAACGTGCAGCGCGTGCAATCTGCGCCGCGACCGCCTCCTCGAAATAGGCCCGGTTCCGGATGCCGGTGAGGCGGTCCGTGACGGCGACGCGTTGAAGCTCCGCATTGGCCTTGCGCAGCGCGCGATTCGCCGTTTCAGCCGCATCCCGCGCCTGGACCAGCTCCGCCTCAAAGCGTTTGCGCTCGCTCACGTCGGCGAAGGAGCAGATCAGTCGGTCGTCGAGAACCGTGCCGCCGATGACGACATCCTTGACCCGCCCGTCACGGCTCGTCACGCGAAACTCGTGCGGCGTCACCTGCCCCTGCTGCTCGGCCGCCAGGGCGATCGCCGCATTCCATCGGTCGAGCACGGCGCGGCGATACGCCTCCTCGGGATAGGCCCGCACGAACCAATCCGCGTGGGTGGGGATCTCCTGCGGCGTCCAGCCGAACAGCCGATCGAATGCGGTATTGCGGTAGAGAATCCGTTGGTCCGGCTCCAAGCTCGCCACCGCGATAGCGACCGGCAGATCCTGCAGCATCGTGCGGATGCGCTCCTCGCTACGCTTTGCCGCGCTCTCGCCCCGTTTCACGGCGGTGATGTCCCGCGACACCCCGAGCAACTCCACCGGGATCCCGTCCGCGCTGTACACCGGCAAGACGTGGACATCGCACCAGATGGTCGAGCCGTCCTTGCAGCGATATTCCAGCTCGTTGCGCGCCCGCTCCGGAGGGCGTCCGGTTTGAAGCAAACCCTCCAAGCGCGAGAAGTAGTCCAACGTGATCGCCGCGGACGGCGGCGTCAGGATCTCCTCGAGCGGCTGCTGCATGGCCTCTTCCGGTGTGAAGCCGCGCAGTCGCTCCACCGACGGACTGACGTAGGTGATCCGACCGTCCAACGACATGGTCCAGATGACATCCGATGCGTTCTCCGCCAGCAGACGACAGCGTGACTCGCTGGCCTGCAGGCGCTCCTCGGCCTGTTGCCGCGCCTGCTCGCTCACGCTCGGCGTGTCGTGGGTCTCGTCCGGCGCATCCATCACAGTCTCCCCCCCCGCCATCTCCCGGGTCCGGGGAATCCGACACGAAGTCCCCTCCGCCCTCATGATTGTACCCGCGGTGCCGTCGGCTCCGGCACCCGGCAGGTCGCGACCGACGCCGTCGCCGCGCTCTCCGGCTGCGGCCGTCACGCCGCGTCCGGCGTAGTCCGCTCCGCCGATCGCAGCGGTCCGACAGGATCTGCTGGAGCCCGGCGAGCGGCGGACCGTGTGTCCTAAGAAAGGCGACCTCGTGTCCTCGCCGCAATGAGATGAAGAGGCCCGCGCGAGCCCATGACCGCGCGTCCTCACAGCCCCATGATCTCCCGCAGCTCCACGCTGCCGAGCACCTGACAGTAGATCATGTTGATGATCTCCAGCTCGCGCCGGTGCAGCTCGTCGGTGCCGGCCGCGCAGCCGTCCTCGACCACGATGACGTTGAAGCTCTCGTCGGCGAGACTGCGCACCGTGGAGGAAACGCATTGATCGGTGAAGATCCCGGTCAGCACGACGTTGCGGATACCCAGGTTCGCGAGGATCAGACGCAGGTTGGTCCCGGTCAAGGCACTGTCGGTGGTCTTGGTCACCACGATCTCACCGGGGTGCGGCGCCAGCTCCGGGACCAGTTGACTCGCCGCGCTGTCCTTGGGCAAGAGCAGGGCGTTCCAGCCCGGCTTCTTCTGGCTGAGCGAGCGGTCCCGCCCGTCCTCGAGTTGGCAGGCGATGCGCGCGTGGATCACGTCCATGCCCTTCGCGCGGAAGGCGTCCTGCAGGGCGCGGGTGGTCGGGATGACGATCTCGCGCATGCGCCGATGGAAGGGGAACCAGCGTGCGGCCTCGTCCGGGTCCGCCGGGATCTCCAGGTAGAGGTTCTGCACGTCGATGCACAGCAGCGCCGTCTCGGCGGGATCCAGCACCAGGTCCGCGGGCTCGGGCGCCTGCGCGTAGTAGAAGGAGCGGTAAGCGGTCTTCCAGCGCATCGGGGTTCTCCGGGTGACGGGATCGGCGGGCGGATCGCGCGGCAGAGCCGAGCACGGGCCGGCGGTCCGGCGGGCGGGCGGAGCCGATGATCCACGCACGCGTTGCTCCCGTCGAGAGCCCGATCGGCTCCACCGGCCACCGTCCCGGCATCGTCGCGCGCGTCGACGACGGCGAGGCGCGGAACCCGGCATGCGCCGAGAGCGCGACCACAACACATCAGGAGCAGCCAGCACATGTGGAATGCGGCATTTCACAGGAATCCAATGCACGCGCCACTCACCGAAGCCGCGAGCATCGTCTGAAGTTCCGGACGAGAACCCGGCACTGCCGCGCCGTCATCCGACAGCACTCTTCCGCGGCGCTCGATCTGCGACCATACCCCTCGAGCCCGTATCGCCGACGTCGCGCCATGCCCATCCGCCGCCCCCATCCGTTGCGCTTCCTCCTCGTGCCGCTCCTGCTCTCGGCCGCCCTGCTCGGCACCGGGTGCGAGGAGTCCCCCACGGGCCGAAAGCAGATCGCGCTGGTGCCGGATGCGCAGCGGTCAGCTTGCGGATGATCTCGCTTACGGCGTCTCGTGCCGTTTCGACCATGACCGTTGCTGTGCTGTCCATCTGGCGGCGGGCGGTCACCCTGGCCAGCACCCGCAAGGCTCCGAAGACCTCCGCCAAATCATGTACCATTGGGTCGTCGTGGCACTCGCGGCAGGTCGCCGCAGCAACCTCTAGGCATTCCGATCCCGCACCGCGCCCGGCCGGTGTCCGCGCGCCGTTGCTCACCCGAACCCGGATCTCCCGATGCCACCGCTTCTTCTCTTGCTCGCGGCGCTCTTCATCGCCACGCCCGGTCACGCCGAGGACGCCGACCTCGCCTCGCTGTTCGCCGCAGCCGGCGTCGACGGTACCCTCGTCATCGCCGACCTCGACGGCGATCCGGTGCATGTGCACAACGCCCCGCGTGCCGCGCAACGGTTCCCGACGGCCTCGACCTTCAAGATCCTCAACACCCTGATCGCCCTGGAGGAGGACGTCATCGCGGGACCCGATGCCCTGATTCCATGGAACGGGCGTCTGCACGACATGCCCGACTGGAATCGCGATCACACCCTCGCCAGTGCCTTTGCTGCGTCGTGCGTCTGGTGCTATCAGAGCCTGGCCCGACAGATCGGCGCCGAGCGCTACCGCAGCCACCTCGCGCGCGTGGGCTACGGCGAGCTGGCGGAGCCGATCGACGCCGTTGCCTTCTGGCTCGACGGCACCCTCACCATCAGTGCCTTGGAGCAGGTCGAATTCCTGCGTCGGGTGATTCTGCGCACCTTGCCGTATCGGGACTCCAGCCACGAGGGCCTGCGTCGGGTCATGCTCGCCGAGACGACCGAGCAGCACCGTCTGTTCGCGAAGACCGGTTGGGCCGCGCGTGCCACGCCGCAGATCGGCTGGTACGTCGGGTATGTCGAGACGCCCAAGGACACCTGGATCTTCGCCCTGAACATGGACACCCGCGGTGCTGCCGATCTGCCCTTGCGTCAGGCACTCGTCCGCGTAGGATTGCAGGCGAAGGGGATCACTGCATCGCCCGAGGCCGCGTCCGCCATCCAACGCATCGACTGATGCGCTGCTCGGGATTCGGCGCGTGAAGGAGAGCTGAACGTCCGGCGACGACCGGCGCCGTTTGCGGGATGATGGATGCTCCCGATCCTGCCCCGAGCCCTGCGCCCAACCGCCGATGTCGGACGACGATCTTGCAACCGGCTTCCCCGATGTCGATGCGAGCACCCGCTCGGCGGTCTATCAACACATCGGCCAACCGGAACGGGTGATCCGCGAGATCGCACGCGTTCTGCGCACCGGCGGCCGCCTGCTGGCCTACGACAACGACTGGGGTAGCATTGCCCTGAGCAGCACCCTGCGCGAGGTGACGGGCATCATTCAAGCACGCTGGGCGCGAGCCTTCACCAACCCCTGGATCGGTCGGAACCTGCCGCGCGACCTGCTCGATGCCGGCTTTCTCGATACAGGTCGAGACGACCCGAGACAGCCGCCTTCTCGCCACCTGCCGGACGAGGCGCCGGGGATATCCCCGCGATCGCCTGTGGGCGTTATAAACCGATCATCTCCGCATGCAGCCCCCGGGCTCGAACGGAGTCGACGATCCGACTCGGCCGCACTTGCATCGCGTCGAAGTCCACGACCATGAGATGGCGTCTCTTCTCGTGCATGCAGGCACTGTAGACCCCGTGCTCGGCTGCGATCTGCCGCTCCAGCTCGTAGATGCGGTCGTTGTCGAGCTCCTCGTCGATGTGAATCACGATGTCGCCGGTATACATGTCTTGTTCCTCGTCGGGTCTTTCGCTTTTCGTGGTCCGCTAGGCCACCATATTGAAGGTAGTCGATGTTCCCGGAATTCTCCCAGTAAGATTCTACGGTTTTTCCGGAGCCGACCGCGACCATTCGCCACGCACCGCCGCAGCACGCCCATCGGCCGTTCTGGAGGTCGGCGTGCCAGCGGTGCCGGTCCGTCCACCTCGGCCGCGAGCAGCCTCCGCCGTCGCGGCCCGGGTGGTTGAGACGTCTCCTCGATCAGTCTGGGCGGTTGCATCGCGCATTCTTCGTCCGTCAGCGGCGGGTGATCACGGCCTCGAGGTATTCCCCGGGAATCACCAGCGAGCCCGGCCCGGCGATGTTGCGGGATTCGAGCAGTCCCGTCAGATCGGCGTGGAGCCGCGCCTGTCCTTCGCCGTCCAGGGCCGCGAATGCCTTGTGCGTCGGACCGTAGGCGGAACGGGGATGGACCGGGCGGTGGATTGGATGGACGGGGAAAGCGCAAAGGGTGCGTTCATGATCGATCTCCGGTGGACGGGGACGTTCGGCTGCTGTCGGCCCGGCTCCGCGTGGCGATCACCGGGTTCCGACGAGGCCATTCTTTCGCCGACCGCCTGTTGCGGCTTCACTGAAAGTCCTACAATTTTGCTCGTGCGTCCGCCGTTGGGCGGCCCGATCCGAGGTCGCCAACTGCTGGCTGCGCCTTTCCGACCGGAGCAGAGCAATGAGTCGAGATACCCTCTCCGACCTGCTGCGTGCCGTTCGTCTGCGCGGCGCGGTCTTCTACTACGTGAGCAACTGGGACGATTGGGCGGCCGAAGCGCCCCCCGCTCGGGAGATTGCCGCGCCTGCTGCACCTGCCGGCGGCCCGCACCGGTGGCTGGGTCGCGCGCGTCATCGACCAGGCCGCCCAAGAGTCGACCGAGCATCGCCCCGGCGCGGATGCCGTGCTCGAACGGCTGGCGGAGATGATGTTCGTCGATACCGCGCGGCGCTATCTGGACGGCCTGCCGGAGGACGCCACCGGGTGGTTGGCCGGCCTGCGGGACCGCTATGTCGGACGCGCCCTTGCCCTGTTGCACGAGCAGCCCGAACGCCCCTGGGCGATCGATGAGCTCGGGCGCGCGGTCGGCCTGTCGCGCTCGGCGCTGCATGAGCGGTTCATGCAGTTCCTGGCCCAGCCGCCGATGCATTACCTGGCCAACTGGCGGATCCAGGTCGCGTCGCGCCTCCTGCGGGAGACCAATGGCTCCGTCGCATCCATCGCCGTGGACGTGGGCTATGAGTCGGAAGCCGCCTTCTCGCGCGCCTTCAAACGCTTGGTCGGCCTGCCTCCGGGGACTTGGCGCCGAACGACCTCCCGGAGGTGAATGCCGGCCCCATGCGGAGAGAACACCGCCTCGCAGTCCATACGAAACGATGAGGCATCGACGCCGAACCATCCGTTGAGATTGATGCCGCAGGACCATTTCGCTCTTCGATACGGGTTGCACTCCGACCGAACATAGGCGCTGGCGGCGCCCCCAAGTTCGACCTGCGCCGCACCACGTGAGCACACGACACCTACCGCGGGACCCCGCGATAGAGCCGATCCACCCAGTTCAGGAACCAGGGGGGACGCGCGAGTAGAACGTACGCGAGCAGCAGTGCTGCAAGCGGGACTGCGAAGGCCGCGGTGTCCACGACGACGATCAGCAGGGCCAGAACCAGACGGTGGGCGAGACGCATGACGACCTCGGGGTTGGCAATGTCCGCGACGCGGGCGGGATCCGTGTCACTCCTGCGCCGGGCGCGGTTATCGGGTTGTCGGTCGGTGATGGCATCCTTTGCGGCTCATGCTCGTCTGCACCACTGCACCACCGTGATTCTGTAGATTGGCGGGGCGCGGGCCGCCCGGCCGCCGGCACTCGCCATTGCGGCAAGGTCGATCGGGGCCGGAACGGCTGAGCTGATCGCGGGAGCGATTGGTCGAGGAGAGGAGCCGTCTCCCATCAACCGGAAGCGAGTGACTCATCGATCCTGATACCGGACAGTCGCTCGCGGTTCAACGCGTGACAAGTCGCGACCCGGATCTGGCATTCGCGCACGCGCGCGAGCGCCCGCTGTGGCGAGTTTAGCAGACGGCCGTTTCGATTCGTCTGGCCCTACGGGAACAGGAAAGACCCGACGCTGTCACCGACTCTGTCGCGCTCGAACCTCTTGCGCCTTGAGTGCCGAGAATGGTCTCGGGATTTCTCAAGCCCAGCCCTAGCTCGCCGGGTTAGCCGGTACTGGTCGATGCAACGCCTCCAGCGCGCTGGCGATGTCTTGACTCATGGTCGCCAGCGCCCGGCCGTGAGCGGCGGCGAGATCGTCGTATCCGGGCCCGTCCGCGGGTTTCCGCACGCGGGTGCGCCCGGTCGCGTTCCGTCCGTCCTCGGCCCGGCGCACCGTCCACACCGCCCCCGGGGTGGCGGCTTCGCCGAGGGCGGAGTCGAACTGCTGTACCTCGATAGTGACACGGTAGACGGAATCCCCAGCCGTTCGATCGGGGAACAAGGTCACCCTCGGGGTGCCGAGTCGGGTCGCCAGGTTCTCCGCGACCGCCGCGGCAATGGCGTCCGCCAGGGGCGAGGCACAGCGGTTGTACTCCTCCAGGCGGACCCGGTTGGGGGCCTCGGCGATCACCATCTGCGGCCGATCCACCTGGGCCGGGATGGCGACGGGTCCCACGACCACGGCGATGCTGGGGGCCCTGGGCGCCCGGTGGCAGGTTGGCGCCGAGGGTGTAGAAGCGGGCCGGCGTCGAGGCGCACCCGATCAGCGAGGCGCAGATGAGTGCTACACAAGCGAGGCGGTTAATCATTGGTTCCCCTTCCCCTTACCGCGAATCAGCGCCTGCGGGTTGCGTTCCAGATAGTCGCTCAAGACCCGCACCGCCCGCGCCGCTCGGGTGATCTCGATCAGGGCGGCGCTGAGCTCTTGCTGGGCTGCGCTGTTTCTGCTCAGCAGACTCTCGTCGGTGTCCTCGAGGACCCGCTCCGCGACCACTACGGCGCCCCGCAGCGCGGCCATGGTCTTATTGAGCTCGGGCAGGGTTTCGGTGTCGGCGTTCGCGAGCAGCCGGTCCAGGTTCTCGAGCGAGCTGTCGAGCTTCCGGCCGATGGGTTCGAGCGGCAACTCCTCGACCTTGGCGAGGATGTCGTGCAGCTGGTCCAGGATGCCGCTAGCCTTGGACTCGAGGTCCGCGAGCCCGCCGGGGGTCACCGGTAACTCCAGGGGATCCCGGGTCCAGTCCATGTCCGCCTTGGGCGCCTTGGGCTGGTAGTCCAGGGCGACATAGCGCTCGCCGGTGAGCAGATTGCCGGTCCGCAGCTGCACCCGCAGCCCCAGGTCTTCGATCTGGTGCCGAATCAGCTTGATCCGCTCGTCCTCCCCGGCATTCACCAGCGCCCGGCCCAGCTCCTGTTGCCCCGGCGTGAGCTGGGTGACCAACCGCTCGGGGAAGAAGGTGATGAGCAGGCGGGGGCGGAAGGCGCGGGTCTCGGGATCCACCGCCAGGCCGATCTCGGCGACCTCGCCGGCCCTGATCCCTAGGAGCTTCACCGGCGCGCCGACCTGGAGCCCGTCGAGCGTGTCGGTGTAGATGACGTAGCGGCGCGCGACCGGATCGGGTTGCTTCAGGGCGTTCGTCTGGCTGCCGAAGAGCGTGAACACGCTGCCCTCCCCCGCCGGCCCGGTCGCCGTGACGAAGCTCGGCACGTCGAAGGCCACCCCGCCGGCGAGCAGCGACACCAAGGACTGGGTGCGCACATCGAATCCTTCCGCGCTGAGCGAGACATCGATGCCGCTCGCATCCCAGAACCGAGTCTCGGGCGTCACATATTGCTCGTACGGGGTAAAGACGAACACGCTGATGTCGACCCCGGAGCCGTCCGCCGCCAGCGCGTAGGCGACCACTTCGCCCACCTTGAGACGGCGAAAGTACAGCGGGGAGCCGAGCCCGATGGAGCCCAGGTCGGACGCCTTCAGGACGAAGCGCCGGCCGGGCTGATCGGTGATCGCCGGGGCGGCATCGAGCCCGACGAAGCGACGCTGCTCCTTGGTCGAGTTACCCGGCTGGAGCCCGATATAGTTGCCCGAGATCAGCGTGCCGAGCCCCGACACCCCGCTCAGGGTGACCCGCGGCTCCACGATCCAGAAGCGGGTGTCCTCCACCAGGAGACCGGCCGCGCTGCGATCCATCTTGACCGTCAGCTCGACCTTGGAGAATCGGTCGGCGAGCCGAACCGCAGTGACATGACCGATGTCCACGTCCTTGAACTTGACCACGGTCTTGCCCGCTTGAACCCCCGCGGCCGTTTGGAACAGGAGGGTGATGGTGGGCCCCTCGGTCAGGATGCGCTGGACCGCGATCCCGATGGCCACCGCGGCGGCGAGGAGCGGGATGATCCAGACGACCGAGGCCCGGCTTCGACGCGGCGGCTCGAGGCTGGCCAGGGGCAGATCGTCGGTCGTCGTCGGCTCAGACATGACAGGGCTCGATCTCGTTGCGATCCCAGAGAAGTCGGGGATCCAGGGAGTCCGCAGCGAGCATGGTCAGCACCACGACCGCGGCAAAGAACAAGACCCCAAGCCCGGGCTCGACGGACATGAGTGGATCGAGCTGGACCAAGGCAACCGTAAAGGTCGCGACGAAGACGTCCAGCATCGACCAGGGACCGACCGCCCTGACGATCCGATGCAGCCGCATACGCTGTCGCTCCCCGCCGCGGATACCGCGCCGGATTGCGATCAGCAGCCAGCCCAGGGAGAGCAGCTTGCCCAGCGGGATCATGAAGCTCGCGACCAGCACGATCAGGGCCAGCGGCCAGGAGCCCGAGCCATAAAGGAACACGACACCGCCCAGGATGGTGTCGGGCTTGGAGGAGCCGAACGCGTCGGTGACCATCACGGGGAGAACATTGGCCGGGACGAAACAGACGGCGGCGGCGACCCCTAACGCCCAACTCCGCTGGATGGAATCCGGGTGTCGCCGGTGGAGCCGGGCGCCGCAGCGCGGGCAGAAACCCGCCTCGGCAGGAGCATCCATCCGCACCAAAAGTCCGCATGCACTGCATGAGATCAACCCTCGGCGAGCGGCGGTGAATAACGCCCCTGTCATCGGGCAGTCGTTCCGCCGGTTCCGTTCGCAGCTGATGCGCCGGAACCGCGAGGCGTGTCCTGCGTGGACCAAGCGACGCGATCCCAAATGGTCCGCGGGTCGAAGCTGGTGGCCAGGCCAGCCAGCAACGCGAGCAAGGCACCTGTCGCGAAGAGCCCGACCCCGGGGTCCACGGTGGCCAGATCGGCGATCTTCACCAGCGCGACCAGGATGCCGAGCAGCATGACCTCGGGCAAAGACCAAGCGCGCGCGTGGCCCGCAAGACGCAAGAGGGCACCGGCCCACGAAGGCGCGGGCGGTCGGCGCACGGCCAGCAAGAGGGTGCAGACCAGGGTGAGATAGGCCGCCGGGGCGAGCGTCGTACAGATCAACACGAGCGTCGCCGTGATCGGCTGACCCTGGGTCCACATTTCCAGCGCACCGCCGATGATGGTGGTCTGCGCGGACCGTCCGACGGCCGAAAGACTCATCAGCGGGGTCGCCTGAGCGACCGCGAAGGTGATCGTCGCCGCAACGGCGAGGGCCAGAGGCCGCTCGATGGGATCCATCGGCGGAGCGGCCAGAACCTCGCCGCAGCGCGGGCAGCGCGCCCGGGCACCCGGCGGGACGGGCGGCAGCCTTTGAAGCAGGTCGCAACCCGGGCAGGCAACGATGTCGGCGGTCGGGTGTATTCGGGCCATGGGTGGAGTGCTGCCCTATCGGATCTCAAACTCGGATCTCAATGAGGAGGGCTCGGCAAGGGCCCGAAGAACAGCTGCTTGGCCTTGTCCTTGCCGATCAGGCGCACCAGTTCGTGCAGGGTGCAGTACATCAGAATCAGCAGGAAAAGCAGGATCTGAATGGCCCAGAAATGCGGCCAGACGATCTCGGCGAGCAGTTTCTCGTTGCCTGCGACCACACCGCCTGCTTGCCGAGCGAAGTCGACGAGACGCTCCGCATAGTGCACCGCCGCGGCAACCATCTGATACAGCAGCGTCTTCCAGAGCACGTTGTAGACCAGCGGCTTGTCGGGAAAGCGATTGATGATGGGCAGCAAGTCGGCGATCAGCACCGCCTTGCCGAGGATCAGGGCCGCAAGCGCGATCGAGACCGAGGTCGTGACCTTGATGCCGGTCCCCTCGAGCATCAAGACGCGGATCACCAGCACCAGGTGCAGGGCGACGAAGAAATAGAGCGTCGGCGGCAGGATCGCCAAGAGCTCTTCTTTAACCTTGGTGACAACGTTGTTCATGGTGTCCGGGGGTCCTGCCGGGCGGGCGTCCCGGCGTTGTTCAGGTCGCCCGCTCCGCGCGTGCGGAGCGGGCATCAACCGGATCGACCTGGAGCTTAGTCGAGCTTCTTCATCTCCGCCTTGGCCTTCTGCCAGAAGGTCTCCTTGGGTGCCTTCTTGCATTCCTCGACGACGAAGGGGACGACCGTCTCGATGCCCTCTACATCCACGGCCTCCGCCTCGGGTTCGCCCTTCGCGTTGTAGGCGACTGCCCAAGACACCGCTTCGGGCTGGAAGCTCTCCTCCAGAACGAGAAACTCCTCGCAGGTCGTCTTGGAGTCGACCTTGTGGGACGACGCATGCGCGCCGGCGGATTTCCCCGCATGCGCACCGCCGGATGCAATCACCAGCTTCTCGCCGGTCTTGACCACGTCGGAGGTCAGCTTATTCGCTGCCTTGAGTGCATCGACCGAGACCTTGAAACGCTGGCTGATCGCGAACAGGTCATCGCCCTCGACCACCCGATAGGTCGCGGTGGCGGCGTCGTACTTGCCTTCGGCGTGGGTGCGCGGACCCGTGTCCGCCGCTTGGACGCTGCCGAACGCCAGACAGGCGGTCAACGCCAGGACCGAGCAGACCCCTTTCAGGGCGGATTGACGGGAGGGAGTTTGCTGCTGTTGCATCGCTTTGTTCACCTTGGGTTGGGTTGACTGGTTATGGGTCTTGATCCAGACCGGTGATCTCGACCGATTCTGATGGCTGTGCCTCAATAGATCACGGCACGGCGGAAGCTGCGGCGGCCCACGCCGGCGAAGGACACCGGGCTCAGGGGCATGCCGATGATGTCGATGAAGAGCGACGCCGGTCCCGCTTCGGCGGGAAGCGTCCCCTCGAGCACCCGAACCTGGTAGCTCAGATCATCCCCGACGAGCTCCGGCTCCTGGAGCACCAGCACCACGTCATCCATCTCCCGATTCTCGAGGAACGACAGGGTCGCGTTGGGAGGATCGAGCAGGAAGCTCTCCTCGCCTTCACTCCAGAAGGGAACGAAGCGCGCGGTGGACATGTGGCCGGCGATGCGCTCCGGGCGGTCGGAGAACATCACCGTGGCTGGACTGATGCCTTTGAGGGTGAGGCGGCCGTCCGCATGGACGATGGATCGAGCATTCTGAACGAACAGGAAATCCGCCTTATCGCCGGACGCATGGCCCGTTTTCTTGTGCTCGCTCGCACCCGTGTCGGCCATCGCAGACTTCGAGGCCAAGGCCAGGGGCGCCAGCGTGGCGGCTGCGGCAAGCAGGTGTCTTCTCGTGGTCATCGTCGTCTCACAGTTAGGGGTTCAGTGGGTGGTCGGGTCAGGTGTCGGTGTCAATCAGGGCGCTGTCTTGTCGCGTCCCTACCAACGGAAGGTTGCCCCAAGCACGGGGCCGGTAAAACGGATGTCCGTATTGTCCTCGTCGAACTCATAGGACAGGGAACGCAGGGCGAGCGTGATGTCGCCCCAATCGAAGCGATAACCGGCCCCCAGGGCGGCCTGCCAGGTCCAGTTCGACGAGCCGGTGCCCACATCCAGGTAGTAGGGCATGAACCAACGGGTGTCCCCGAACAGGACCTGGCCTTTGACCCCCAGGATGCCGTCCCACTGCTCCCTGTTCGAGGAGACCTTGCCGGTGCGATCGAGCCGGCCGTCGCTGCCCGCGAGTTGCCACGTCAACTCGGTATCCAGGCCGAGGTAGCGGAAACCGGCCAGCAGATCGACATTGCCCCAGTCGCCATGGGACAGGGTGTAGCCGCCGGCCAGCGTCCATACCGTCGCACTCAGACTCGTCTCGGCCTGCTGATTCAGGGAGATGGGCAAGGGTTCGCCGCGGGCTCCGCTGACGGGGCGAATCCGCGAGTCCTGGTTGCCCAGGTCCAGGTAGATGATGTCGGTGACGACCGACCAGGGCCCCTTGCGCGCTTCCCCGCTCAACATCAAGGCAAATTGCAGATTCGACAGATAGTCGTTGGGTCCGATCTCAGTGCTCAGGCCGCGGCTGGCATAATCCAAGTTGCCGTTGACATTCGGCAGCCAGAGATAGGGAGTGACGCTGAAGCGCCAATTCCCGTCAAAGGAGTCAACCTCGGCCACGGCGGGGATGGCGATCAGCGATCCGACGCACAGGGCCGTCGCCTGAGCCAGTGCCGAAAGGGCGGGTGTCGTCTGTATCATGTGTCGATTGAAACTCCGTTCGGTATGAGAACGTCCAAGCGTCGCGTCCCGACTTCGGAAACGCCACTTGGGGTTGGGGCCGCGAGAGGCGTCGTTGGTGCGCGGCCGGCAAAACGGTGCAGGCCAGGGTGAGAGGGCCATGCCCAGGACGACTTGCGCCGATCGGGGCAAGTCGCCTGGCGTACGAACGGATGACGTCAGGTCACGGCGCGAGCCTTGACGTTATTTCGGAAACATCAATTGAATCTGAGCGCGGATCTGCCAGTCGGCGCCTTCGTCCGGCGTGACCGCGTTGTAGTAGGCCGAGAGCTGTGTATTCACCGGGAGCTTGCCCAGGTGGAAGATCTTACCCACGCCGCCGCCGACCGGAATGGTCCAGCGATCATCGCTGTCGGCCGTCCAATTGACCGTGAGGATCGGCGCTGACGTCAAATAGAACCCGCCCTTGAAGTTGTAATTGAGGAAGGGCTGGATCAGGCCGTTGTTGTAGTAGCCCCCGTGCTTATCGTTGGTCAGGGCCCAGATATTATTCACCAGTGCGCCATAGACCCAGGGACTGCCGTGATCCAGATGCAGCATCACGAACGAAGGTCCCAAGCCCCAGTTCCCGTTTCCCAACTCCTCTTCCGTGTTGGTGGGCAACTGCACGACCGGACCCGCGCCCCAGATCCATTTGCCGGGGTTGGCGGGCGACAGGAAGGCTGTGAATACGGTATCGCCGATGCCCGTCGTGCTCTCGATATCGGGTCCGAGGTCCGGCATCGAAATGACCGGGACGATGGTCCGGGTGATGATATTCCAGTCCTGATTGATCGAGATGGGGATCACCGGCTGGATGTTGAGGATGTTCTGGGTGCCCCGCTCCGGCCCGAAGTTGAGATTGGTGTTGTTCTGGAACGGTAAGCTGATCAGGTTGCCGACCGGGTTTTGGGCGAGCTTGGCAAGCTCCTCGGCGCTCATCGTCGCCATGGCGGACCCGGATGCCAGCAGCGCGGTCCCGCAGGCACCGCCGATCAACCACTTTGCCCATCTTGCATTGCTTCGATTCGTCATCTGTCGATCCCTATCCATTCTTTTGTTTGTGCCCCGGCGGGATGGGACTCCAGGGTCGGCCGTGGTCGGAATCAAGTGGCACCGGGGCGATCACGGAACCAAAGCAAAGCCAGCAAACCCGTCAGGATCGCGTGCAGGACGACCGCGGGCCATAGCAACGGGCCGGTCAAACCGTGCGCGACTCCGACATAGGCGAGATACAGCGCGACGGTCGCGCTGTAGATCAACATGCCGATCCGCGGAGGGCCCGGCCAGCAGGCTATCCCCAATGCGATCAGGGCGATGCCCGCCACCCGGGCGACCGGTATGGCGATGCCGGTCGGTTCCTCGCCCAGCAACAACCGCCCGACGAGCGAGGGAACGATCAGCAACGCCAAGCCCGTTGCGACTTCCCCGACCGCGGCGAAGATCAGCGCTCCTTTCATTCTTCGATCAATGCCGATGAGGCGAGCCTACCGGGTGCGCAAGCGGAGGCGGTGGAAAGGGTTCGAGTTTGAAGGTGAGCCTGTCGATCGTTCCGGTGAAATTGAACGGGGAGTCGTAGCGATACTCGACCATCGCGACGCCGGTGCGCGTGTCGAGACCGACGTCGAAGGTTTCGTCCTCAGCGAAGGTGATCGGGGTCGAGTTCTCCATCGAGTTCCTCGCCACTTCCTTGCCGTCCACGTACAGCACACCGGTCCCGCCCTTGCCCAGACCCGGCTCGGCGGACTTGAAGTCGAAGACGATCGTGTGCTTGCCCGGGCTCAGTTCAGGCCCTTCCCAGATGGTGCGCTTCAGGTCGAGCAAGTTGTAAAGGAAGACCACCTTGCCCCGCCCGATCCCGAGTTCGCCCTTACTCAGGAACAGGCCATAGCCACCGAAACGGCCCCCCTGGGTGACGATCATGCCCTCGGCACCGCCTTCGGGGATATTGACCTCGGCAGTGATCGTATAGGACTTGTTCAGGATGTGCGGCGCCGTGCTGCCCGGCACGTTGGCCAGTGTGCCCGAGTAGGTGAACTCGGTGCGTCCCGCCGTCAGGCTGGGCTTCGGCGCGTTCCAGCGCTCCAGCGTCGTGTTGTCCAGCGGGAGCACGTTGTACTTCGCCGCCTCCAGATAGAAGATGTTCTGCAGTTGCTTTAGCTTTTCCGGCATCTTCGCGGCCAGGTCGTTGTTCTGCGTCGGATCGTCCATCACGTTGTACAGCTCCCACTTGTACCCGTCGATCACGTCCGGTGGCGGCTTAGTGCTCAGTTCCCAGGGAAGTGTCACCGGCGTCGTCGCCGCGACCCAGCCGTCGTGGTAGAGGGCGCGGTTGCCGAGCATCTCGAAGTACTGCGTGGTGTGCTTGGTCGGCGCGTCGGCATGGTCTTTGTCCCATGTGTAGGCGAGGCTCGTGCCTTCGATCGGCAACTGCTTGATGCCGTCGATGGTGTCGGGCGCCGGGATGCCGGTGGCCTCGAGGATGGTCGGCACGATGTCGATCACGTGGTGGAACTGGCGGCGCGTACCGCCCGCATCACCGATGCGGGCGGGCCATGAGATCGCCATACCTTGGGCTGTGCCCCCGAAGTGCGACGGCACCTGCTTCATCCACTTGAAGGGCGTCGCAAAAGCCCAGGCCCAGCCTGCCGAAAAGTGCGGGAAGGTGCGGTCGGAACCCCAGAACTCGTACCACAGGAACTGGTCCTTGACCGGCACGGGGACGCCATTGAAGGTGGTGAACTCGTTGGGCGTGCCGTTGATCATGCCTTCGGCGCTCGGCCCGTTGTCGCCGCTGATATAGATGATCAGCGTATTGTTCCACTCGCCCAGATCCTCCACGGCCTGGATGACGCGGCCGATCTCATAATCGGCGTAAGCCTGGTAGGCCGCATAGACATCCGCCTGTTTGATGAACAGCTTCTTCTCTTCAAAGCTCAGCGAGTCCCAGCGTGGCAACTTGGCGCCGTTGTAGATGTCCTGCCCATCCGGCCAGGGTGTCAGTTCGGCATTTTCCGGCATGATGCCCAGACGTTTCTGATTGGCGAAGATGGTCTCTCGCAGCTTCTCCCAACCGTCGTCGAACAGTTTCATGTCACTGATCTTGTCGATCCATTCCGGCGTCGGATGATGCGGGGCATGGGTGGCGCCGGGCACGTAGTAAACAAAGAAGGGCTTTTCCGGCGCCAATGCTTTGAGCTGCTTCATGTACTGGATGGCCTCGTCGGCCATGGCCGTCTGCATGTTCCAGCCGGGGTTGTCCTGGAACGGGAAGATCGGCGTGGTATTGCGGAACAGGTTCGGCTGCCACTGGCTGGCATCGCCGCCGACGAAGCCCCAGAAGTACTCGAAGCCCATGCCGTTGGGCCATTGCTCGAAGGGGCCCGCCTGGCTGTTGGCGAAGAAGGGCGTGTTGTGGTCCTTGCCGAACCACGACGTGGCATAGCCGTTGTGCTTGAGGATGGTGCCGATGGTGCCCTTCTCGATCGGGATGATCGAGTCGTAGCCCGGAAAGCCGGTGGCGATCTCGCCGACCACGCCGAAGCCCACCGAATGGTGGTTGCGCCCGGTGACGAGCGCCGCGCGCGTCGGTGAGCACAGCGAAGTGGAATGGAAATTCGTATAGCGCAGCCCGTTGTTCGCGATGCGGTCCAGCGCCGGGGTCGGGATCACGCCGCCGAAGGTGCTGGGAGAGCCGAAGCCGTCGTCGTCGGTCATGATCAGCAGCACGTTGGGCGCCTTCTTCGGCGGCACCACGCGCGGCGGCCACCAGGGCGTCGAGTCCGAGGCCTTTTGCTTGATCGACCCGCCGAACTTCGGGTCGGGCGGCGGAAGCTGTTGTCCGCTGATCGTGGTGGTGGCGCTGGCCGAACCCGGCACCCCGGTGGTTTCAATCTCCGCTGCGAGGCACGAGGCGGCTGTGGCTACGAGCACGGCTCCTCCGAGTGCCGACATGATTGCTTTCATCGGGTGATCCTTTAGGTTCGTTGACGAGTGCAGAGGCTTAGCCCCTTCTATCGCTTGGAGAAATCGCAGAGCGAGTCTTCCGTGAGTCTTGGGAGTTTCAACGAAGAGGGGCGTGCGGGCATATCGACCCGCGCGTGCCACCCGTTGCCGAACGATCCGCGGGGCTTGCCGATGAGCCGGTGGCCGGACTATTCCCTGCCTGCCTCCACCTTCGCCTCACCCTCCTTCAGCGTCTTGATATCCTCGGGCGAGAGCTCGGGCTGATCGACCCTAATGGTCAGCTTTTCGAGCTTGGCGGTCAGCGGGAACGGCGGCTTGTAGTCGGCGTCGTTCACGCCGGTGAGCGTGTCGGAGCCGATGTCGAAGCTCTCGTCCCACTGCAATATGATCGGCAATGTCTTCTCCATGCGCTTGGTATCGACGACCTTGCCGTCGACCTTGAGCGTGCCGGTGCCGGGCCGACCGAGTCCGCTGAAGCTGTTGTACACGAGTGTGCCGACGCCGAGGCCCTCGTACTGGAAGTCGAACTCCACCGTATGCCGTCCCGGCGACAGTACCTCGGTTCCCTCCCACTTCAGACGTTCGAGATCGATCAGATTCCACAGGAACACGGGCTTGCCCTTGAGCAGGTAGAAGCCGTAACCGGCGAAGCGCCCGCCCGAGGTCAGCATCATCCCTTCGGCGCCGCCTTCCGGCACGTCGATGTCGGCAGTGATGGTGTAGGAGGTGTTCAGCAACAACGGCGAGTCACCCTGCGGCAGGCCGACCATCGGGCGCGTATAGACAAACTCGGTGCGCCCGGCGGTAATGTTTGGGCGCGGTGCGATGACACGCGCTGCCACCGTTCCGTCGAGCGGGAGGACCTGGTGCTTCTTGGCCTCGGCAAGGAACTGTGCGCGCATCGCCTTGACCTTCTCCGGGTGCTTGGCGGCGATGTCGTCAGACTGCGTGAAGTCCTTGCTCAGATCGTAAAGCTGGAACACCTGGTTGTTCAGCGGGTCGGCGTTGGCCGCGCCGAAGGCCTCCCAGGGTGCGCGATCGACCTTGGTGCTGAGCAGCCAGCCATCCTCGTACAGGGCCCACTGACCCATCATCTCGAAGTACTGGGTCTTGTGGCGCGACGGGGCCTTGGCGTTCTCCGCGTCGAAGGTGTACAGGAAGCTGGTGCCCTCGATCGGCTTCTGCTTGATGCCGTCAACCAGCTCGGGCGCGTGAATACCCGCCGCGTCGAGGATAGTCGGCACCACGTCGATCACATGCACGAACTGCTCGCGCAGGGCGCCCTTGTCCTTGATGCGAGCCGGCCAGGACACGACCATGTTCTGGTTGATGCCGCCCAGGCGCGAGGCGTTCTGTTTGAACCAGTCGAACGGCGTGTTGAAGGCCCAGGACCAGCCGGCGGACATGTGGTTGTAGGTCTGCTCGGTGCCCCAGACGTCGTACCACTTCATCTGCACGTCCACCGGCACGGTGACGCCGTTGAAGAAGGCCACTTCGTTCGGAGTCCCGATCGGCCCCCCCTCGGCGCTTGTGCCGTTGTCGCCGTTGATGTAGATGACCAGCGTGTTGTCGAGTTTGCCCAGATCCTCGAAGGCCTGGATCACACGGCCGATCTCGTGATCGGTGTAGGCGGCGTAGGCGGCAAAGACCTCGACCTGGCGGATGAATAGCTTCTTCTCCTCCGCGGTGAGCTGATCCCACGGCTTCAGGACGTCACTGGGCCAGGGCGTGAGCTTCGCATCCTGGGGGATGACGCCGAGCCGCTTCTGGTTCTCGAAGATGCGCTCGCGCAGCTTCTCGTAGCCGTCGTCGAAGAGATGCATGGCGCTGACTTTATCCACCCATTCCCGGGTCGGGTGGTGCGGGGCGTGCGTGGCGCCTGGCGCGTATTTGATGAAGATCGGTTTGCTCGGATCGGTCTGGTGCATCCGCGTCGCCCAGTCGATGGCCTCGTCGGCCATCCCGGTGATCAGGTTCCAGGTGCCCGGCTCCTTGCCCTGGAAGGGGAAGATCTGGGTGGTGTTGCGGAACAGGTTGGGCTCCCACTGGTTGGCGTCGCCGCCGACGAAGCCGTAGAAGTACTCGAAGCCCATGCCGGTGGGCCACTGGGTGAAGGGACCCGTTTGGCTGGCCTGGAAGGCGGGCGTGTTGTGGTCCTTGCCGAACCAAGAGGTGTTGTAGCCGTTGTCGAGCAGGATACGGCCAATGGTGGCGTTGTCAGCGCCGATGATGCTGTTGTAGCCGGGGAAACCGGTCGACTGCTCGGCAATCACGCCGAAACCGACGGAGTGGTGGTTGCGCCCGGTGATCAGGGCGGCGCGCGTCGGCGAGCACAGCGACGTGGAGAACATCCGGTTGTAGCGCAGGCCCTCGTTGGCGATGCGGTCCATCGACGGTGTCGGGATGACGCCGCCGAAGGTGCTCGGCACGCCGAAGCCGGCGTCGTCGGTGATGATGAGCAGCACGTTCGGCGCGCCCTTGGGCGGCACGACGCTCGGCGGCCACCAGGGCGTCGATTGCAGTGCGCCGTCCTTGATGACGCCGCCGAAAGCCGGTTGGGGCGGCGGCAGTTGCTGGCCACTGATGGTGGTGGTGGCGCTCGGCGAGCCCGGGACGCCGGTGACCTGTGTGGCGCCTGCCGCGGCGCCGTCGGGGGTGCCGGCGGCCACCAGGAGCCTCTGACCGATATCGATGGTGTCTGAGCCGAGCCGGTTGGCCGCCTTCAGCTCCGCCACCGTGGTGCCGAAGCGCTCGGCGATGGCGGCCAGATCGTCACCCGCGACCACGGCATAGGTGGCGGTGGCGGCATCGTAGTGACCGTCAGCATGGTGGCGCGGCCCGGCGTCGCCCGCCTGGGCGCCGCCGCCCAGGGCGAGGAAGAGCACTAAAGCTGAGGCTGCGAGCCTTGCCCTCCACTGGTTCGGCCCAAGTCCCGGGATCTTCATCGCTCATCTCCACCCAAACGCTGTTTGAAGAGTCAATATGCCTGTGGGTCGGGCTTCCGCCCCACAGCGGCGCCTCGGGCAATCCCGGAGGTCGAAGTCGGGCTGAAGCCCGACCGACCGTTCTGCAAGGTCGCCGCTGCTCTCGGTGCGATCCTCGCCTGCCCCGAAACGCGTTGCCTTTTGGTGAATTTTCAACCTGGATCAGGCAGTTGACCGCTTTGTGCTGCATGCAAAATTCTGACTTCTTTGACCATCTTGGTCATCTGACGCCTCACCCGCCGGGTGATTGCCGCTACGACCCCCGGGCACGCCCCGCGCGGCGCCCGACTGCGTTGCAACTCGTTGTCGTAGAACCACTACGACGCCTCGTTGCGCCTTGCCGGACACCGCGCGGGACGCACTCCAGGGGCCGTTCAACTGCCGGATCCAGGTTCAATCGTTCGTTCGGCTTCGCGGTCGCCCACGTCGACCAACCGGGTGTACAGCAGGCGCGCGGCCAACTCAGCGACGCCTTTGAACCCCTCGACCCAGCACGTGCTCTCGAGGGGGGCCGGGCGCGTGCCGTCCGCGTCCTTGCTCATCGGAGGGTCCGTGGACTCAGTGGCCGAATGGGCATGGAATACGCGCATGGCCAAGTTGATCCGCATGTGGCTGGACTCTGCCCTGCGGAATGATCCGGCGGGCGGAGTCGCGGGACCGAGCTCGGTCCCGCGGCGTCGTCTGCGCCTACTTCTTCTCATCCATGGCTTTCAGGTCTTTTTCGGCCTTTTCATGGGCCGCATCGAGCTTCTTCTCTTCCTTCGCATCCATCGTTTTGAGATCGGTTTCCGCCTTCGCGTGCGCGGGGTCGAGTGTCAGGTCCGATTCAGCCTTCTCGTGCGCCTTTTCGAGATCTTTCGCACTCTCGGCAGCGACAGCGGTCGACAGGATCAAGGCCAAGGCCGAAGCAGCAACGGTGATCGTCTCTTTCATTTTCATCTCAGATAGCTCCGATTGGTTTCTTATTGAAATCAAACGTTGTTTAGCGCGTTTTCGGGTCTCCTGTGTTCGCGAGTTAAGGATGCGAATGCTCAAGCCACCCAGCGTTTCCCGCCGGGAAGGATGCCCGGCTATTTCCAGGCGCGGAAGCACCGAAAGAAGCGAGCCGGTGCCGGCCGGGCCGCTAGGGGATCACAAGTGTCGCGCCGGCCGTGATCCTGCTGTTCTCCAGGCCGTTCGTCGACTCGATCGCTTCCACCGTCGTGCCGAAGCGCCGGCTGATCTCCAGCAGGTCGTCCCCTTTGGCGATCGTATAGACGCCGGTCTCCGGGTCGAAATAGCCCGTCGCGTGCTTTGGCGGGATGTAGATGACGGTTCCAACAGCGATCTCCTCGGTCTCCAGACCATTGGTCACCAGGATGTCTTCAACCGAGACGTCATAGGTACCGGCAATCGTCTGGATGTCCTCGCCCTCGGCGATGGTGTAAGCGACAACACTGTCGGTTGCAGCTCCGGCCGAGCCTAGAACGAACAGCAGAGCGAAGGGGATGATGCGTGTTTTTGTGTTCATGCTGCCCTCCAAATTGATTGCAACGGTGGTTGACAGTGAAGCTTGCGGGACCGCTTCTGAACGGCCCATCGCGACGCCGTCCGCGTGGACGACGGAGCGGGCATTGCGCCCCCAGGGGCTGGTCCTGTCGACATGGGGATTCGGGTGGCCCGCGGCGCTGCTGACCCGGAAGCGTGCTCAGGGGTCGCTTGGCACGTAGACCCAGACCTTGGGGACGTCCATGCCCTCGATCGCGAAGGCTGTGCTGTTGAACACCTGACCCAGATTGGCGGTCTGTCCGGCCGGATAGGTGCCCCAGGTGACCTCGTTGCCGGTCACGACAACGCCGCCGCTGCCGGCCGGGATGTTGAACATGACCTGACACGGATTGCTATCGCACTGGGCCGTATCGCCCGGCGAGACCGTGACCTGCATAAAACCACTGACCTCCGCGGCCCGACCGATCGGGACGGCCAGCAGCAGCGCGGCGGGCAGGCACAGCGCGACCGTCCGGCGGCACCGGGTGCCGCGATGGGTCGGGACCAAGGACTCGGTCCAGCTCTGTCGTTTGAGCGCCATTTTGATTCCTCCGCTGTCGTGTTGGTTGGCTGTTGGTAGGGACCGTCGTTGTGCCTTCAAGCAACTGAACCAACGGACGACCAGCGGGCAGTGATCAAAAGAGTCCAACAGTTGGGTCAGCGCCCACGCGAACCGTTGAAAGCAGGTTCTCCAGCGACGGCGAATGCGAATGCGCTCAGAGCGGTCAGGCGTGTCATCCGTCAATTCTCCTCGGATCAATCCGGAAAGGTTTTTCCGAAAGCGAGCTGGAGTGATGAGCGATTGGGGACAAATCGCCGGTTCCGGTCAACTCCACACTAACAGCGCCGACTCCGCGCGGGTATCGGCCCTAAGGACATCGACTCTGCCCCTTGGGGCAATCTCGTGTCGATCCAGAGCCGCTCCGGCGTAGCCGTGGCCGAGTAGGCGCGGGTCCGATCCAGCTAGTCTTCGGAAGAGTGGTGAGAGGAGAGGCCCTTCAAGCGCTCGGCCAGGGCGCCCAGCTCGGCCGCCGAGCCGGCACCGAGCTTGCGCATCATCTGCGCACGCTGCAGCTTGACGGTGCGCTCGGCGATACCCAGGCCTTCGGCGATCTGTTTGTTGAGCTTGCCGGCAACCACGCCCTCGAAGACCTCGCGCTCGCGCGGAGTGAGGGCGGCGAAGCGCGAACGCAGGTCAGCCGCCTCCCGACCGGCGGCACGCAGCGCCCGGTCGCGAGCCAAGGCCCGGCCGATCGCGTCCAGCAACGCGTCCCGCTCGATCGGCTTGGACAGAAAGTCCACCGCGCCCGCCTTCATCGCCCGCACGCTGGAGGCCACGTCGCCGTAGCCGGTCAGGAACACGACCGGCAGGCCGCTGCCCTGGCGCTGCAGGGCCGCCTGTAGCTCAAGCCCGGAAGGCCCCGGCAGGTGCATGTCCAGCAGTAGGCAACCTGGTTGGTCGGGCAGCGGTTGCAGTAGAAACTCACCGGTGGAGCCATAGCCGCGGGTCTCGAAACCGGCCGCGCCGAGCAGGCGCAGCAGGGCGACGCGCTGGGACTCGTCGTCGTCGACGACGTGGATCAGAGCGACATCACTCATGCCGATGCCTCGTGTTTATCGATACCTTCCGGTTTCGCTTCGTGCGGCCGAGCGCGGGCAACTCAACCTGGAAACGGGCGCCGCCTGCGGCCACGTTCTCGGCCCAGATTCGCCCATGGTGTGCATTCACCAGCGTCCGGGCGATGGCCAGCCCGAGCCCCATCCCGTCCTGCTTGGTGCTGAAGAACGACTCGAACACCTGCTCGAGGTGCTCCGGAGCAATGCCGGTGCCGTGATCGGTGACGCTGATCCGAACGTGTCTCGCGCGTTCCTCGATGGCCAGGACAGCGATGCGACGGTCTGTCGCGACATTGGCCATGGCATCCATGGCGTTGATCGTCAGGATGATCATGATCTGTTGGACCTGGACGCGATCGCCCAGGATCATCGCCCGCGGCACCGCCGGGCTCAGGGACAGCGTCACCGCTCGGCGCCGGGCCTCGACGCGCAGCAAGGCAAAGACCTCCCCGGCCACCTCGACCAGATCCAGTGGTTTCGACTCCGTGCGTTGTTTGCCGAGCAGCGCCCTCAACCGTCGGATCACTTCGCTCGCGCGCAGATCGTCCCGGCGGATATCGGCGAGAATGGCGCGCAGCTCCCGATGTCGAGCCGGGTCGGGCCAAGACTCTGCTTCCGTGTCCGTCGCAGCTCCCGGACCAGCTCCGGCACCGAGGATCAACTCGGCGGCGTCGGTATTGCTGAGGATGGCCCCCAGGGGCTGGTTGATCTCATGCGCGATCGAGCCGGTGAGCTCTCCGGCCACCGATACCCTGGATGCATGGATCAGCGCGAACCGCTGTTTCTGTTCGGCCTGTTCGGCGACTCGCCGCCGCCGGCGCTCGACCAGCAGCCAGACGATCAGGCCGCTCTGCAGCAACATGACGACGGTGAGGAGGATCGCCTCGCGACGGTGCGCCTCGAGAAAGCCCGGCTCCCGAAAATGAATGACGGCGTGATCCGGAATCTGATCTTGATCGAGCCGCCAGCGGCGGACCTGATTCCAGTCGAGGTTCAAGGTCGTCGGCAACACCGCGGGCAGCTCAAGCGCCTCGGCGGCCACGCCGTCGAGCAGCGCGTTGACGGCCCGACCGACCTCGCGTCCCATAGCGACGTAGCTCGGACAATACCCACCGACGATACCGGTGCCCATGGTCGTATCCGAAGGCGCGAAGACCGGCACGCTGGCGGACTGCGCCATCGCGGCCCCGGCCGCCAGGGGGATGAAGGACTCACCGTTGCCGTCGCGGAAGTAGCCGGGCGTAAAGACGATGCTGTCCCGATCCAGCGCGCGCAGTCGCTCGAGCAGCTCATCCGTCGGCAGGCCGGCAAGAAACTCGGGCGTCACCCGTGCCGCGAAGCGCGGCACTTCCGCGCGCAACCGCGCCTCCCACGCACGATCCCAGGGCGCTGCGCCGGTGACCAACACCAGGCGCTTGGCGCGCGGGCTCAGGCGTAAGGCCAGATCGATGGTGCGCATGGCATCGAACTCGATCGGGATCCCCACCACATCGGCCGGAAACGGGGCGAGGGACGCCAGCACGCTCGGCCTGATTCCCAGGTGGATGATCGGCGCGTGCGGAAACAGCCCCTCGCGATGGGCCAGCAGGAAGGTCAGCGCGTCTTCCCCGCCGGCGACGATCACCTGCGGTGACCGGCGCGAATACTTCTCGCTCAGAAAACGTGTCACCGAACGGACATAGGACTCGCCGGAGAAGCGCGCAGAGTCGAGAAACTCGACGCTCACCTCGGTGCCGGCAGCGATGGTCTCGTCCAACCCCTGCTCGACCTTGATGGTGGCAGGCAGCGCTCGCTGATAGCCAAAGAGGACGAGGACGTGAGGTTCCTCCGCTGCCGTTGCCGGGCTTGCGCTCGGCAGCAGCAGCGCGCAACCGAGCAGGCCGAGCAGCGCTCGTGCACACCGCAACGACCGGGCCGCCCGCGAGATCAGGGCTGCACCCTTTGCCGAAGGAGCGAGGACATCCCATGCGAAACGTACTACGGCGGACGCCGGTCGAGAACCCGAGGCGAGGGCCTCAAGCGGGCTGGCCGAGTCGGCGTGGCGCGCCCCGAGCCGCGACGGATCCACGGTCGAACGCGACCGCACGAGCAGAAACATTGCAGACCCATCTGTAGCCAAACCTTCGGACATCATAGGACGCTTCCGGTCAACCAGGTCAGCAGATGACGCAACGAACGCGAGAGACGGACGAACCGCGGCGATCAGGATCTGCAACATCGTGGATTCGTCCACCGGGACGACGCGCGTCCTTCGGAGCGCATCGAGGGTCGCATTGAGGCAGGAGGCGGCCACCGGATGAACGTCGGGTTGCCGCCCACCGCTGTGGCCCGCGTCGTTTGCACTCTTCCGATGTCCTCCAGCTTCAGTTGACGCCGATCCACCCTCGTCCTCGGCCTATTGAGTTTGGGGCCAGCGCGAAGGGCGGCTGGTCGTCCGGATCGGTCTCGGCGTTGACACCGATGCGCCTCGGACCAGTGTCGACTGGTCCGCCGAGACGCGAATCAACACTCGGAGGATGGCGCAGTCAGAATTCAGCGCCTATTGGATCAAGAGGCACCTCGTTTGCCCGAAGGTGCAAACCTCAGGCCCCTGGCGGTCCATGCGGTGAGGGCAATGCGAAGCCGGCCGCGCTCGATCGGTATCGAGACCCACTGTGGTCAGCAGCACCCGTCGGAGTCTCGCCTCGGTCGAACGGCAGCTCGACGAGCCGTTTTGGATCGGGTTCCATGCTCTGAACAGGTATGCAATTCAGACGACAGCGGCCGGCGCAGTCCGTTTGCGACGTCTGGTCGTGAGCGGCTTGACCCGTCTTCTACTTCCGATGTGTGACCGACTGCTTGTGGCAAGCCGAACACTCTTCCCAAACGGCCGAGGGCCTGCGACGGTCGTGACTTGTCAACGTTGAAGCGCAGTCGACTTTCCGCTGTCGGGCTTCATTGAGTCATTCGCTTGCGGCCGATGGGAAAGGGGTGATGTCCGCAACCACCTTTCGTGGCCGCAAGCCTGAGCGGCCGCGACTGACCGCTGATGGGGCACGGCCGTCGCCCAAACCGGCGACTCGACTGACAGCTGTCCTGGGTCGACATCCGGTCTTTTCGGGGGCCGATCCATTGCGGCTGGCCCCGACACATCGGCTCTTCACGGGAAACCAAGGCACGCGCTGCTCCTCGACGCCACGAGCGTGAGTGAAGTCCGTGCCTCGAGGCGTGCGCCGGAGTTTACGCCGCCGTGAGGCGGGTGAATCCCGATCCGCTGCAGCGCTGTCGGTTGTTCTACCGCGAGGACACACCGTCCATGCTGTCTCTCTCGAGCCCAGCCTGCGCCCGACGAAACCAGCCCAAGATCTGGTCCAGGTGAGCGCGGCCGTAGGTCCGCGCAAAGCGTTGCGTCTCCTCTTGACCCGGGTCGGCGAGGACGCGGATGCGCTCCTCGACATACTCGGGGGTCAGCGCAATGCCGCACCTGACCTCGATGCAGAAGCGCCAGCTTGCATAGCCGGTCGGGATGAGCTCGGCGGCGAAACCCGCGGTGTCATCGGTCATCGCTCACTCCTCCGCGCCGCGGGTCCAGGCCGGAAACGGGTCCGGGAGCCATCGCCAACCGTCCGGCCCCAACGCCATCTCGGCATCGTCGAGGAGGCAGGCATCGAGCCGGGCGCGCATCTGCGGCGCGTCCAGGTGCTGGCCGATGAAGACGATCTCCTGGCGACGGTCGCCGAAAGGGCCGTCGAAGTCCGCCTCGATGCGAGCACGCTGCGCCGGATCCTCGGGCCAATGCTCGCGCGGGGCCGCGTCCCACCATAGACCCGCGGGTCCATGACGCACCAGACCGCCGGCTTGGGACCATTCGCCGGCCCAATCGAGGCGCGAGGCGAGCCAGAAGAAGCCCTTGGAGCGCAGCAGGTTGCCGGGCCAGTCCTCCTGCATGGCGGCATGGAAGCGCCCGGGGTGAAACGGCCGGCGGGCGCGATAGACCAAGCTGCCGACGCCGTATTCCTCCGTCTCCGGGGTGTGGGTGCCGCGCAGCTCCGCGAGCCAACCGGGCGCGTCGGCGGCGCGCGCGAAGTCGAAGCGGCCGGTGTCGATGACCTCCTCGAGCGGGACCTGCCCGAGGACGGCCGGGAGGATGCGGGCGTGGCGATTGAGCTGGCGCAGGGCATGGATCAGGCGCTCGCGCTCGGCGCTGCCGATCAGGTCGATCTTGTTCACGATGATGACGTCGGCGAACTCCACCTGGTCGATCAGCAGCTCCGACAGAGCACGGACATCGTCGGCACCGAGGGACTCGCCTCGATCGGCGAGGTCGTCGGCGCTCTCCAGATCGGCGGGAAAGGCGACCGCATCCACCACCGTGACCAAGGTATCGAGCCGCGCCAGATCGCTCAGACTCTCCCCGGTCGCGTCGCGAAAGGTGAAGGTCTCGGCCACCGGCAGCGGCTCGGAGATGCCGGTGGATTCGATCACCAGCACATCGAAGCGCCCGGCCCGCGCCAAGGACGCGACCTCCTCCAGCAGGTCCTCGCGCAGCGTGCAGCAGATGCAGCCGTTGGTCATTTCCACCAGCCGCTCCTCGCCGCGGCTCAAGGTCACCTCGCGGTCGACCAGCGCCGCGTCGATGTTGACCTCGGACATGTCGTTGACGATCACCGCGACCCGTCGGCCTTCGCGGTTGTTCAGGATGTGGTTGAGCAGCGTCGTCTTGCCGGCACCCAGGAAGCCGGACAGGACCGTGACGGGCAGACGGGCATCGCTGTTGGATGGGGTCATGGATGGATCGCTCGTTGTGGATGACGGGAGAGCAGAGAACGCCGGTTGCCGCGTCCGGGTTTAGTCCCAGAGGGCATCCAGGGCCACGAGGATGCGCGGACCCGAGTTCGGGGCGACCTGCGGGGAGCGGTGGATCGCCCCGCCGGCCGCGTTGCCCTGCCAGGCGCTGCCCTTGAGCAGCAGGATGTCGAAGGGCCGGGCTTGGCCGGTTGCCGGGGCGCCCGCGGCGCTGCCGGGCAGACCCAGAGGGTCGATCCGGGGATCGTCGAGCCACTCCGTGCCCGGACCGCACCAAGTGCAGAGCAGCCGGATGCCGGTGCGGTCGACATGCCAGCGGGGACACATGGCGCGCTCCAGACGCTCGATGCGCAGGCCGATCGCCTCGCAGCCGAGCAGGTCGGCGTAGAGTTCCAGCAGGAAGGTAAGCTCGCGCCGAAGCGCCGGATGCGCGCACGGCGGCGGCAGCGGCAGGGCATCGATGTCGGGTACGCCATCGGCGTCGAGCCGGACGACCGCCCGCAGTCCGGACCATCCGCTCGCGTGGAGGCTCTCGAGTGCGCCGAGCCTGTTCGGGCTGCCGTGTGGCGAGTGGACACAGACTTGGGTCTCCGGCACGAAGATCCGGGTCAGATCGGCGACGGTATCCGCCCGATGCACCGCGTCGGCGAAACCCGGAAGGCCGGATGGCGCGAGCAGCGAGTCAGTCAGGATGGCAGGCTGCAGTCTCATGGCTCAGGCATCCAATCAGAAGAGGAGGAGGAGGGCGAAATGTTATGTTATGACATCGCAGAGCGTAAACCCTGCGAGAGTTCGGGTAACCGCAGCCGGTTTGGTCTCGTCGAACACTTGCCGACCGCAGACCATCGATGCCGGAAGGAACGGTACAGTTCACGCCGAGCCCGCCTCGCTCCGTGAAACCCCAAGCACGACGACCTGTCTGAGCGTGCTGCGATCCTGGCCGTCCAACGCGTCGGTGTGACGCGATCGCGGCGTCGCGCCGGGATGCCAAGTTCTACCTTGACACCTCCCACGACACCTCCCACGACACCTCGGAGAAGGCTCCCGATGAAACACTGGAATCCGCTTCTGCCGATCGCCTGCTGTTGTCTGCTCGCGGCGCTGCCAGTGCTTGCGCAGCCTGAGCCCGCGGCCGACAGTCTCTACACCTTTCACGCACCGAGCCGAGACGGGATCGGCAAGACCTATTTCGGTCGCGAGATCTCCCAAGTCATGGGCCACCAAGGCGCCGCCTGGCTGGAGCGTAGAACCCGTGTCGTCGAGGAGACGCCCGACCGTGTGGTGGAGGGCATGGGTCTCGCCCCCGATGCGCAGATCGCGGACATCGGCGCCGGTACCGGGTACTTCACCTTCCGCATTGCCGAGGCCGTCCCGGAGGGTCGCGTCTTCGCGGTCGACGTGCAACCGGAGATGCTCGAGGTCCTGGGCAAGCGCATCGAGCGACGCGCGATCACCAACGTGATTCCGGTCCTCGGCGCCGAGGACGATCCTAAGTTGCCGTCGGAGAGCCTCGATGCCGTGCTGCTCGTGGATGCCTACCACGAGTTCGCCCATCCCTTCGAGATGATGCAGGGCATCCGCCGTGCGCTGCGACCGGGCGGACGGGTCTTTCTGATCGAGTACCGCGGCGAGGACCCGCGGGTCCCCATCAAGCCGCTGCACAAGATGACTCAAAAGCAGGCGATCACCGAGCTCGAAGCCGTCGGACTGCGCTGGGTCGAGACCCTCGACATCCTGCCCACACAGCATTTCATGGTGTTCGAGAAACCCGCCGAGGGCTGATCCCGTGCAACAGGTCGACCGCATCATCGAAGCTCCCGCAGGCGTCGCCTGGCGGATCCTGATCGACACGCGTGAATGGCCGCGCTGGGGGCCGAGCGTGCGCGCGGTCGAGGCATCGGAGCCTCTGATCGGCCCCGGCATGCGCGGGCGGATCCAGACACCGGTCGGCCTTTGGCTCCCCTTCGAGATCACCCGCTGGGAGCCCGAGCACGTCTGGGCATGGCGGGTCGGCGGCGTCGACGCAACCGGACATCGTGTCGATCCGCTCGGACCCGGACGGTGTCGCGTCACCTTCGAAATCCCGCGCTGGGCACCCTTCTATCGCTTGGTTTGCGATGCGGCCTTGCGCCGGATCGAGGAGCGAGCAGCGGCTTGAGCCTCCTTGCGGGCCTGTTTGATCGAGCGTAGCATCTTGGCTGCCAAATCCTGGACCGCCGATGCGGTCGACAGACAGCGACCACCTTGCTTCGAGTCATCCACGTGCGCCAACCATGCCTCATCGCCAAGTCTCCGCGGAGCGCATTCAGCGTTTCGCCGTCGGCGTGCGCGTCCGTCGGCGGCTGCCTGTTCCGCATACACCGCAAACCCGATCCAATACGCGCGTCATATCGACCCTTCGACAACGGTCATCGCCGTTTCGGATCGCCGACAACGCGCAGATCCTGATCGCCTGACCGGTCTTACCCCCGTCAGTCGATCCGGCGGGGAGCAGCAAGACCGGACACCAAACGTCCCTTTCCAGCGCATCCTCCCCGCCATTATTCGGCATGGCCGCCGTCGGCCGTGCCATCGTGCGCCGCCGAACGCGCGGCAGGAGGAGCCATGACGATCAAGCAGGTCATTACCGAGGGCGACAAGCCGGTCAAGGTCTGGACCGAGGATCTGGACGAGCGCTCGCGCACGCAGCTGGTGAATCTCTCCAAGCTGCCCTTCATCCATAGTCATGTCGCCGCCATGCCCGACGTGCACACCGGCATCGGCGCCACCATCGGCAGCGTCATCGCCACCGACCGGGCGATCATTCCGGCCGCCGTGGGGGTCGATATCGGCTGCGGCATGGCCGCCGCGCGCACCTCGCTCGGTGCCGATCGGATCGACGAGCGGGCACTGAAGAAGGTCTTCGACCAGATCAGCCGCGACGTGCCGGTGGGGCGTTCCCAGCACACCGATGCGCGGGCGCTGGCCGAGGCGGCCACGCCCTTCGCCGCGCCGCTGGCCGCGCTGACCGAGAAGCACCCGCAGCTGCTCAAGGCGTTCGGGCGCTTCTCCAACTGGGTCAACCAGATCGGCACCCTGGGCGGCGGCAATCATTTTATCGAGGTCTGCCTCGATGAATCCGATCGGATGTGGATCATGCTGCACTCGGGCAGCCGCGGCATCGGTAATGCCATCGGCCATTACTTCATCGAGCTGGCCCGGCGCGACATGGAGCGCTGGATGATCCAGCTCCCCGATCGGGATCTCGCCTACCTGCCGGAGGGGACCGAACATTTCGACGACTACGTGGCCGCGGTCTCTTGGGCGCAGGCCTACGCGCGCACCAACCGCGAACAGATGATGTCTCTGGTGCTGGCCGCACTCTCACGCCATCTGCCGCCCTTCTTGGTCACCGAGGCGGTGGTCAACTGTCATCACAACTATGTCGAGCGCGAACACCACTTCGGGTCCGACGTTTGGGTTACCCGCAAGGGTGCGATCCGGGCGCGGGAAGGGGATCTCGGCATCATCCCGGGCAGCATGGGCGCGCGCAGCTACATCGTGCGCGGCAAGGGCAATCCCGAAAGCTTCTGCTCCAGTGCTCATGGCGCCGGGCGACGGATGAGCCGCACTGCGGCGGAGAAGCAGTTCACGCCGGCGGATCTAGCCGCTCAGACCCAAGGGGTCATCTGCCGAAAGGACAAGGGTGTGCTCGACGAGATTCCGGGTGCCTACAAGGACATCGACCAGGTCATGGCCAACCAGGCGGACCTGGTCGAGGTGGTGCATACGCTGAAACAGGTGGTCTGCGTGAAGGGCTGAGGGGCAGGGAAAGGGCCGACTGTTCTGGCACACCGGCGGACAGCCCGCGTTGATGGGGGACCCGACCAAGGCGGTGACGGCTTCGACCGGGAGCATGGCAGGTGCGATCGGGAGGCGCCCCAGCGCCTCGCCGAACCGACGCAGCGAGGCGCTGAACGGCACCTGATTGCCCGCGATCGTCAGCGTCCGGAGGGTGTGTCGGAATCGGTGCGATACGCAGTACTGGCCGGCTCCCCGTAGCGGCACAACCGGTCGACCCCGCGGGTCGCGGCCCGCACCAGCGCCGGCAGCTTCTCCCCGGTCCGCTTCGCGCGCGTCTTGGTCGGGGCGATCCCGACCGCTACCGGGATGTCGGTCCACCGTCGCACGGTGCGGGCGATCTCCAGTCCCAGGGCGAACATGCCGGGCGCCTCACTGGCCCTCCTCGTCGGCCAGGGTCTCCACCGCCGCCCACTCGCGCCGCAGCGCCTGTTCGAGCGCCGCCGGCAGACGCCCCGAGAAGGTCTCGACCAATTCCTCGTAGTACCAGAGCGTGCCCGCGCGCCCGGCGCTGAAGCGCGACCAGACCACCGCGCCACACTCCAGCCGATCCAGGTGGATCGCCTGCAGGTTGGCGAGCTTGTCGCAGGCCGACACCAGCAGCCCCGGCCCCGTGGCCCGCGCCAGATGCGCCTCCTTGCGCACCCGCCAAGGGGCCTTGTGCCCCGCCGCATCCGGCACCCCGTCGGTGCAGAAGCGCACCAGCGCCAGCACCTCGGGGCCGAACCCCGCCGCGATCGGCTCCGCCCAGTGCGCGCCGCCATCCTCCAGCACATCGTGCAGCAGGGCGGCGATGATCTGCTCGGCATCCCCGTCGTGACGCTGCACCAGCGTCGCTACCGCCTGCGTGCGGTATGTTGTCTGTTCAGTGACTCCAACCGCGACGTTTCGCCTGAAGGGATCATGAAAACACCACAGCTGCCCGGGCTCGCCTACCTTGCGGCGATTCACCTCCTCGTTGCCGCCGGCACCGCCCAAGCCCAATCGTGCGAGCCTATTCAGTTCAAGCGGGGGCATTCCTCGGGCACCGTTCGCGGGATCGCTCCCCCGGATGACGTTGTTTGCTATGAACTCAGAACCGGCGCGGGCCAACGTGCGGACGTCTCGCTAGAGGGAAGCAATGTCCTGTTCTCGGTGTCCGGCCTTGTCGATGCGCGAGACCAATACAGCTTCACGACCGAGAAGAAAACCTATCGGATTGACGTCGGCCAACTCATGCGCTCCATCAGCGATGAGCCATTCGCGTTGACGGTCTCTGTACGCTGAGCGCGGAGCAGCACCCTGTCGACGCGCATTCGGTCGGCATCCTCACCCGTTTCGGCGGGGTTACGCGAAAGCATTCCCGACGCTCTTGCCAACCGACATGATCGAGAACCCGGATCACTCCCGTCGCCCATGAGCCGAATCACCGTACCTCGCCACGTCCATCAGATCGGCCGCATTCTGCATGCAGCCCTGGATACCCGGCCGGTTCCGGCAACGCCGCCGATGGCCGCCTTGACCGAGACGTCCTGCCTGCTCGTGGAGGTCGCCGGCACGCACCCCCGAGGCGAGCAGGCTCCGGCTGGCGCCCGACGCACGCGGCTCGCCGAGGCGATCACGCTTGCAAGCGCTGCCCCGCGCCGCTGAGTCCCCACGCAACGGAGCATCCTGGTCGGGCGAGACAGGCCCGCGGTCGTGCGCGTCAAGCCTTCAGCGCCGTGGCGACCCTCTCCAGAATGGCATGCGCCTCGGTGGCGACCTCGTCGGCGACCGCGTCCTGCACCAAGGCGAGCACGGGAACCGGGTCCATGAAATCCACGGCGGTGCGTGACGGCGACACCTGCCGGACCACCACGTTGCAGGGCAGCAGCGCCCCCGCCGACGGCCGAGATGCAATCACGCGACTGGCCAACCCGGGCGCGCAGGCACCCAGGATGCGATAGCCGCCGATGTCTTCGTTCAGCTTCTTGCTCAGGATCGCGGCGACATCGACGTCGCTGACGATCCCGAGACGCTCCGCCGCCAGGGCGGCCACGACGCGCTCCACGGCCGCATCGAACGGTTGGTCGATCTCAACGCTAAAGGCATAACTCATCGGTTTTCTCCTATGGATTGGGGTTTTCGGGGCACCGCTTACGAAGGACGACAGTACACGGCGGCGGTAGCGAACACCGTGCATGCCCTTCGGAGGTGGCGTCGGGCCGGGCTCAGACAACCGCCGGCAAGGAGATGCTGCGGCCTTCGGAGAGGCTTTCCACCAGGTGACGAGTGTGATCGCCGCCGTGGAATGCGCCGCATTGGGGAATTCCCGTTCGCCGTACGCGCGCGGAATGATGAGGCCGATGAAACCCTGTGCCTTGATGTCGGCGGTTTGAGTCGGCGCGGTTTAAGATGAAAGGCGCCGACGGCGTAGAGGCCCGCGCCGGCAAAGAGCAGGACCACGCCGAGGAAGGCGACGCTTCGCTCAGCGGGTTGTCCCGAGCAAGACCCCCTTGGTACGCAGATCCTCCATCAATCCGGCCCCGAAGGCGATGACTTGATCCGGATCCGAATGGCCGAGCTCCGCTGCGATATGCCCGAGCACCTCGCGCCCGGTCTGCGGCGTCTCCTCCTCGAGCAGGATCAACAGGCGCTGCGTGACGGCGTTGATCTCGAGGAAGGCGATCGCGTCGTCGGGTGTGCGATAGATCACCAGATGCGTCGGCACCTGCGGCGGCGCATCCGGTTGGCAGTCCGGCCCGATGCGATGGACCGGGAAGCGATAGCTGAGATTCCAGGCCAGCGGCGAGAGCACCGGGCGACCCTCGAGCAGGTCGCCGGTCGGATCGAGACGCGTCCGATCCGGCGCGACATCGCTGATCTGCAACGCAAGCTCGACCCATTCGTAGTGCGCCAGCTCCAGTAGAAAGGGCGGATCCCGAGGATCGTCCGCGCGTGCGCTCTGTAGGAAGTCGAGAAACTCTTGTCCCAGCTCCAGGAAGAGCGGCGTCTTGGCGCGATGATGGACGAAGAAGTCGCGGATCAAGCCGTCCCAGTGCGCGTCGGATAAGATCCGGCGCATCACCGGGAAGTTGCCCGCGAGCAAGGCCGAGACGTTGTTGAACACCAGGTCGCGATAGATCGCCATACGGCGATCCTCGATATCGTCCGGTCCGGGGACCTTTGCGGGATCGCGCAGATGCGCGGCGAAGGCGCGCTGGCGTTGGAAGAGATCGGGTTGCTCAGGCATCGGTCGCGCTCCGCAAGACGCGGGTGAGATCAGGATCAAGGCGAGGCCGGTACAACCGAGTTTCCGCACGTGTTCGGTGCTCCGGTTCGAGTCGCCGTATCGCCGCATCCCGAGTGTGCCCGCATGTCGTAAGCCCCCGTTTGGAGTGGGGATCGTCGCCGCCGGCAAGCCGGCGACGACGCGGATGCGCGCTCAGCCCCCATCGACCGGCAATCCGGCCCGTCGCCACTCGGGCAGACCGTCTTGCAGTCGCCTCGCGCGAAACCCGGCTTCGCGCAAGCGCGCCACGGCTTCGAAGGACAGAACGCACCAGGGACCTCGGCAGTAGGCCACCACCTCGCGATCTTCCGGCAGCTCGCCCAGCCGGCTCTCCAGCTGCTCGAGCGGGACGTTCAATGCCCCCACGACATGCCCTTGTGCATACTCCTGCGGCGGGCGCACGTCGATCACCGTCACCAGCCCGTCACGGGCGCGCGCCAGCAGCTCGTCAGCCGGAATCGGCTCCAGTGCATCGCGCTGCTTGAGGTAGCTCGCGATCAGCTCGGCGACGGCCTCTTGATGGGTCTCGGCGAGCTGGCGCAGCGTGGCGATCGCATCGATTACCCGCTCGTCCGCCAGCGCGTAGTAGATGTGCTTGCCGTCGCGTCGCGGGGTCACGAGCCCCGCGCCCTTGAGCTGCTGCAGATGCTTGGAGGTGTTGGCGATCGAGAGGCCGGCGGCTCGCGCCAAATCCTCGACGCTGCGCTCGCCCTGTGCGAGGAAATCCAGCAGCTCCAGGCGCGCGGCGCTGGCGAGAGCGCGGGCGATGAGCGCCAGATGCTCGAACAGGGCCTGTTTGGGCGCCTTTTCGGGAATCGGCTCGGGAATCGGCTCGGGAGGTGGCTTGACGGCCCGATGGGGGATGCGGGCTTTGGGCATGTCCAACGTGCTCCGATGCAGATGACGGCTCGACGGCGGGGTTGTTCGAGGTCCGACGAACGATCAGTATATACCGAGCACACGCGGGTTTTTCGGGAAGCAGGTGCCTCCCGCGCGCACCCGGCCCATCGGCCCGACGACGGAGAGCAATAGCCTGTGAGATTCATCCCTCAGACCGGTCCGAACGGCACGCATTCCTGCCGCCTATCTGTCCGTTACGTTGCGGTGGCCGCCGCCGTCGTCGCCGTCCTCGGCGCTCCCCCGATCGGCGCGGAGCCCGTCCGGGTCGATCCCGAAACAGGCGCAGCCACCTACGAAACCCGAGCCCACGGCGTGAGCGTCTCGCTCACTCAACTCCTGCCCGACCAGATCCGCGCCTTCTATGTCGCCCGCGGGTTTGACCTGGCCGATGCGGATGTCTTTGCGGATGCCTGCGTCTACATGACCGTCCTGCGCAACGACACGGCGCCCGGCGAGATCGACTTTCGCCTGTCCGACTGGGAGGTCCAACACAAGGACGAGGTCCGTCCCCTTCCGCCGTTGGACGAGTGGCTGGCGCAATGGACGGCGCGCGGTGTGCCCGATTCGGCGCGTCTCGCCTTCCGCTGGGCCCAGTTCCCATCGGAGCAGTCCTATGCGCCCGGGGAGTGGAATCAAGGCATGCTGGCCACGGGGCTGCCGCCCGGCAGTCGCTTCGATTTGATTGCGCGTTGGACGATCGCGGACCAAACCTACGAGGGGAGACTCGACGATGTTCGTTGCACCGATTAAACGGATCCGCGCAGGCCTGTCGGTCTTACCGGCCCTTTTCCTCTGCTTCGGCACCGTCGGAGCCGTCGGCACCGGCGCCGCCGCCGATCTGCCGCCCCTGAGCCACCGACTCACGGTGATCGAGGATCCCGCACCGGCGCCGCCGCTGCGCCTCGAGGATATCGACGGGGTCGAGCATGACCTCGCCGACCTCAAAGGCCGGTTGGTCCTGGTGAACTTCTGGGCCACCTGGTGCCCGCCGTGCCGTCGCGAGATGCCGTCCATGGAGCGGTTGTATCAGCAGTTCAAGGAGCGCGGTCTGACGGTCCTCGCGGTGGACGTCGGCGAGGACATGGACACCGTCTTCGCCTTCACCGGTCAACTGGATCCGGCGCCGACCTTTCCGCTCCTGCTCGACACCGATTCACGCGCCGCGCAGGACTGGAGCGTGAAGGGCCTTCCCACCAGCTTCGTGATCGACCCGGAAGGCCGGGTGATCATCCGTGCCGTGGGCGGCACCGAGTTCGACGATGCGGCGGCCGTGGAGCAGTTGATGCCCTATCTCCCGAAGCCTTGACGGCGTCCCGCGCTAACCCTCGGTTCGGCGCCCGACGAGCTAGCGTCGCTCGCCCGACGCTTTGAGCGGCAGAGTGAAAGGGAAACCGAAACCTCAATCCGTGCCGAAGCGGGCTGTTTCAGCGGGAAGGCAGCGGGACCTGCAGAACCAGGGTCTCCGGGGCCAGGCAGATCGCGTCGCTGCATGCCTGCAGACGCAGCTCGAAGGGTAGCCATACGCTTGGATCCTCGCCGGGGTCGGCCCGCTGTTGCGGGTTTGCTGCGAGCGTCGCCGCAATCCGGACGTGTCCCTGATAGACCGCCAGCGGCTCGCTCTGGAAACCGAGTCGGAGGATCTCCGGGGTTGGGTAGGCGGGCGCCGCCATCCTCCAGCCCCCACTTTCCTCGCTCATGCGCAGGGTCGTTCCGATGAGTTCGTCCTGCAGCGGCCGGTGGGCATTGACGTGCCAGCCCGGCCGCAGGGTCAGATCAACGACCAGGTTCGCGACGTCGTTCTCGCCCGAGCTGTTTCGGGCGCTGATGCGGGCGTCGGCGCGCACTGCGCCCCGTGCCGCGTATTGCAGGTGTCCGGTGTCGCCGTGGCGCATCAGGTTCAACGCCGTCAGCAGCGCCGGGAAGGCGCTCGGCACTTGCGCGACCCGGCCCGATGTGCTCGCCAACAGGGCGCTCGCGTGCCGCTCGTACTCCAACGCATCGGTGCGCCGGGTCAGCTGCGCCAGCAGTTGCAGGGCCGCCGAGGTGGCGGACGGCATGACCCCGTCGGTGACGTCCTTCGGCCGCGTCATCAGCGGCGTGTCTTCGGCGGCCTCGCCCATGAAGAGACCGCCTTCGCCGTGATCGGCAAAGCGCTCCCAAAGGGCATCGGCCATCTCGCGGGCTCGCGTCAACCAGCGCTGCTCGCCGGTGGCGTCATAGAGCGCAATCATGGCCTGTCCGAGAAAGGCGTAGTCCTCCAAGAGCCCCGGCTGCGCGGTGCGTCCATCGAGATAGACGCGGTTGATCCGACCCGGCGCCGGACGCTGCTCGCTCCAGAGCAGCTCCGCGGCGCGTTCGGCAGCGCTCAGATAGCGCGGCTCGTTCAATGCGTCGGCCGCCTCGGCGAGTGCGGTGATCATCATGCCGTTCCAGGCGGTGAGGATCTTCTCGTCGCGATGCGGATGCGGGCGTCCCTCGCGATGCCGATAGAGGCGCTCGTTGATGGCGTCGATGCGCAGCCACAGCTCGGCCGGAGACACGCCGCGGGCGGCGGCGAACGACTCCGGCGCGCTCGGCAGATGCAGGATGTTCCGCCCCTCGAAGTTGCCGGATTCGGTCACCCCGTAGAGGGCGATGGCGAGCTCGGCGTCCTCGGGCGAGAGCACTGACCTCAGCTCGTCCGGCGTCCAGAGGAAGAAGAGTCCTTCCTCGCCCTCGCTCTCGGCATCGGTGGCGGAATAGAAACCGCCCGCCGGGGAGGTCAGATCGCGCAGCACGAAATCCAGCGTGTGCCGGGCCACGCGTGCCAGCTCGGGGTCGCCGGTCAGACGCCAGCCGGCCAGGTAGAGGCGCACGAGCTGCGCCTGATCGTAGAGCATCTTCTCGAAGTGAGGCACCAGCCAGTCGTTGTCGATCGCGTAGCGATGGAAGCCGCCGCCGACCTGATCCTGAATGCCGCCGCGCGCCATGCTCTGCAGGGTGAAGACGGCCGCCGTCAGCGCGGCTTGATCGTCCCGGCGCAGCGCCTGGTCGAGCAACAGCGCGAGCCGCGGCTGCTGCGGGAACTTGGGTGCGTCGCCGAACCCGCCCTGCAGCTCGTCATGCTGCTCGAGCAGACTCGCAACGGCCCGATCGACGATCCGGTCTCCGAGCTCGGCGGCCTGTGCTTCGACGGCGAGTGCCGCGGCAACGGCGCGGGCGATCTCGGCCGCCCGGGCGCGCATCTGGTCCGGCTGCGCTTGCCACAGGGCGTTGGCGCGTTGCAACAGCGAGCTGAAGTCATCGGGCGGAAAGTAGGTCCCGGCGACGATGGTCTCGCCCTGCGGCGTGAGGATGCTCGACATGGGCCAGCCGCCGCTGCCGGTAAGCAGTTGCACGGCGGTCATATACACCTGATCGATGTCGGGGCGGACCTCCCGATCGACCTTGATCGCCACGAAATGCGTGTTCAGCAGCTCGGCGATGGCGCCGTCCTCGAAGCTCTCGCGCTCCATCACATGGCACCAGTGACAGGTCGAGTAGCCGATGGAGAGGAACACCGGCTTGTTCTCGCGGCGGGCGCGCTCGAACGCCTCCGGCCCCCAGGCATACCAGTCGACCGGATTGTGGGCATGCTGGATGAGGTAGGGAGAATCCTCCAGGATCAAGCGGTTGATGTAACGGGGCCGGCCATCGGGGAGCAGGTGCTCGGTGCGCGGGCGGTAGTGCGGTCCCTTGGCCCCGAGCGCCGCCGACAGCCGGCGTTGCAGCTCGGGTGGGTAAGTTGTCGAGACGTCCGCTGCCGCCTGCGCGCCGTCGTGGCCCTCGGCGCCGGCGCCACCAGCCTGCGCGATGGTCAGGCAGAGCAGCAGGGAAAGACCGACGCGTCGGCGGTTCATGCTACCTCGACAGCTCCACCTTATCGTAGACCTCGGCCAGCGACAGCTCGGCCTCGACGACGCGCAACTGGATGGATTCGGACGGATCCTGGTAGCTGCTCAGACTCCAGGTCCCGTCCGGCTGGCGGAGAAACAGCTCCGCCTGCATCCGATATTGCGACAGCAGCAGGTAAGCCTGCAGACTCCGGAGGCTTCGAAAATGTCGGAACTTGTCGCCGCGGTCGTAGGCCTCGGTGGAGTCCGACAAGACCTCGACGATCAAGGTCGGATTGGTGACGACGTCGCGCCGGCCGTCGTGGAACCGGCGCTCGCCGCAGATCACCATCACGTCCGGGTAGATGCCGACGTCGTCGGCGGCGATATGGACCTTCATGTCGCGCGGGTAGACGCGGCAGGGTCGATCCTTGAGCTGGTTGCGCAACTCGGCGCCGACATTGAGCACGATCAGATTGTGCTCCTCGGTGCCGCCGGCCATCGCAAAGATCTCGCCGTCAACGTATTCGCTGCGCTGGTCTGTGGCGGTTCGCTCGATAGCGAGCCAGTCGTCGAACGAGAAACCTGGTTGGGGTGCAGCGGACATCATGGCCTCCGTTGGGTCGTTGCGGCGGATGGTGCAGGCCCGAGTATAGACTCAGCAACGCGCGCCTTGATGCGTGCCACGGACGCGGACGGCTTCCAGTCGGTCGAGGTAAAGACCGAGGTCGACGCGGAAGCTGCCCCTCATTCCAGGTCGCCGAACAGGAGGCCCAAGTCGATCTCGATCGCTTCGAACGGCGGGATGCGCACCTTGGCCGAGGTCTCGTCCGGGCCTTCGGCCGTGAATACGGAACGGTATCCGCCGGCATCCAGGGCATAGGCGATCAGCGCCCGGTCCTCGGGTGAGACAATCCAATAGAAGGGAACCCCGGCGCGCTGCAGGCGCAGGAAGTGCGTGACCGTGTCCTTGCGCTCGTGGCCCGGGGAGAGGATCTCGCAGACCCAGTCCGGCAACAGGGTCATGACGCCGGAAGGGCGCTCCGGCAGCCGCTCCTTGCGCCATCCGGCCAGGTCGTGGCTGGGACAGTGGTGCTCGTTGTAACGGACACTGATCTCCGGGACGATCCACCAACCGCCTGAGCCGCCTAGACGCTTCAAGGGAATCGTCTCTTCCACCAATCCCGACTGCGCCAGCCCATGCTCGAAACGACTCATCGGCCGCTGCACGATCTCGCCGTCGATCAGCTCGACGCGCTCGTCGCCGGGCCAGGTCAGCAGGTCGTCGATGGTGAGAAATCGTTGTGCTTCCATCATCTGTTGCTCGCAAGTCAGTGGGTGATGGTTTTGGAACAGTATCCAGCTTAAACCGCGTCCAGCGAGAGACGCTAACTTTCGAGTGAGCTTGATGTTTGGTGCATCCAAGTCCCTTAGTGGGGACGCGGTTTAAGAATTTATCATTTTTAATCTCTTAAACCGTGCCGACTCCAGCGGTCGTCAAATCCGCCGGGGCCGATCACCCTAAAACATCGCATACCGCACTGGGTACGGTTTAAAGTCGGGGGTCGCCGAACGTCTCGATTGCCGATGTGGACCCCATGAACTCAGGAGTGACCCATGTCCAAGGTTCTCTTCATCCTCAACGATCCGCCCTACGGCACCGAGCGCAGCTTCAACGGCCTGCGCCTCGCCAAGTCGCTCGCCGGGAAGGACGCCCATGTCACCGTCTTTCTCATGGCCGATGCCGTCGCCTGCGCCAAGTCCGGGCAGAAGGTGCCGCAGGGCTACTACAACCTCGAGCTGATGGTGAAGGCGGTCGCGCGCGGCGGCGATGTGCTGCTCTGCGGCACCTGTCTGGATGCACGCGGCATCGGCGACGCCGAGCTGATCGAGGGCACGCGCCGCAGCACCATGGACGAGCTGGCCGAGGCGACCTTGGCGGCGGATCGGGTCCTGGTGTTTTGACCCGGATCTATTTCCGGACGAGCTGCGCCGGGCGATCCGGCCCGAGACCATCCTGATCAGCCTGATGCACGCCAACAACGAGAGAACCCATGTCCGCACCCACCGAGAACAGCCTGGCCACCCGCTGCGTCCATGCCGGCGAGCGCACCGATCCGCACGGCAGCCCACAGACGCCGATCTATACCACGACGACCTTCGCCTTTCCCACGACCGCCGCACTGCTCGATGTCGTCGAGGGACGGGTCGCCGGAAGCCTCTATACGCGCTACGGGCTGAACCCCAGCATCCTCGCCTTGGAGGAGAAACTGGCCGCCTTGGAAGGGGCCGAGGCCGCGCTGGCCTTCGCCTCGGGCATGGCGGCGGAGTCCGCGCTCTTCTTCGCCCACGGGCGCGAGGGCATCGTCTGTATCGGGGATGCCTACGGCGGCACCCTGGAGCTGATCGGTCAGCAATTGCCGCTGCTCGGAATCCCGACCCATCTCCTGCTCGGCCACGAGCTCGAGCAGCTCGACGGACTCCTCGCCGACGGCGCCCGCCTGGTCTTCCTCGAAACGCCCACTAACCCCGCCTTGGAGATCTTCGACATCGCCGCCTTGGCCGAGCAGGTCCATGCCCGCGGCGCTCTGCTCGTCGTCGACAACACCTTCGCCTCGCCGGTCAATCAGCAGCCGCTGGCGCTCGGGGCGGATCTGGTCGTGCACAGTGCGACCAAATATCTGGGCGGACACAGCGACCTGACCGCCGGCGCACTGATGGGCGCTCGGGCCCTGTTGGATCCGGTGTGGAACTGGCGCAAGAACCTCGGTCAGATGCCCGCACCCGAGACGGCCGCCCTGCTGGCGCGCAGTCTGCGAAGCCTGGTGGTGCGGGTGAGACAGCAGTCGGCATCCGCGCTGATTGTCGCCCGGGCGATGGAGGCCCATCCGCGGGTCGCCCGCGTCCTCTATCCGGGCCTCGCGTCCTGCCCCGGCCATGCCCTCGCGGCGCGGCAGATGAGTGGGTTCGGTGGGATGCTGACCCTCGAGATCGCCGGCGACGGCGTGGCGGCTACCGCGGTTGCCGATCGCCTCGAGCTGTTTGCGCTCGCCCCCAGCCTGGGCGGGGTCGAGAGCCTGGTGACGCAGCCCTGCACCACAACCCATCATGGACTCACACCCGAGGAGCGCGCCCGACGTGGCATTTCGGACGCGATGCTGCGACTCTCGATCGGATTGGAGGACGCCGAGGACCTGATCGCCGATCTTCACCGAGCGCTCGGCTGAGCCGACGCAGCCGATTCATCAACCCACGGAGACCACCGCATGAACCATCGCCTTCAAAGCCCAGGACTCGCGCTCGCCATTGCACTGCTCGCCATTACCCTGGCGGCCGGCACCGCTGCGGCCGAAGAGATCACCCTGACCGACCGGGGCCTCGTCCTGAACGCCAACCTGGAGACGACCGGCACCGACTGGCAGCAGGGTCCGGTCGTGCTGATGACCCACGGCACGCTCGCCCACGGCGGCATGGAGATCATGCAGACCCTGCAATCGGCCTTGCAGGAACGCGGAATCAGCTCGCTGTCCATGACCCTGAGCCTGGGTCTCGACAACCGCAGCGGGATGTACGACTGCGCAACTCCCCATACCCACCTGCACACCGACGCGGTCGGCGAGATCGATGCTTGGCTCGGCTGGCTGCAGAGCCAAGGCGTGGAAGAGGTGGCCCTGCTGGGACATTCGCGCGGCGGCAATCAGTCGGCCCGGTTCGCCGCGGAGCACCCGGACGCTCCGATCAGCGCCGTGATCCTGGTCGCCCCGCAGACCTGGAGCGAGGCCGCCGCGGTGCAGGACTACGACAAGCGCTTCAGTAAGGCCCTGGAGCCCCAGCTTAAGCGTGCGCGTCTGCTCGACACGGAAGGGCGCGGCGCCGAGATGCTTGCTCCGGTCGACTTCATCTACTGTGCTGAGACCTCGGCAACCGCTGCGGCCTTCCTCTCCTACTATTCGCCCGATCCCCGCATGGACACCCCGCGTCTGATCCCCGAGATCAAGGCCCCGGTTCTCGTGGTGGCCGGCAGCGAGGACGATGTGGTCGAAGGACTGGTCGAGGCGGTGCAGCCGCTGGCGGACGGCGAACGCGTCAACCTGATCGTGCTCGACGGCGCCGATCACTTCTTCCGCGATCTCTACGCAGAGGAGATTGCCGACGACGTGCAAACGCTGCTCGAGGGCGAGTGAGCAAGGAGCAAGGAGCAAGGAGCAAGGAGCAAGGGGATTTCCGAGAATCGTCATCCCGACTGCGCATGCCTGGATGGCATCGAGTCCCCTAAGCCGTCAGTCTTGAGCAAACCATCGTAGAGCCTCCGAGCGGAGTTCGATTCGTCATGTCGTCTACAGTCTGTTGTTCTTGCCGCAATGATGATCCGGATCGGCAGGTGCAGACCCGCGAAGGCGGCTTAATCGCATTGCGGATCGGCCTGTTCGATCGGCCAGCCGGTGGGGATCCTCCTCCTCGGCGTCGAGACGGCGCTTAAGCCCTTCGACCGGCAGCGTCGGACGCTGACGCAGCCGCGCGACCAGTCTCGGCAGGAAGGCCACCGCGGCGAGCAGCGCCAGCGCGATCAGACCGTTGCGGATCAGACCCTCGCCGGCGATCGCCTCGCGGCCGGCGAACCCCAGGTAGGTATAGGCCACGGCGCCCGGCAGCATGAACACCAGGGTTGCCAGCACATAGGCCAGAAAGCGGATGCGGGTCAGACCCAGCGCGTAGTTGAGCAGATTGAACGGGAACAGCGGCACCAGCCGGGTAAAGGCGACGAAGCGCCAGCCTTCGGCTTCGACCCCTTCGATCAAGCGCGCGATGAGACCCTTGGCGCGCGCCTGCACCCAGTCGCCGGCGAGATGCCGAGCAATGAGGAAGGCCAGTGCGGCGCCGAGCGTGGCCCCGAGCAGGTTGTACAGCGTGCCCCAGATCGGGCCGAACAGTGCGCCGCCGACCAGGGTGAGCACCGCGCCGGGAAGGAAGAGCACCGTGGCCAGCACATAGAGCCCGATGAAGATCAGGGGTGCCGCGGCACCGGCGCCGCTGACCCATGCCTCCAGTGCTGCGACGTCGAGATGCTCTCGGTAGAGCAGGGCGGCGGTCACCGCGCCGACCAGCAGCAGTGCGCCCAGGGTGCGGAGAAGCGTAAGATTCATGGTGGCCTCCGGCATCGGCTCGGGGAACGAAAGGTGTCTGTCGCGCGAAACGGCACTCTGTTTCGGTCCGGGTGGGCGGAGTCTCGCGTCCGGTCGGGGAACCCATGATGCCTGGACGAAAGCATGACCAAGGCCGTGGCGGCGCAGCCAGCCGAGCCGACTTGCTCGCAATCGACCTCCGAGACGTTGACCAAGGCGCGTCCCGACCAGGCTTGAAGTGTGGTGACTGACGGCGGCGTCCGGTTTGCGCGTATGAGATGCGCTTCCCGCGCCCCGATGTCGGATTATCCGGCACGGCGCAGGATGTAGAACACATACCCGCAGATCCCGGCCGCATCCGCCATCAGCGCGATCTCCCGCTCGGTCATGTCGGCGACGGCCTGTGCCTCCGGGTCGTCGGCGTGGTCGGCGCGGAAGCTCGGCAAGCGCGCATGTAACGGGCCGTAATAGTCGATCGTCCAGGCATCTGCCGGCAGCGGGAAATGCCCGACGGGTTCCCATCCAAGGCTGCTTGCCGCAGCCAGGTTGTCCGCGACATTGCGCATTCCCGGATAGCCCTCGCGCCAGGAGTCGAGGAAGGCCGCCGGGGGATGATCGGTCAACCAGGACAGCTCCGAGACGACGAGCCAGCCGCGCGGGCGCAGCAGACTGCGCCAGTGCGTCAAACCCGCGTCGAACCCAATGATGTAGATGGCCCCTTCGCTCCAGATCAGATCGAAGGCGGCGCTACGCAAGGGCATGGCGTGCATGTCGGCGACCAAGGGGCGAATCCGCCCGTCGAGACCGCGCGACTGTGCCCGTGTCCGCAGCTCGCGGAGAAACAGCGGCACCCGATCGACGGCGGTGATGTGTCCGGCGGTTGCCTCCGCCAGAACCAGGGATGAGGCGCCGCCGCCGCACCCGACATCCAGAATGTCGGGCGTTGCCGGCAGTCCGACGCAGTCGGCCAAGGCCCGGCGCGTCGCCGTGTCTCTGCCGGGACCGAGACGCGGCAAGCCGGCGTGCAGGGCAATCAGCCAGTCCATCATGCGTGCATCGTCCATCGGGCTTCGCGTCCTCGCGTCGGGTCGGAGTCGAGTCAGTCTAAACCGCGCCCAGCGTGGTATGCGATGTTTTTGGGTGGGATCGGCCCGGCAGATTTAGGTGATTTCCGGGTTGACCGTCTTCGAGGCGTTCCTGTTCGCCGTCTCCCCGCTGATGGTCTTCGTCGTCGGGCTCGGCACGATCGGCATCCGGATGATCGGCAAAGACCTGCTGTTCGGCCTCGGGATCCAGCTCTTGCAGCCGATCCTCGCCGTGATCAACCTCTGCATCATCCTGACGACCCAGAACCTTCGGTGTCGAGAGAACGATCGCGGACACCCTTGCCGGCGAGATCTCCCGACGCGTCACGGGTGACACGGTATTCCCGCAATTCGGGCGGCTCGGGCCTCCGTAGCAAGGTCTCCGAAGGTAATTCGCCGAAACACTCCTTGTAGGCTCTCGCGAACTCGCCGAAATGCCAGAAGCCCCAGTTGAGCGCCTCCGCCGAAACCCGGGTCGATCCCGGCATCGCCGCCAAGAGGGCCTTGCGAACCCGATGCAGCCGCAGACGGATCAGATAGGCGACCGGGGTCAGCCCCAGAACCTCCTTGAAGGCATATTCCAGGGTGCGTTCGCTCACGCCGGCGGCACGGCATAGATCGCTGATCGAGAGAGTGGCGGGGATCCGCTCCAGTGCCTGCTCTTCGGCGCACTTCACGATCTCGCTGCGTGAGCGCCGGGTCCGGGCGCCGCGATCAGGCACGAGATCCTGGGCCTGCCGAAGCGTCGCCAAGAGGGCGTCGATCAACTCGACCCGGGCGGCGATCCGCTCATCCTCCCGATCGTTGAACAGGTCGGGTCGTTCTACCGCGGTCTCCACCAGCCGCTTCCCCCAGTCGAAGAGTCCGCACACCGTCGCTTCGCTGGGGCTCTCCCGGAATTCAGGGAAAGCGCTAAAATATTTAAAAACATGACGTTGTAGTCATTTTGACCGAACACGTTGGTTGAAAATATCGCTGGACGCACCCCGTCCAAGCCATTTTTAAGCGGTTGTTTTTCATTGATCAGCGCGCGAAAACCCGATAACCGCACAGATCGAGGTACACCCTCTGGTAGAGCCGGCGCAGGTTGCTCAAGCCATAGCACCGCCGTTTTAATACTTTGATCTTGTTGTTGAGACCTTCGACGAAACCGCTCGTGTGTCGTTCGGTAAAATAATTGGTGATCTCGTCCCAATGACGGCGCAACGTTTTCAGGAAGGATTGAAAACACGTCATCTCGGCGTTCTTGACCCGTCGCATCCAGCCACTGAGTTTGCGCTTGGCCTGACCTTTGGACAGGGGCATGTCGTAGACCTCGGTGAGGGCTTGGCTGAGGGCATGAGCTTGCGCGAGTTGCGGGGAATAGGCGAACAACCGGGCGCGGATCCGCCGTTCCTCGGCGCTCAAGTCGGATTCGCGCTTGCGCAGGATCCAATGGACGTTCTTGAGCCCGCCGTACTCGGTTTTCGACAGGTCGCGCTTGAGCCGGCGCAGTTCTGTCTTGCGCAACGTCTCCACGGCGTCGCGATACAAACGCGCGACATGGAAGCGATCGGCGCAGATGGCGACGTGCGTGCCGAAGACGGCCTTGGCCGCACCGATGAAGCCGCTGTACAGGTCGGTGCACACGACGCGAACGGTGCGCCGCAAGGATTTTGGGATCGTGCGCAAAAACGCCTCGATGGTCGCGCGCTTACGGTCCTTGAGCACGGCGAGGATGCTCAGGGTGTCCTCGACCCTGGCGCTGACGATCACCACGAAATTGCCGTGGCCTTTGGTCAAGGCGATCTCGTCGAGCCCGAGCACGGGCAGCGCCGTGAGCGTCGTCCAGTCGATCTGGCTCGGGACGCACCGATCGAGAATACCGTCGAGGTGCTCCGGGGTGACGGCCTCCTTGTGCGCGACGTCTTCCAGGGTGCTGTTGATCAGGGCGCGCATCAGGCTGTGTTCGAACGCACGGGTGAAGCCGCTGCGCGGGTCGTACCAGTCCACCCGTTGGGTGGTGGTGGGATGATCCCGGCAATCGGGGCAGCGATACCGTTTGGGACGAATGAGAATTTCGGTGCGATGCTCGAAGATCGACAGATGGCGCAACCGCCGTTCTTCACCGAGTCCATGCGGCTCAGTGATGCGTCGGCCGCAGCTCCGGCACTGCGTGCCCTCCTCGGTGCTGTGCACATGAATTTCCAGCACAGCGGCGTCCGTGATCTCGACGCGGTCGATGGCGATCTGCGGCAGTCCGAGCAGGCGCAGGAGTTGGCTCTGGTCAATCATCGGTTTTCCATTGAGTTAAAAGCGTTCGAATGGAAGTTTACCAAGATTGGCTGCGTAGAACACTGATTTTACTAAACTTGGCGTTCCCTGAGATCCGGGAGAGCCTTCGCTGGCTTGTAGCGTCTCCACCCCCTGCGGAAGACGGAACTCCCCCGCCCATTGTCGCGCCGTCCGATGGAGGCGGATCTCCTCGGGCGGGAGCAGGAAGTCGATACTCTCCCAGCCGGGCTCCACCACGAACCGGGCCTCGGAGTCCGGGGCAGCGGCCAACAGCATACCGGGGCGGACTGGCACCCCGTTCACCGTCCCCCGCGCCTGCGGGCCGAAGGTAACATAGGCGAGCAGCCCCTCGCGCACGCTGGTGCTCGTGCGCAGGCGCTGGTTGCTGGCATGGAAGAGCACGCTGGCCGCCCCGAGGCGCACGACGACGCGCCGCGCCCGCAGCGGCCGGGATTCGAGCTGTACCGCGTCGAGATCGAGCAGTTCCTGTCCCGCATCGGCCGACGCGGGGTCACTGATCTCGGTCACGATGACGGCGGGGGAATCGCTGATGAGAGGGGTGGCCACGAATTTTTCGTTTTGCGGTAATCCGATAGACGGCTCAGGTGCCTGACCGGAAACTAACACAGTTTTGCTTCAGGTCGATCCAGCGACAGCGCCTGGCCCATGCGTGGGCAGGAAAGACTGCGACAGCCGCGCATCGCGCCGACCCAATCCATCTCAATGACATCCGGCCCAATGAAACTCCAGCACGTCAGCGACCACTGCTTCGCGGTTCTCAACGAAAAAAACCGCGTCTGCGATGCGAATTCCGGTCTCATCAACCTCGGTGGCGGTGTGGTCATCGACACCCAGTCGGACCTGGCCCACGGGCGGCGGATGATCGAGCTGTTCGGCAAGGTCTGGCCGGGCATGCCCAAGCGCGTGATCAACACGCACGAGGACGGCGACCACGTCTGGGGAAACCAGCTCTTCGAGGGCGCCGAGATCATCGCGCACCGCACAGTCAAGGAGCTGATGCCGCACGTCGCCGATCCGAAGGAGACCCAGCAACTCCTGAAGGCATCCGATCGGGTGCTGACGCGGATGCTGCTCAAGGCCCTGCACCCCGGCGCATTGGCCGTCGCTCGACAGTTGCAGGAGGACTACGACTTCGACGGCATCAGGCTGGTGCTGCCGACGACGGTGTTCGAGGAGCGGCATGTGCTGGACCTCGACGGCACGGAAGTGCACCTCATCTATGTCGGGCCGTGCCACCAGATCGGCGACACCATCATCCATGTCCCTAAGGAAAAGATCGTGTTCGCGGGCGACGTGATCTTCCGCGAATGCACGCCCATGGGCTGGAACGGCACCTACGAGAAATGGCTCCAGGTTCTGGATCTCATTATCTCGCTCGATCCCGACGTCATCGTTCCCGGACATGGACCGGTGTGCGGGGTCGACGGTGCGATCCAGATGAAGGCCTATCTCCAATACGTGCGCGAGGAATCAAAGCGCTGCTTCGATCAGGGGCTGAGCGCCCTGGATGCGTCCAAAATGATCGATTTCGGACCCTACGGCGGGTGGCGCGCCCCGGCGCGCCTGTTTATGAACGTCGAGCGGGCCTACCGGGAGCTGCGCAACGAGACCGCGGACGCACCTTGGGACCACGCGAAGGTCTTCGACGCCGTCCTCGCCGTGGCGAAGGCCAATGGCATCCCAGTTGAGTTCTGACGGCACGACCCTGCACCCAGGCCCCGGCGAGCTGATCTACTGCGACGACACCACCGGCAGGGGCCATGTGACCCGATCGATCACAGATATTCGCCTCGCCTTCATCAACCGGGCCGGCGGATAAACCGGCGGCAGGCCCCGCGGACTGCCCAGCGACCGCCACAGGAGCACCCATGAAGACGCACACCGGCAAGATCCTGATCGACAAGACGCGCGGGCTTAAATTCACCGAAAGCCCGCGCTGGCACGACGGCAAGCTGTGGTTCCTGGATATCCACGACAAGGCGATCATGACCGCGGACCTAGACGGCCAGGTCGAGACGGCGGTGGAGCTGCCGTTCATCCCGAACGCACTCGGTTTCCGGCGCGACGGCAGCCTGCTGGTCGGCGATGCGATGCAGCGCCGAATCCACCGCTGGGACGGCCAGGCGCTGCAATCCCTGGCCGATCTGAGCGGCATCACGACCTTTTGCCTGAGCGACGGGATCGTCGATGCGCAAGATCGGATGTACGTGGGCGACATCGGCTACAACTTCTTCGACCCCGCGAATAAGCCCGTGGACACCTGCGTGATCGCCTGCGTCGAGCCCGATGGCCGCGCCAGGATCGTCGCCGACGGCCTGCACTTCCCGAACGGGATGGTGATCACGCCCGACGGCAAGGCCTTGATCGTCGGCGAGACCATGGGTCACCGCCTGACCGCGTTCGACGTGCAGGCCGATGGATCGCTCGCCAACCGGCGTGTCTATGCGCAGTTGCCCGATGACGTGAGTCCCGACGGCATCGCGCTCGACGCCGAGGGCGCAGTCTGGCTCGCCAACCCCGAAGGGCGATTCGCAGCCTTGCGGGTCCGCGAAGGCGGCGAGATCGCCGAGCGGGTCGAGCTGGACACCGAGGGCTACGCGGTGATGCTGGGCGGGCCGCACCGCCGGCATCTGTTCATCTGCGGCTCGGACTCGCACGATCCGGCCGAGATCGCGCGGACCCCGAGCGCGACCCTGCGGGTGATCGAGGTCGAGGTGCCGGGAGCCGGCGTTCCCTGAGCTCGCCTCGGTGCGGGGAATGGATGTGGGATGGTGATGACACGAGGGTTGCCGATGAAAACCGTATTGCCGCGCTCGCCGCGATCCACCGTCCGGAAGGCGGGCAGCCTGATCTGCGCGCTTGGGATCTTTGGCCTGGCGGCCGCGCTTGCCGCGCCCGCCGGCGCCGCGGACACCTCTCGCCGCCCGAACATCGTCGTCATCCTCGGCGATGACATGGGGTTTTCCGACATGGGCTCCTTCGGCAGCGAGATCCGAACGCCGAGCCTCGACGCCCTGGCCAACGAAGGGGTGCGCTTCACCAACTTCTACACCCACGCGAGCTGCTCGCCGACGCGTTCCATGCTGCTGAGCGGGGTGGATACACACCGGAACGGTCTGGGCAACATGGACGAGTGGACCGCGCCCAACCAGCGCGGCGTCCCCGGCTACGAGGGCTATCTCAACACCCGGGTGCTCACGCTGCCGCAACTTCTCAGGGATGCCGGCTACCACACCTACATGGTCGGCAAGTGGCACCTGGGCAAGGACCCGGAGCTGATTCCGGCCGCGCGTGGATTCGAGCGCGATTTCTCGCTGCTCGACGGGGCGGGCAGCTACTGGGACATGACCAATTTCACCGGCGCATCGCCGAAGTCGGTCTTCACCGAGGACGGGCGTTATCTCACCAAGCTGCCCAAGGACTACTACGCGACCAAGACCTACACCGACAAGCTGATCGAGTTCATCGACGCCGACCAGGGCGACGGCAAACCCTTCTTTGCCTATGTCGCCCATCAGGCGCCGCATGATCCCTATCACCTGCCGGGGGAATGGCGTAACCGTCATGTCGGCGAATACGACAAGGGTTGGGATGCGGTACGACAGCAGAGGTTGCAGCGCCAGGTTGCGCTCGGCATTCAGCCCGCGGGCACGCAGCTTGCCGAACGCATGTGGTTCGTCCCCGATCCCGTCACGCTCGCGCCGGCGGCCAGGGCAACGCTCGGCAGGAAGATGGAGCTCTATGCCGGCATGATGGAGAACATGGACTTCCACGTCGGCCGACTCATCGACCACCTCAAGACGATCGGCGAGTACGAGAACACGCTCTTCATCGTCTTCGGCGACAACGGCGCCGAGGGCGTCGATCTGTTCAAGTTGATCGCGGGCCAACCGGGCACGCGCGACTTCCTCTTCGCGGCGATCAAGTGGTCGCAGACCCATCCGAAGGCCTGGGGCGACCCGGGCTCCTATGTCGGCTACGGCCCGATGTGGGCACAGGTGTCGATGACGCCCTTCAGTCAGTACAAGGGCTGGGTCGCGGAAGGCGGCATCCGCAACGCGCTCATCGTCAGCGGTCCGGGCGTCGAACGGCCAGCGGGGAGCATCAATGATGGGCTCATGCATGTGGCCGACATCATGCCGACCCTGCTCGAGATTGCCGGCACCGACTATCCGAAGAGCCACGAGGGGCGCGAAGCCCCCGAGCTCATCGGCACGTCCTGGAACCGGATGCTGAGAGGCCAAGCGCAGTCGCCGCGCAGCGACAAGGACACCCTCGCCTGGGAGATCTTCGGCAATCGCGCAGTGCGGCAGGGGGACTGGAAGCTGCGCTGGCAATACGAGCCGTTGGGCAAGGGCGATTGGGAGCTTTTCGACCTCGCGACGGATCCTGCCGAGCGCAATGATCTGGCCGCGGCACGCCCCGACAAGGTGCGGCAGATGGTCGCCCTCTGGGATCGGTACGTCCGCACGAACAACGTGATCCTGCCCAGCCGCTCCCCGTTCGAGACCCTGAAAGATCAGCTTCCGCCGCGTGTCCCGGATGACCCCGGCTTCCCGCCGCTGATCAACAAGGGGCAGTTCGTGCCGCCCGAGGACATGCTGGCCGATCCCGAGCGTTGACCCCCAGGCGAGATACGGTGCCGACCCAATCATTCTTCAAGCAGGATGGAGAGTTCACGTCCATGAGAAAAGGTTCGATGAAACAGGCCATGCGATCGCGGTTGGCGCTCGTTACGCTGCTCGCCATAGGCGCGCTCGGCCCACTCAATGCGCTCGCCCAAATGCCGGCGCGCTTCTATTGGGATACGCTGTCGGGCGCAAGCGCGGTGCCGCTTATTTTCGAATCGATCAGCGGCAACACCAACCCCTTCGATCCGGCGCATATCGTGACACCGGGCGCGAACTTCGACGCCACCATGGCCATTGCGGGTTACGCGCGGACCTTCTCGTTGTTCGATCGCGCGGCCATGGCGGCGATCCTCCTGCCCATGGGGCGAATCTCGGGCGACGTGACCGTCGCCGGCAGGACCTTCAACCAGTCGGCCAGCGGCTTCGGCGACCCGATGCTCGAATTCAGCATGACTGTCATCGGCCCGCCGGCGCAGAAGAACATCCCCGATGTCATCCGCTACGAGCCGGGGTTCACACTGAAATTGCTCGCCGACCTGGCGCTGCCGATCGGCGAATACGACGACGACCAACCCCTGAACATCGGCCAGAACCGTTGGTACGGGCGCTTCGGTCTGCCCATCGTCTGGCAGCTTGGCCCCTGGGTGCCGGGCCGGCGCACGACCTTGGAATTCCTGCCCGCCGTTTGGCTCTTCGGCGACAACACCGACTATGTCGGGCAGACCTTGTCGACCGATCCCATGTTCCAGCTGGACGCACATCTGACGCGCGACTTCACCGAGCACCTCTGGGGCTCGCTCGATGCCGCCTGGTACAACGGCGGCAAGGCGACCGTCAATGGCGTCCAGGGTGAGGCACTCGACAACATCGGGATCGGGCTCACCCTCGGCTATGCCGTCAACGACAACCTGAATCTGACCCTCGGCTACAAGTCGACGATCAACGACGACGCACCCGGTGATCTTCGCATGGACGGCTTCATGGCTACTCTCGTCTTCGGTTGGCACCCGCTTCTCGAAGGCTCGCGCAGGCTCAAGAGCGAGTAGCGGCGGTCCTGCCCGAGCATGAGCGAGAACGGGTGGCCCGAAGCGCCCTATTTCGATCAGCGAAAGACACGGCTTGGCCTCGTCGACGGGCGATGTATGAGCAGCCCCCCGACGCCGTGCTCCCCGCGAGCACGGACGCAATCAGAGACGCGCGATCGGGAGATGAAGGCGCTCCAGCGCTCGGCATCGAGCCTGAAGTGTTGCTGATCGGCCAGGGTCTCGTCGGCGCGCTCCAGTGCGCAAAGGCCGAGCGACGTCGATCACCCGAATCCGATCACCCCCGACAGCGTGATCGGGTTCGATCGCAAGTATCCGAAAGCCCGTCAGAAGCCCGGCGGCGCCTTCTCCCAGGGGTAGCCTTTTGCCGCCATGTCGTAGCCGGTCTTGTAGAGGGCGCGCATGAACTCGGTATCGAACTCCTCCCGATGCGGTGCATTGAAGCTCGCGGGGACATAGGCCAGGTTGAAATCCACACCGTCGCGCTGGCTCGTCAGATAGATCCGGTACAGATCGCCGATGCCCTGGGTGTGGATGAGCGATGAGATCGCCCGACCGGCGATGCTCATGGTCCGGCGGTCCACTTGAGCCCATTCCGGGTCGAGACGCGCGTTGCGAATGATATAGGCCCGCCGCTCGCGCTGAGTGCCGAGCTTGCGGGAGAGCGCTTCGATGTCGAGTGAAGGCGGATAGACGAAGACCTGCGACATGGTGCCGCCGTCCACATGCATCTCCTGGTAGGCCTGCCCGTTGGCCTCGACATCGATCATGACGGGCGGGAAGGCGCCGGGGATGGATGCGGAGGCGATCATGAGGGACCGGAACAGGTCGAGCGCATTCGGATCTTTGCTTGCAGCGATCTTGGTCAGATTCCAGAGCACCGTCTGGCGTGCATCCAGGTCCACGGTGGCGACGAACAGCAAACGCCCTTTTTCGTACTCCCGCGCTATGGCATCAAGCAACGACTGATCGACCTCCCTGCTGACCAATTTCCAGAGTGGGGCATTGTCCGCCAGGGCGTCGTTCGTCACCGCAGCCAATAAAGAGCGCGGCCTGGCGATGTCCGTGGGGCCGGTCGTCGTATAGAAGCGTTTGAGCTGCTCGTCGTGGGCCGGGCCGAGAAAGGCAAAGGGCGCAATGAGGGCACCGGTGCTGACGCCGGTGACCAGTTTGAATTCCGGCCGATCGCCCGCCGCGGTCCAGCCGTTGAGCAGCCCGGCGCCAAAGGCGCCGTTGTCGCCGCCGCCCGAGACGGCCAGGAAGGTTGCGGGGGGCAAGCCGCCGTGTTGGCCGCTGGAGGCCATGAGCGCCTGCTCGCGCCGCACCGAGGCGATGCCCTCGCGCTGGAGTGCCTCGGTGTCGATGCCGACACGGTAACGCACCTCGGCCATGCCGGGGATAACGGCTTGGTCGGTGAAGGCGGTCGGCACCGCGTCCTTCCGTACCGGTCCCGCGCAGCCTTGGGCGAGCAGAACGGCCGTCATCGCGATCAAATAAAAAACGTGTTTCAAGGTCATCTTGTTTCGCCTCTTGGGCCTCTGGATGTGTATCGCCTAAACCGCGTCTCTGCTAAGGGCCGTGGTCGCACCAGACGTTGACCTCACTCGAAGTGGTGTTCATTCTCTCTCCACGTTCAGCAGCCGATGCCCGGCTCCAAGAGGGGCTACACCGCTTCCCCGGGAAGCGGTCGCCCCGATTGACTGTCGCGCGCAGAATGGATGTGGATCAGCGAACCCCGACGCGATTAACGGGACCGCCCAGGTTGCGGCCGACACCACCGCTGTAGCCGACCCCGGCCTTGCCGGCACCCGCTCCGGGCAGCACGCCGACGCCCGAGGCCGGCCCGCCGACCCCGCCCGCCCCGACACCGGGCGTCACCGCCCGGGCCGTGGTGCGTCGCGCCACGCCCGCATAGCTCACCGGTGTCGCCGGGGCGCCGACGACGGCCTCGGCGTTGGCGATCAGACCGAGACGGGCACCGGGAACCATCTGCCCGATGATCAGCCACCCGGCCAACGCCAGGCCGAGGATAGCGATTTTATTCATAAGCTTACTCGTCATTTGCTTTCTCCAATAGGTGCGCCGGGGGGTAGCTCGTCGAGGTCCATGAGGTCATCGGGTTCCAGCCTCCGTGCGCCGGCGGGCGGGATGAATGCAAAGGCATCCGCCGCCGGCTCGACATCGGTCTTCCAGTCCTTCACATGCAGCGTGTACTGAGGGGCGCTGTTCATCGTCTTGCTGGTGATGACCAGCTTGCGCGGGATGGGGTGTTCCCCGACCTCCACCCAAAGCTGCCAGTCGGTGTCGAGATTGCGGAAGGCGAGATGCTCGCATTCAACCCCGTCGATGACGCCGCGGCCGATATGCTTGGCCTCCAGGACCCCGTCCACGAGCACCTCGTAGCTGTTGGACAGAAGCAGATCGGCACCCGGCAGCGCGACACCGTGGCCGGCCCGCAATGCCTCGATCAGATCATCGACGCTGGCCGGGCCGTCGAACTGGGCATAGGCGTTGATGTGCTTGCCCAAGACGCTCACGGTCTTGCCGTCGAAGATCATCTCGACTTCGGCATAGCCGCCGATACGGTGGGCGCGCAGCTTGTCCGGGCGGCTCAAGAGGACCCCACCGGAGTTGGTGAATTGGATCTTTTCCAACTGCGGGGTGATGACCTCGATGGAGCTGTCGAAGTCGAGCGCGATGGTCGTCTGGCTAGCCACATAGTCCGACATCGACTTGAGGATCGTCTTCGCGTCGTCTGGCTCGGCCTGCGCTTGGGCGAGCGTTCCCGCCGCGCTCAAGGCCATTGCGAGGACGATCACGCGGGTCGCCGGGCGGCCGCGCTTTTCGGGTTGGATACTGCTGCTCGATCGCGCAGTAAGGTCGCTCGTCATGGGTCGGACTCCTCTGGGTGTTGCCGATGCGTACTCGGCTTGGTCGGTGTTAAACCGCGCCCAGCGCGGTATGTGATGTTTTTGGATGGGATTGGTCTCGGCAGACGCGACGATCGTCGGAGTCGGCGCGGTTTAACGTTTCAAAAAATATGAAATTTTAAACCGCGTTTCCACCAAGGTCGGTGATATCCCCAAGGCCGAAGACAACCTGAAAATGATGCATATCGCTCCGGACGCGGTTGAGGGTCGGTTGTCTTGGATATCGGCATCCGGCGGCGGTCTGCGTTGCCGACGCCATTGCCGATGCCGTTCCCAACGGCAGGAACCACCGGGTGTCGGGGATCAGGACCTGACCGCGGACACCGACCTCGAGGTCAAGGTTGGCGGCGACGCTCGGCAGCCACAGATAGGGTGCAAGCTGAACGTGCCAGCGGTCATCTTCCGGATCAATGACGCTCGACGCGTGCGATTGATATTTCACGACAAAATGACCCAAGACCGGAGCGTGCGCCACGGCGAGGCTTGGAGCCTCGATTAAGGCAACTCCCAGGATAGTACGCTCAGTCCGGCTGATGCGCCGAGCGCCATGCGACCGGGGTGGTTCCCGACCAGCACCGAAAGGCGAAAGGCACGGGAGAATGCCGTGACATCCGCATACCCCAATGCGCTCGCCACGTCCCGCGTGGCCAGACGGGTATCGCGCAAGATGATAGGCGATCTCGGAGCGGGTTTGGCCCAGCAGCGCATGGAAGCTGGTGCCTGGATCCCGAAGTCGACGATTGAGTGTGTGTCGATGCATCGCGAAGAGCCGGGCCACCTGTTCCAGACCGACGTCGTCCGGGCCGGCACCCGCGATCAGTCGTCGGCGCAGAAGATGCCGAACCCTCTGGGCAAACGTCATGCCGGCCAAGGCTTCGAACGCCTCCAGGTCTTCGATTGCCTGCGAGAAGGCAAGGGCATTCGGGCTCCGGAGCGGTCGGGCCAGATCGGCCGAGGGGAAGACAATGGCGGCGTGCGGGGCGCCGAATCGCAGGCGGACCCGGAAATGTGCCTGGTATGGCACCGTCTCTGCGGGTCGATTGCGGGGCAGGCAGACCTCGCTCGGCTTCCACGCCGGACCGACCAATGCCTTCACGAGGTTCCGCATGATCGCCACGGTGCCAGATGAGCCGGGCAAGCGTTGGCTCGAGGGGTTCGCCATCGGGTTTCAGCACGTCGGCGGCGTGATAGAGCAGGGGGCCGAGTTGGACCGTTCCACCGGCGTCATAGATCGCACGGCTGGCCAAAATGATATCGTCAAGATGAGGCCGACGCCCCGAGAAGGCGTCGTGTTGCCTCGTCCGGGCCGCTGCCCGGAGGAATTGGAGCATAGCGATGACCACCGATGATCTGAGACTCGCCGCGCGCGGCGATGCCCACGCCTTGGCGCGTCTCTCCGCGGCACTCAAGGCGCAAGACCTCGGGGAACTGGCCGACGCAGCGGTTGCACTTGAGCCGGCCGAGACTGCGCGCCTGATCTTGCAGCTGCGACCGCGGCGTGCTCGGGTGCTGTTGACCCTCTTGGACGATACCCCCAGCCTGGCGCTCCTGCAGGCCCTGGATCCCTCCGTTTCGGATGTCCTGCTCGATCGCGAGCAGCAGGCGCGGATTGCAAAGATCGTTGCCAAGCTGCCGGTCGAGGACGCAGCGGACTTTCTCGCCGAGTCGCCGCGCGACCTGGTGGAGGATACGCTGGCGGCGCTCGATCATCCGCCTGAGCTGGTGCGGGCCTTGGACCATCGCAACGAGACGGCGGGGGCCCTGATGCGTCGTCGTTTGGTGGCGGTGCCGCTCGATTGGACGATCAGTCAGGTGGTCAACGAGATCCGCGAGCAATCCAATCGCATCGATCGCTTGTACGCGGTGTACGCGATCGATTCGGAGCGCAGGCTGCACGGCTATTTGAAAGTCCGTGATCTGCTTTTGTTGGCGCCCGAGACCCGGGTCGGCGATGCCATGCACAGGGACACCATCATGGTCTCCGCCGGCATGGATCGCGCCGAGGTCGCGCGCATCGCCGACCGTGCCCAGCTCCCGGTAATCCCGGTCGTCGATGCGGAGCTTCATTTGCTCGGACGGGTCACCGGCGACGAACTCAGGGCGATCGATCGCGCCGAGGCCGAGGAGGACATGAAGCTGATGGCGGGTCTGGCCCCCGATTCGAGTGCGGCAGACGGTCCGCTCCAGATCGTCCCGCGACGATTGCCTTGGCTCGCCGCGGGACTCCTCGGCTCAGGCACGGCCTCCTTTGTCGTGGGCTCCTACGAGGACGCACTGACCGAGGCGGCCATCCTCGCGAGCTTGATCCCGATCGTGATGTCCTTGGCCGGAAACGCCGGGATTCAGGCCTCGACCGTTACCGTGCAGGCCCAGGCATCGGGTGGATTCTGGATCGGCGATCTGGGCGGGCGGATCCTGCGCGAGATTGGCGGTGCCCTCCTCAACGGACTCATCGTCGGAATCCTCGTGGCGCTCGCCATCCTCGGGATCGCCGAACTCATACCGATCGAGCGCCCGCTCGATCTGGGGTTGACTGCGGCCTTGACTCTGGTGGCCGTGACCACTCAGGCGGCGACCATCGGTTCGCTCGTCCCGGTGGTCCTTGAACGTTTGGGGTTCGATCCAGCGGTGGCGACCGGCGTCTTCATCACCACGTCCAACGACGTGATGGGCGTTCTGATCTTTTTTGTGATTGCGACTGCGGTCTATCTTTAGACTTTAACCGCGCCCAGCGCGGTGTGCCATGTTTTTGGATGGGATCAGCCTCCGCAGACTTGACGCGCGTTGGAGTCGGCGCGGTTTGAACCGGCCTGCCTCCGGCCCGGGATAGGGATAGTCGCGCCGGTGAGCTGAGATGCTTTCCTGGAACGGATCGACCGACGTGTGGGGCAACTCAAGTCGCCCTTACGGACATGCCCTCTTTTTTATCCTTTAAGCGCAATAAGGCGCTTGAGGTTCCATCCCAGACACACCAGCGCCCACTCGCCCTGCACCGCACGCAGACCGCGCAACAGGAATTGGCGAAAGCCCTGCACTTGCTTGATGCCGAAGACGGTCTCGACCGTGGCCTTGCGTTTGGCATAGCGGGCCTTGCCGTCACGGGTGCGCAGCCGATACGCAGTAGCCTCGGCCGGTGTCGGCTGGCCTTGGGGGGCGGGCGGGTCGTCGGCGAGCCGCTCGGCCAGGGGCATCAGTTCCTCGACCTCGCCCTTGAGCTGTTCCTCCAAGCGGCGCGACTCGGTGGGAAGCATTCCCAATCGTTCCGATGTGGTTCGGCTGGCCTTGGAGGCATATCTTGGCGTTGAACCGAGCGAAGCAGGCATCGGCGACGATAGGCCCAAGGGCAGTAATCAAAAGCGCCGGTCGTCTCGCGCGGCCTAGAACTTGTTGGGCCACGGAGGCTATAGCCGGGCCACCGGTGGGCCACGGGCTTAACCGAGGCCATCGCCGGGAGTGAAGGCAGGAATCAATTGAACATGCGCCGAGGAGGCGCGAAAGACGGTAAAAGCGGACGAGATAGCCGGCCTGATGGCAATCAGGATTTACGATAACTTATTGAGATTAGAAGCGATTTGGCGCGCCCGACAGGATTCGAACCTGTGACCCCAGCCTTCGGAGGGCTGGATCCCTAAACAAAAACAACGGCTTGCCAGACGCCCGCACCGTAAATGGCACATGCCGACACATGCAATTCCATACAGAATGGCACATAAACAGGCACAGACAATTCGGCCTCGGGGGACAGCCTCGCTTCCATCTCGAGGGGCAGGGGTCATCCAGTCGATGACGGCGATGCAATGACGCTAATTCCGCACATGCCTGAAGCGTTCAGCGCACGGGAGGATACCGGAGAGGCAAGGGGGAGGGTAGCCGGGGCCTCTCACGCTGGATGACCCAACGGGTGATTGGGATTGATTGGATATATTGTCGTTGTCGTAGTCTGGCTACGACTGGGAGAATCAGATCAAATTGACTTTTCTTTGAGAAAGTTATATCAATCGTAGTATGGCTACGACTGGCGCAAGCAAGTTAAATACGCTCTACACCCGGCTGGCGCCGGGGACGCCGCTGACCTCGGAGGACCTCGCGGCGCTGGGCATCTCCGCAGACCTGGCCGTTCACTACGTCCGGGCGGGGTGGCTCATGCGCCTGGCGCGCGGCGTCTACTGTCGCCCGAACGAGATCCTGGCCCTGCATCCCAGCCTGCTGCTGTTGCAGCGCAGATTCGACGGTTTACATATCGGCGGCAAGTCGGCATTCGACTGGTACGGCCTGCGCCAGTACGTGTCGCAGCAACCTGTGCTGCACCTGTACGGCTGGATGGCGGCGCGCCTGCCGGAGTGGTTCACCGCGCATTTTCCGGCCGAGTATCACCGCAAGCGCCTCTTCGCCGAGCAGCCGGACGCCTTGCTGCACGTCGGCCCTTTCGAGCAGCGCAGCGGGGCGCCGCAGGTTTCGGTGCCGGAACGCGCGTTGCTGGAGCTGTTGAGCGAAGTCGGCGTGCGCCAATCGTTGCAGGAAGCCCGCGAACTTGTCGAAAGCGCCTACAGTCTTCGCGCCGACGTGCTGCGAGAACTGTTGCAGCACTGCACGAGTGTGAAGACCGTCCGGCTCTGTCTCCAGCTCGGCCGCGAAGGTTCGCTGCCATGGGCCGTCAAGCTCGATCCGGCCAAGCTGCCGACGGGCAGTGACCGGCCTTGGGTGTCCCGATCGGCCGACGGCCTCTTGGTGCTCAAATCATGAATCCGGTCTATCTTGATACCGCGCGTCTGCTGACGCAGGTTGCGCCGTTGGTGTTCGTGGATGACACCTTCGCGTTGAAGGGCGGCACGGCGATCAACCTATTCGTTCGCGACATGCCGCGCCTGTCGGTCGATCTCGATCTGGTCTTTCCCGACCATGCACCGCCGCGCGAGGAGGCACTGGAGCGCATCAACGACGCCATCCGGCGGGCTGCCGAGCGGTTGATGAAGCGTGGGTTCCAGACGCATGCGCCGGCGGCAGATGCCGGCGAAACCAAGCTGCTGGTGCGTCGTGGTCGTATCGAAGTCAAGATCGAAGTGAATTTCGTGATGCGCGGCACAGTGCAGCCGGTGCGTCGCGCCTCGCTCAGGCCTGTCGCCCGTGACCTGCTGATGGCCGACCTGGACATCCCGGTGGTTTCGCTGGAGGACGTGTACGGCGGCAAGCTGGTCGCGGCGCTGGACCGACAGCACCCGCGAGACCTGTTCGACGTGATGCAGCTTTTCGCGCATGAGGGCATCACTCCCGGTATCCGGCGCGCCTTCGTTGTCTATCTGGCGAGCCACAACCGTCCGGTACATGAAGTGCTATTTCCACCGCTGCGCGACATCCAACACGACTACGCGCACAACTTCGCGGGCATGACCGCCGAGTCGGTGCCGCTCGATGCATTGCTCTCCGCGCAAGAGCGCATGGTTCGCGAACTCCAGCAGGGGCTGGACGACAACGAGCGACGCTTCCTGCTGTCGCTGGTCGCCGGCACGCCCGACTGGTCGCTGCTGGGCATCGCACATCTCGAACATCTGCCGGGCATCCGTTGGAAGCTTCACAACTTGGCGCAGTTGCAGAAGACCAATGCGAAGAAGTTTGCCGTGCAGGCCGATCTGCTCGCCGCCAAGCTGGCGGACAGTACGTCGCTGGCGTCTCGGGAGCATTGAAAGCAGAGAGCAGGTGTTGTTTCCAAAACGATGTGGTCACGAACTTCTAGAATTCGCCCACCTCACCATCGGCCATCTATCCCACGATGCGACACCGCCTAACGGGTGTTCGCAAGGTCTGAGCGAACCAGACCGGCCACCGAGCCGAGCCAGCCGACCGATCGCTGTGCCCCAGCAATGGTCACTGGCTCTGGGAGGTCTGAGAGGAAGAACACGGCCATGAACAGCCAGCGGCAGAGGGAATAACTGCGTCGGGTGAGAGTCGGCTCCAATGCGGGAAGCTGTCATTCCACAACGGGGCTTCGTTGGCGACTGATGGCCGTCAGCGAAGGGTCTGTTTGCGACGTAATTGACTAGAAAGTGGCAATTCGCTTGCCAGTCGATTGCTGCTAATCGCCCGTACCGCGATTGTCATAAGGTGATATCGATACTCCCTTTTTTCACTTACGGTCCGAGGAGCTCGATCTCGTCACGCTCAAACCAGCACGTTTGAATCATGGCATCGCGCGCGAGCGCGGGATCTGCTGCGTAGTAGACGACCGCGAGGCTCTCCTCGGCGCGACTGCAGGTCACATAGAAAAGCCGACGCGTCCGGTCAATCGAGGTCTCCTTGCCGGCCGCTTCATTTTCAAGGTCGGTCTTGCTCTTGTCCTTCACCCCAAAGAGCTTGTCGTAAGCGAACATAAACCCGCGGGCTTCCTCGTCGCTCGCGATGACCATTACGCGCGGGAATTCCAGCCCTTTGACGCCCTGATGCGTGTCGAACTGTGAAACGCCCCGGACATAGCGGTCATATTTCTCGATCTGATCAAACGGCGCCTCGAGCGCTTGACGCCACCCGCCAAGCTCACTGTTGAGATCAATCTCTTCTTCCTCGTCGGCTTCCTCGTTAGCCTCTCCGCCGGGATGACCTTCAGGCACATCTTCGTCGGCGGTCGCGAACGGCACCAGCACGTCGGGGATCGTGAAGAGACGGGTCTCGGCGACATAGCCCAGCACAGCGCGCGCCGAGGGCTGTTCATCGGCCGACACCAGCGCCAGCAGACCCTCGCAGGCCGCTTTGGCCTTGTTGAGAATGTCGGACTGCTTGTCACCGGCATCTTCAAGCGCCTTGCGCTCAAGGAGCGGCGAGGTGCGCCGGACGATCGCGGCGGCTGCGAAGCGGTCGGATGCGCGCAGGGCGGCCACAAGCGGCAGGATCTCGCGCGTGAACAATCCGATGCCGGCGCCGGTCCCCTGGAGGAAGCTCGTCCGAATGCGCTCGACCGAATAGAGCGGTTCGAAAAACGCCTCGAACCCAAAGCGGCGAGCCGACATCAGATGCTCCAGAGCAAGCCTCTTGATCGCCTCCGATCCCGCAGCCCAGGTCTGATCCCCCGTGAACTGCGCCATTTTCGCGGCGATCATGGCTTCGACCGCCGTCTTGTCGGCCGTCGCATGGGGCACAACGAACAGGCGGACGACGCCCACGCGGGCGTCGCTGCGCGGGACCTGTTTTTCACCATCGATGTCGTGGCGAAGCTTATTGATGAGCTCGATGACCCTGGTTGGGCAGCGATGGTTCATGCGTTTGCGTGGCCGCGCCCAGCTCGCGGGGATCGCCTCGGCGAGGCGATCCTTCCCGTCGGCGTAGATGCGCTGCATGAGATCGCCGAAGAGACCAAGGCAGAAAGTATCGCGATACGCCGTCTCGACGTCGAGCAGCACATCCATGAGCCTGCGGCTTGTGTCTTGGCTCTCGTCGATAAGCAGGATCGGAAAGCGAGTGACCAGCAGGCGCCGCAGACCGGGCTTCGCGCCCAGGAAATCGGCCGTCATCGCGATGACCTCGGCATGGCTAAGGGCGTCGCGGGTACGGTTGTCGCCAGTCGGGCTGTAGACGAACCGCGTGATCGCATCGAGCCCAGCGTGGCGGCGTAGCTTGCTCTCGATCGAGCGGGCGCGGTCCGCGGCGGCCTTGCTGCCCGCCCGGCCCTTGGCTTGAGCCTCCTCAAGTTCGGCGACATCTTGAAGCAGCCTTGTGGCGAGCCACCGTCGCATGTCGGTGTCATAGCGGGCGATCAGCGACCAAGCGAAGGCATGGATCGTCGACACCTCGACGCGCGGGTCGAACTCGAGCCGCTGCTTGATCTCGTCGCACGCCGCATTCGTATAGGTAATAACACCGATTTTCTGCCCGGTCAGCGACAGGTGCCGACCTTGCTCGCGGCAGACCGTACGAATTGCGTCTACAAGCGAACGTGTCTTGCCAGAGCCCGCGCCCGCATAGAGGAAGAAGCTTCTCGGTTTGTCCAAGTCTAGGCAGGCGAGGATCGTCTTGTCGGCCTCGGCATCAAACTGATCGTCGGCGGCGCTCATGCTCCCGCCTGCTCGGCTTGCTCTGACTGCTCAGTCTGCTCCGCCTGGGGCAGGATCTCGACCTGCTTCTTTTTCAGCTGCATGAGGAGCCATTCGAGACCCTCGGCGATGTAGCCGGGCACGACGATGCTGTCGAACTTCTCGACCTCGAGGACGTCGAGTGCGAACTCGGCTTTCTTGCCGCTGTTGAGGGCGCGATACATACATTCGCCGATCGCGGTCGCGCCGCCGCCGGCTGCGATCGCGTCGCTGAACTTGCGCACCAGACCGGTCCCCTTGAGCCCCGAGAAAAAGGTAAGGTTTTGGAACGCGAGCGCATCCTCGAATGTATAGGGATAGGCCGTTTCCGGCTCGGCGGACCCAGGTGCGATCACAGCCAGCGGCGTCTGATAAGCGACGCGCACCGCGAACAGAGGATCACCGTCTACGCGCAGCGTCTTGTCCGCGGCATCGGCATCCATGAGGGCATCGACGTCCTCGACGCTCGGCACCCAAGTCTTCAGGGTCGCGTTGTTGGTCTTCTGGTTGGCACCCTTTGCCGGCTGCACCAATGCGCCGCCGGTGCCGTCGAGCGTATCCAGGTCGGTGATGATCAGCGTCAACAGCCCGAGATGGTTAATCAGCGGCTTGAGACGATGCGCATGGCTGCCGCCGATCTCGAGCAGCGTGATGTAGCACTGGTTGAGCTCGTCATAATGCGCTCTAATGAAGTTGGGGACGAGCATGCGCTCGGCTGGCCCTTCCACTAGGATGGCGGCATCGGCAAAGAACAGATCGGCATGCTGCGCACGCAGGTAGCGCGTAACGAACCGCTCGGTCTCACTTCCAGGACCGAACACTTCGGACAGGTTGACAACGGTCGAGACCGGCACCCGGGCCGCCATGCCGGCCGGTAGCCGACGGAAATAGCGTAGGCAGGAGAAGGAAATCTCATGCGCCACATGGCTTGAGTGGGTGCTGACCACCAGCTGGGTGCTCAGCATCTTGCTCTCGCCCAAGTCCTCATGGGCGCGCAGCACAGCGTAGGCCTTTTTGATGAAGACCTGCTGGACCTGGGCGTGGAGATGGGCCTCGGGTTCTTCGACTAGCACCAGATGGAGCGGCTCGGTGTTGGTGATCGTCGCACCCTTCGACGCCTTGCCGACGCGCATCCACGCGTCGCGGAAGCTCATCAGCCGGAAGATCATCGAGATCAAATTCTGATAGCCGAGCCCGTTATTGGACTCGGGCAATCGGAGTAGAGGTGTGGTTGCGCCATCCTGAGCGATCACATCGACTTCAAAGCTGATTGCCGCGCTGTGATTGAGACCATCAATCGCCTTCAGTCGGGTTGATACGCGCGGACGTGGATCGGTCACGCCGGGATAGCCCATGCCTTCGACCTCAGTGAAGGCGGCCTTGAAGCTCTCGGTCAGCCGCTTGTCGAATGTATCTTGGGCGGCCTCGATCGCCTGGAGTGCCCCGAGATCCTTCGGATCTGGTCCCTTGGTCGGATCGAGATGCTTGGCATAGTAGCTTCTCAGCTGGTCTGACAGACGGCTGCCCACCCCGACGGCAGGGGCGTCCTCGTCATCTTGGCCAGACTGCTCTTCACCGAACCCGCGTTGTGCGGGGATGTCGTGCACACGGATCAAGCCGTTCAATGGATCGCCTTCGATCGGCAGCGACACGGCCGGCAGCGCCTGCGGTCGCGCCTGGGACTTGTCGGGCACCGCGAGCTTGGCAGGATCCAGCGAATAGGGACGGATTGTGAAGTGGGTGGAGAGCTTCTTGCTGAGAAAGTCGACAAGGTTCGCCGGCCAAATCGTTAGCTTGGGAGGATCCGGCGGTGGATCGGCGTCCCGATGTTCCTCCGCCGCAGCGACATTTGCCGCTTCCTTCATCGCCTCGGCGTCGCTCACGGCGCCAACAAAGTCCTTGTACAACAGGCCGAGATCCTTGGGCTCGTAGCGCAGTCGGACGCCCAGCCTGCCACCTTCCCAATCGAGCGTCGGGATCAGATCGCGGACATGATGCATCTCGCCGGTCTCGACGTGCAGCCAGAGGTCAAGCGTCGGTAGAACGCTGACCCACGGGTCGACGGCCAGATCGATGACGTCCCCGGCGTAACGCGCTGCGATCCAGCTTTCCCCGAGCGCAATGATCTCGGACCAGTGGCACAGGGTAAAGTCATGTATCTCAAAGGGGCAGCTGCGCGGCGACAGAAAGCGGCGCATTGCGAGCATTGCCGAGGTCTTGCCACTGTTGTTAGCCCCGACGAAAAGTGCCTCTGTTACGTTTCCTGTGGGTCAGGGCTTGACTCCGCCCCGGCCGGTTCGCACCCTTTAGAGCACATTTCGTCAAACCTGTTGCTGGGCCTGTGGGCATGTGGGCGCGAGGCCCGAGAGTGTGGTCAACCGGTGGGCCGCGCCGGCGATGAGCTCGCAACCGGCACGGCCTTGCTCGGCGCGGTCCAGGGGTTGTCCACACGGCCCGCAGGGCTCGGGCCGGTCCGTAGGACGCGTCCACATGTCCACAGGCCAACCGCCGGAGGTCGCCGCCGTGGATTCCGCATCCTTGTTCACCGTCGCGTTGGGGCTGCAGACACCTTGGGAGGTCCGCGAGGTGGCCTTCGATCCGAAGGCCGGACGCATCGATTTCGCGGTCGGCTTCGCCCGCGGGACCCGCTTTATCTGCCCGCACTGCGGGGCGGAGCACCAGCCGGTGCATGACACGCAGGCGCGGGAATGGCGTCATCTGAACTTCTTCCAGTTCCAGGCCTACATTCAGGCCAAGGTGCCGCGGGTGCGCTGCGGCGCCTGCGGCAAGACCACCCAAGTCGAGGTGCCGTGGGCGCGTCCCGGCACCGGCTTCACCCAGTTGATGGAGGCACTGATCGTCGCCTTGTGCCGGGCGATGACGGTGCGTCAGGTCGCGCAGCTGCTCGGGGTAAGCGACATGCGCGTGTGGCGGGTGCTCGATCATTATGTTGAGCAAGCGCGTGCGCAGGAGGACTTCTCCGGCGTCACCGCCGTCGGTCTGGACGAGACCGCAGCGCGGCGCGGGCACCATTACATCAGTCTCTTTCACGATCTGGAGGCGCCGCGGCTGTTGTTCGCCACCGAGGGGCGCAAGGCCGAGGTGGTCGCGCAGTTCGCCGACGACCTCGAGGCCCACGGCGGCTGCGCGGAGAACATCCGCGATGTCTGCATCGACATGTCGGGGAGCTACCGCAGCGGGGTCGAGGAACAGCTGCCGTGGGCGAACATCACCTTCGATGAATTCCACGTCATCCAGCTGGCCAATCAGGCCGTGGATGCGGTGCGCCGCGCGGAGGTCAAATCCACGCCCGTGCTCAAGCGCAGCCGCTACATCTGGCTCAAGGACCAACAGGACTGGAGCCGCCGTCAGCTGCGCCAGTACGTCGATCTGCGCCGCCTCAACCTCAAGACCCACCGTGCCTACCGCATCAAGGAGAGCCTGCGCGAGATCTTCCGCCTGGCCAACTCCCGCGAGGAGGCCGAGGCGTTGCTCACACGCTGGTACAGCTGGGCCCGGCGCTGCCGCCTCGCGCCGATGAAGGACTTCGCCAAGACCGTCAAAACCCATTGGGACGGCATCCTCAACGCCTTCGATTCCAAGCTCACCAACGGCCGCGTCGAGGCGGCGAACGGGCTGATTCAGGCGGCTAAGGCCAAGGCCCGCGGCTACGGCACCGTGCGCCATCTCATCACCATCGCCTACCTGGTCGCAGGCAAGCTCACGCATCTGCCGGCGTGTCCGTTTGCGAACAAACAGTGTGCGAAGGCATCAACATGATCCGGGGAGACCTGGACGGTTTACCCACACCAAACGCAAGAGAGCCCGAAAAGTGTTGTGGTGGTCGAGAGATCGACGCGTGTCGACAGCAGCTTTCTAAAGTTGGCGATTTCGACGAACTCAATATGCACCTAAAATCTCCCACCCAGATCCGGCCTATATTTTCCCTTACCCATCTCTTTCAGCGCCACGACAGTGTAAACCTTCATAAGGGACTGCTAAACCGTGTTCTCACAGCGAAAGGGCGTTTGAAATCGCGCCGCGCTTCTTAGTCACGTGTACAACCGTTGTTTCACAAACCAGAGGATTATTCTGTGGAAGGGCCACGGCCCCTTCGGCCGATGAACCGGCAGTGGTGGGCGCAGCACCAAGGGCAGCTCAACCCCCTGAAGCCGCCATTCATTACCCCGAAGGCTGAATGGCCCTTGGGGTTGTTACTTGTCCCTGGTTGAAGCGCGCTCGACTTTCCGCTTTCAGGATCGAAGAGTCACTCGCTTCCGGTTGATGGGAGACGGCTCCTGGCCGACTGCCGGCGGTCGACGAGAGGCGGCGGGGCTTCTACTAGGCTTGCCTCTGCGGAGGTGGGGCGTCGCGAGCCGAACTGGCGGTTGCGCGAGATCCTAAGCAACAACCCGTCGAGGTCGTATCGCCACAACCGCTGTAGGGCGTCAGTTAAACGGGTGCTCCAGCGGTGGTAGCAACTCCGGGTCAATCCTCAGCACGATGCGCCTTGCCTGGCCGGGGGTGGAACGACCCTCGCTGTTCCAGCCGGACGAGCGTCGAGTGCTCAGAGGGTGGTGACATGACTGTAGGGACTACCCATGCGACGGCGCACGGATGCCTTTGCGACCGGTGCGGTACGCTACGGACAGACCCTTGGGCCTGACAAAGAAGGTCACCGTGAGCTACTCGACCCGCATCTACATTCTCGGACCGGACGACACTCTGTACCGGCTGGCCAGCGCGACGTTCTCCCGCATGGTCGATGACCCGAAGAGCCACCGACTGGAGCGCTTCGCGGGCCAGCGCGTGCGGATGGCCGAGGTGATCGTGGAGGTGCGTGATCGGGCGCCCTATGCCGTCGTCCGGCTCGTCTACGAAATGCTCGGGTTCGATGCCGAAGGGCGGTTGGACGGCGACACGTTCATACGCCGGAACACGGCGTTGGCGGAACTGGCCATCGATCCCGCGGTGCCTCGAATGGTGGAAGCGGAGAAAACCGTGGTTGCCGCCGGCAGCCGCTTCATCGCGCGAGGGGGATTCTGGCATCCTTCCGCGGCGCTGGAGCGGGAGATTCTGCGCGCAGCGCTCGACGAGACGCCGTGCAAGCGGCTCTAGCGCGATCGGGCTCAGGCGTCTGAGATAGCACTGACCTGGATGGCCACAGGCTCAGCATCCGGGTTGCGCGCGACGGAGAGTGGCGCAGATCAGGCCGCCTCGCGAGCCGGCGTGCGCCGGTGCAGGCGCAGCGGCATGCCGCCTTTTGGGCCGAGCGTGATCTGCGGCTCCAGTTCCAGTTGCTGGTTCGGATGCATGAGCGCGAACCGGTAGCGCTGCCCGATGGTCGCCAGAATCAGCGGGCCTTCGACCAACGCGAATTGGTTGCCGATACAGATGTGCGGGCCGCCTCCGAAGGGGAAATACTTGAACGTGTGCCAGCGGCGCACGGCGTTCTCGGCAAAGCGCTCGGGATCGAAGCGCTCCGGATCCTCCCAGAGCTCGGGGTGGCGATGCATGGCGTAGGGGCTCGTCATCAGGACGCTGTTCGCCGGAATGCGGTGCCCGCCGATGTCGAGTGGCTCGGCGGTGGCTCGCATCAAGAGATAGGCGGCCGGGTAAAGCCGCAATGCCTCCTTGAAGACCATCCGGGTATAGGGCAGACGCTCCAAATCATCGAATCCGGGCGGTCGCCCGCCCAAGACAGTATCGATCTCCGCGTGGAAACGGGCCGCGATCTCCGGCTGGCGCGCCAGGTGATACCACACGTAGGTGAGCGTCAGGGCCGTGGTGTCGTACCCGGCGAGATAGAGCGTGAGCACCTCGGCGCGGATTTCCTCGTCGGATAGGCGCGCGCCGGTGTCGGCGTCGGTCATGTTCACCATCATGGTCAGGAGGTCGTCGCCGTCCGCACCGCTCGCGCGACGCCGGTGGATCGCCTCCGAGACGATGCGGCCGCGCGTGTCGGAGAGTGCCTGAGTGCGGTCAGCGATTTTGATGGTGGCGTGATCAAGTTGCGTGATGGGGTTCGGTGAAGCGCTCCCCGGTCTCGCGCGGCCGGGGTGTGGGCCGACGGCGCGAGGTGGATCAAGCGCGGTGACGGGACTCAGAACAACAGGGGATCGTCGAAATCCGGTCCGTCGAACAGGTCCGGTTGGTGGTCGTGAGGCCGGTTTTCCTCGCGTTCGGCATCGCGGATTTGGGAGGCGTAGCGGGTCTCGAACTGATCGGTCAGTCGGAAGAGGACCTCCCGGATGGCGAGGACCGCGTCATCGGACAGGGGTGGCCAGAAGACTGGCTGCAGGGTGGTGTAGGGCTGCGGCATGGTGGTGCTCCGAGTCGGTCAGCGTGGCAGGGCGGCCCGCCGCGGGGTGGCGGTGGCGGGCGGGGTGAAGACCTCGAGGAACAGCGCCTCGTCGAGCCGGGGTCGTTCCTGTTGTGCGGCGACGGCGAGCAGCTCGGCGGCGAGTGAGGCGAGGATGCGGTCGTTGCCGGCGGCGTGGTCGCAGAGGGTGTGTTGCAGGGGCTCGCTCATGAGGGCGGCGTTGCCGGCGCTGGCGCACAGGTGTTGCAGGCAGGCGAGCAGCTCCTCGCGGCGGGCGTGCTCGGTGGCCAGGCGGGTGCGGATGCGCGAGCCCAAGGGCAGCAGCTCCTCGCGGCGCAGGTGATCGGTGAGGCGGGTATCCCCGGCGAGGACGACGCACAGCAGGGGTTGGGAGTCGAAGCGGGCGCTGGCGAGCAGGCGCAGCTCGTTGAGCACGGCGGGACTCATCTCCTGGGCCTCGTCCACCAGCAGCACGGCACGCCGGCGCGTCGTCTCCAGATGGCCGAGCCAGGTCGCACGCAGCGCCTTGAAGCCGCCCCAGCGGTTGTGCGGACGCAGCGGGACGCTGAACAGCTCGCCGAGCTCGCGGTAGAAATCCCCGAGGCTGCTTTGCGGATGATCGATGGCGCCGACGCTCAGATCCGGGAGCCGGGCGAGACGCTCGGCGAGCAGACGCAGCACCACGCTTTTGCCGGTGCCCGGTTCGCCGTGGATCATCGCAAAACCGCCTTCGCGGATCTGCGCCTGTTCGATGCGCCACAGGAAGTGTTCCACGCGCGGGGGGATATAGAGCGCCTCGATCGGCAGTTCCGAGGAGAAGGGATGCCATTTCAGGCCGTAGAGGGCGAGCAGTCGCGCATTCATCGGGTGTCCTCGGCGGTGTTCAGGGGCAGATAGGCCGGCGGCAAGCCGGTCGCGGCATGGGTCTCGAGCAGTTGGCGCAGCAGCGGCGCCATCCCGCTCGGTGTGCTCGGTTGCGGCACCGGTGCGCCGGGCACCAGCGCACGGCGGGCCTCCCCGGCATTGGCGGCCTTATCCAGCGGGCGCAGGGGACTCAGGATCGCGCCGCTGTGCGGATCCACCAGATCGACATGGGCCAGATCCCAGCGCGCGTAGCGTAGATGCACCGTCTCCAGGGCGCGGTAGCGCGCGGGGATCTCCAGGCGGATGCCGGCCAGGCTGACGGTGCCGTCGGCACGGCGCTGGCGCCGGGCGACCTCGATGCGAAAGGCCGTGCGCAGGGCAGCGGCGTCCGGACAGGGGCGCGCCACGGTCGGGCCCTCCAGATAGCGCGCCAGCGGCGTGGTGGCCAATTCCGAATGGGTGCTGCGGTGATACTCCTGCTCGACCCAGGCTTGGGTGGCGTGGTTGAGGGCCTGCAGCGTCAGCCCGGACTCGCCTTCGAGCATCGCCATCAGGCGGCCTTCCACGCGACCCCAAAAGGCTTCTTGCTTGGCATTTTGATAGTTATGTGGCCGACCACATAACTATCAGTATGTGGCGCCCGAAACTATGTGGCCGAGCACTGAACTGCCCACCTGATCGCTGAGCATCGGCCAAAAAGACGCCACATAACTGCGGCGCTGTTGGTCATCATGACGCCTCTTAATAGAAGGAGGTTGATCATGATTGAGACGCTCTTGAAGCGGTCCGCCGTGCTCGCTCGCTACCAGGAAGCCCCGTATGCAGTGGACAGAGACGCTTTCCTGACAAGCTGCGCGCAAGCGGGCTATTCCAACGCCATGCTGAAGAAGATCGCCTGGGGGTTGCTGGCGGTTGCCGACAGCATTGATCTCAGCGTCCAGATCAGTACACAGGACATTGAGCTGGCCGTGGATCGGCGGACGCATTTCACACGCCAGGGGACCGATCCCCAAGCGAACGGCTCGCCGGACACGCGACAGTTGCTCGTCCGCTTCGCCACGCAATGGGTTCGGAGCATGGGCGCGTTGCGGTCGCCCGAGGGGGAGTACTCGCCTTTTACAGCGCAGTGTGAGGTCTTTGCCCGGTATCTGCGCGAGGAACGCGGCTTGTCGTCGGTGACGATTGCCACGCGCCGTGAGCGCCTGGTGTGGTTTTTCCGTGAGCTGAATCCGTCTCGGCAAGCCTTGTGCGACATCGTCATCTCCGACATCGATGCGTTCCTGGAGGCGAAAGGCAAACAGGGTTGGACACGCGCCTCATTGTCCGCCTTGGCTGGTTCCTTGCGCAGTTTCTTCACGTTTGCCGAAGCCCGAGGTTGGTGTGCTCCGGGACTGGCCGCTGTCATCGAGTCGCCTCGGCTGTATGCCCGTGAAGGTCTTCCCGAAGGTCCCGACTGGAACGATGTCCAGCGCCTGCTGGCCAGTTGCAACACCGATCGCCCTGTCGACATGCGTGACCATGCGATTCTGCTGTTACTGGCGATGTACGGCTTGCGTCGAGGGGAGGTGGCCGGGCTGTCTCTGGAGGATCTGGACTGGGAACAGGACCGGATCCAGGTACGCAGGCCCAAGCAACGCCTCGCGCAACGCTACCCATTGCAGCCCGCCGTCGGTCAAGCCATTCTGCGCTATCTGCGTGAGGTCCGACCACGGTGCGCCGAGCGGGCGCTCTTTCTTTCCCTCCTCGCACCGATCCGCCCGCTGTCGGCGGCAAGCATCACGGCCCTTGTCCACAATCGCCTAAGTCGTCTCGGCCTGACGCTGGCGCCGCGTGGGGCGCACTGTTTGCGGCACGCCTGCGCCAGTCATCTGCTGGCTTCGGGATTTACCCTGAAGCAGATCGGTGATCACCTCGGTCATCGCGCGGCCAATTCCACGTTGAGTTACACCAAAGTCGATCTGGCGGGGCTCCGGCAAGTGGCCGACATCGATCTGGGGGCACTGCGATGATCCTCAGTGCAATCGTCTCACAGTACATCTCCCACAAGCGTGCTTTGGGTTACCGGTTTCAGACCGAGGACGCGATCCTCCGGTCGTTCTGTCGTTGCGTCGGTGACCAGCCACTCGCGCAGATCGAACCCCAAGATATTCTCCCCTTCCTCAACGGCAACGGACCGGTGACGGCTTACTGGGAGAAGAAATACCGCGTTCTGTCGGGGCTCTACCGGTTTGCCCTGGCCCGTGGCTGTGTGGTCTGCATCCCGCTGCCCCGGACGGTTCCCGCGCAGACGATGCCCGCGTTCGTCCCGTATATCTACACTCGGGCGGAACTCAAACGCTTGCTCGAGGCGGTGCCTGCGGCCTGTTGCAACCGAGCACGTATCGATGCCGACGTGTTTCGAACCGTTCTGCTCCTGCTCTACGGCGCGGCGCTGCGGATCAGCGAAGCGCTCTCGCTGAGCATCGCCGACGTTGATGTGCCGCGCGCCTGCCTGCGGGTTCGCGGGACGAAGTTCTACAAGACGCGTGATGTGCCATTGGGCGCGGACCTGACACAGGTCCTGAGCGACTACGTTCGTGCCAATCAGCGCCTGCAGTCGGCCGCCGCAACGGCGCCTTTGTTCTGCCGTCGGGATGGTACACCGCTGACGAAGTCTGCCGTCCAAGGTGCCTTTCGACGCCTCCGCATCGCGGCGGGGATTGTTCGCGAGGGCGGTCCAAGGCGACAACCACGCCTGCATGATCTTCGCCACACGGCAGCCGTCCATCGTCTCATTGCGTGGTATCGCAACGGTGCCGACCTGAACGATCTGTTGCCCAAATTGGCCACCTATCTCGGACACGTCGATCTTTCGGCGACGCAGCGTTACTTGACCATGACGGCGGATCTGCTCCACGAGGCAAGCCTGCGCTTCGAACGCTATGCACTGGAGCACGCCCATGAGTGAACCCAATGTGCTCGGTCCTTGGGTGCGGCGTTTCCTGCTCGAGTATTTGGTGTTGGAGCGGGCCTTGATCATCGATTGGTCCACTGTTGCTAAGCCGCCACAGGAACGAGGTAAGGCTGCCTTGCCGGGCGCGGTCGTCGTCGGGCCGGTCGGGCGGGCCAGGGCATGCGCTCGAGCACCTGCTCGAACAAGGATGGGTGGGGTTGAGCGAAGAAGCGCTCGGCGGCCGTGGTGCCGTCGGGCCGCTTGATCGCAAAGTTGTGCAGGGCGGTCAAGACCTGCTGCTTGCGCGGACTGAGTCGGTGATGCCCGTGCTGATAGAGCGCGAGGAAGCCGTTGCGTCCCTCGACACAGGAGCTGCTGCGCTGGAACAGATCGGCACACTCCCCGGCGACCTGCTCGAGATGGTGACGGGTCTGCGGATCCAGCGACTGGATCGGGTGCGAGGGCTGCCTCAGCGGGGCGAGACGCTGCGCACTCAGTGCTCGGAGTCGATGACGGGGCTCGGCGCGGGTGCTGCGTGCGGCGACGCGCTCCAGATAAAGCGCCGGGATCAGATCGTCGAGCATCGCCTGCTCGATGGCCGGTGCCAGGTCCAGCGCCTGCACCCGGGTGTTGACCATCATGAAGAAGAAGGTCAGCGTGGCGACGAGGCTTTGAGTCAGGCGCTTCGCCTTGGCCAGATGTGCGCAGAGACGCTCGGAAAGATCCGCTTCCTCGGCGATCGCCTCCAGGCGCGCAAACAGCGTTCCCAGACGCGCCTCCAACTGCTCGGGGGTTTGCGCCTGTCCCTGTTGGATCTCGTAGGGATGATCGACCTCGCTGAACGCACCGATCAGGGCTTTGGCCTCGGCGCGGTGCGCGTGGGCCTGCTCGCGCGCAAGGCTGGCTTGGACGTAAGCGCTCAGCGCCTCGTCGATGCGCGCGGCGAACGCCGGCGGGCGCCCGGGGCCGTGGCGGCGCCGATGATAGGCCTGCTCGGCGGCGCATTCGTCTTGCCAGCGCGCCTTCGCCTCGGTCTCCGCCGTCTCGGCCTGTTGCTCGGCGCGCTTCAGCGACAGACTCATCGCCTGGCTGACCTCATGCTGCAGATGAAACAGGTCCGTGGCATGGTGTGCGCCCAGATCACGCTCGACATGCGCCAACAGCCCCTTGGCCTCATCGCTGGTGCCTTGCACCACCGTGACATTCAGCCCCTCGAGTCCACCCTCGAGCGCCCGTGTCCAGGCCGCCGCCGAGCGCTCATCGCTCCTGTGCTCGAGCAGGATGAAGTTCGAGACCGCATCGATGCCCACCAAACGCATGCCGTCTTTCCACGTCTCATCTTCGGCGATGCTCAGTGTGCGATGGGGCATGGCTTGGGCCAGCGTCCCGCGCAGTTCGGTGGCGGCGGTGACGATCTGCTCCTCCAAGCCGGCATGGAACGCCTGCTGCGCACCGTAGGAGGCGCCGATGAATGCCGACAGCCCACTGCGCTCGAGAAAATCGCAGACCACGCGCACGCCCGCGCCGCCCTGCTCGCCGATGCTCCAGTGCGCGGCAACCAGGATCCGGCGCAGCCACACCACGCCCTCGGGCGTCTCGACGAAGGCCGACAGCGCCGCCGGCGCCGATGGCGCAGGGGACGCGTTCCAGTGACGCAGGGTGCTGCGCGCCACGCCGGCGCCGCTGACCGCCGCGCGTTGACTCTGCCCATCCTGCTGGGCTTGCGCCACCGCATGCAGGTGCTTGGCGCGATCCAAGCGATCGTGGATTGGCGTGGGGCGTCGATCTGCACTAGAGTCGACACAGGCAGGAGCATCGGACAACGGCGTTTCCCTCGGTCAGTTTGCACTTCCAAGGGTACGCCTCCCCGGCGCTCCTGCCACTCCTTCAGGATGCTTGATCGCCTACCGAAACACGCGGTTTTGGACCAACCGATGATCAAGGCCTTGGAGCGCAACCTCTCGATCAACACCCAGCGCAGCTATCGTGACATGTTGGCGTTGCTGCTGCCCTTCGTCAGTCAGCATCTGCGCAAGGCGATTGACCATCTAAAGATCACCGACCTGACGCCGGATCTCATTCGCGCGTTTCTCGCCGATGTCGAAGTGCACCGGGGCTGCCTGGTGGCAACCCGAAACCAGCGCCTCGGCGCCGTGCATGCCTTTGCACAATTCATCGGGGAGCGCAATCCGGAGTCTATCGAGTGGTGTATGCAGGTACGTCAGATCCCGTTCAAGAAGACGGACCATCCACTGCTCACGTCCCTCGACAAAGCGGAGATGGATGCGCTGCTGGCGTCGCCGGATCGACAAACGCAGCAGGGACAGCGTGACTATGCGCTGTTGCTGTTCCTGTACAACTCGGGGGCGCGTGCCAGTGAGGCCGCATCACTCAGGATCGGGGACATCGATTGGTACGCCCCCAGCGTCAGGATTCTTGGTAAAGGCAATAAACAGCGCCTGTGTCCGTTGTGGTCAGTCACAGGCGATGAATTGCGCCGATTGGCGGCGCAGCGCGGGCCGGAGCAACGCGTGTTTCTGAATCGCAATGCTCAACCGATTACCCGCTTCGGCATTCACACCTTGGTCGAACGCCATGCCTTGAGAGCCTGCGCACGGGCCCCGTCGCTTGCCACGAAGCGCGTCAGTCCGCATGTCATCAGACACAGTACGGCGACGCACCTACTGCGTTCGGGGGTGGACATCAACACCATCCGGGTTTGGTTGGGTCACGTCTCGCTGACTACGACCAACATCTATGCAGAGACCGACCTGGAGACCAAAGCCCGTGCTCTCGCCACCTGCGCGCCACCGACGGATGGGCAGGAGGCGACGACGTCCTGGCACACGCGGCCCGATCTGATGGCGTTCCTTCGGGGTCTTTGACCGACAGTTATGTGACGCTTGTCTGACTGGTGGCTCGGCACTGCGGGACGAGTCAGACGGTGCGCCACATAATTCACGGCGCCACATACTGATAGGGCGAGTACGGCAAGGTGGTCTGGTGCAGGACACCCAGACGGGCCAGTCCGGCCACCGTCTCCTCGGCCAGCATCGCCGCGCCGTTGTCGGTCATCAGGGCACGCGGCAGGCCGCGCTTCATGAACGCTTGGGACAGCCCGTGCACCAGCACCTCGGCGGTCTCGTTGGTGTACCACTGCAGATGACAGACCAGGCGCGAGCGGTCGTCGATGACGCCGAACAGCAGCGGCGTGAGCCAGGTTCCGGACGGCATGAGCACCTTTCGCGAGCCGTGATGGAAATCCAGGTGCCAAAGGGCGGCGACATGCTCGACCTCGAAGCTGCGCACCTCGCGTTGCTCCAGGCGATCGCGTGCGGCCAACGCGCCGGCGGTATCGCGCTTGGGCGCGGCACGGCGCACCATCCCGTGGGCCTTCAAGTAGCGCCGCACGCTCGGATAGGACGGCACCGGGGTGGCGGTGCCGGCGAGGGTCGCGGCCAGGTTGTCGCGATGCAGCTGGGCGGTCCAGCCGGGATGATCGCGGTACTGCGCCTGCAGGGCCTCGCGTGCGGCGGGCAGCACACTCGGGAAGGCCCCGCGGTCGGCGCGCACGCGATTGCGCAGCACCGCCACCGGATCGGGGGCGGCGCGCGCGGCGTAGTACCAGCGCTCGAGGGTCGACACACCGAAGCGCACGTCCAGGCCGGTGACGGGATGGCGCCAGGTCTTGGCGGCCAAGGCGGCGAGTGCCGCCTGCAGGTCGCCGTCCGGCGGCGGGGCGGCGAGCAAGGGTCCGATGATCGCAAAGCGCACGCGGGCCCACCGCTCGCGTTGCGGAACCTCGATGGGGATCGGCATCCGGGTCTCCCGGCCACGGTGCCGGGGGATCCGGCACCTTCGCGATCAGCCTAGCGGGGGACCCGGACGCCTTCGAGCTGCATCCTCTGCGTGGCGTCGGCCGCCCTCGTGCAGCCTGCACGAACGACTCGTCAAGGGACTCAAAAAGCGCAGCAATGCCGCCAGGGCCTCCGCGGCATCGCCGAGGAAGCGCTCGAGCAGACTCCCCGGCGCCTGCTGCAGATCCACCGGCGGGACAAAGCGGCCCTGCGCACCGCACCACAGCGGGGTCTGCGCCAACTGCTCCCGCCACCAGGTCTGCCAGCGTCGCAGGGTGCGGATCGGGACCGCCAACGTCGCGGCCAAGGCGTGCGCTTTGGGGTGCTGCCCGGTATGACGCACCGAGGCCACCACGACGATCATGCCGAGATAGACCCGCCGGCCCAGGAACCGCACCGAGCGCGGCGTCAGGCGCCGCCGACACTGCGCACAGCAAAAGCTGCGACGCGTGGCGAACGCCTCGCGCCATGGCTCCGGACAGCCTCGGGGTTTACGGGGGTAGTCGGCCCGATGCAGCGTGCCGCCGCAGGCGGGGCAGCCCTCCGCTCGGGCGGCCTCGGCGAGATCCTCGTCGATGTGCAGCAACAAGGCGAAAAACGTGGGGCTTTCAAGTAAGGCGTGGCACACTGATGGAGTCTCTTTGTCTTCGCAAACAAGAGACTCTCCCGACGGGTGCTGTTGTTCAAGCACCCCGAGGGAGGCCCACCGCTCTCCCTCATGAAAGATGACGATTTAAGGGGTAAAACCCATCAGGGAAGGTGGCCGTACTCAGTGCCCGCTGTCGGCGATGCTCCGGAGTCGGGAGCCAATCCGGGATCTGCAGCAGGCGATCGAACTGGCGCGTGGCGATGGCCTGCAGGGCCGGAACCGTGGCGGCCACCGTCGCGGTCCGGGCGGTGCTGTCGACCCTGAAGAGTGCCTCGGTGACGATCGACAGCGTTAGCCCGTCCATCTCCTGTTCCACATCCGCCTCCTGACCGTCGTGCCAGCGCTCGGTCAGGGCGAGCGCGTGGCGCGCCATGCTGTCGGCATAGCCGCGCACCTGCTGCAGGTGCAGGGCAGGGGCGATCATGCGGCGATGGCGTTTCCACGCCTCGCCTTCGCTGGTCAGAAGACCGACCCCCAAGGTCTTCTCGAGGATTCTGCGCACGAGCGGATCCCGCGCCGGATGCCGATGCTTGGTCACCTGCAGGTCGCGGATGAGATCCGGATGGGAGACCAGATAGACACGCCTGGGGCCGAGCCGGAATCCGACGATTGGCGCGATCCGCGCGCTTTCGGCGAGGAAGCCGAGCCGGTCCTCGCGAAAGTCCCGCAGACAGCCGGTGAGCCAATGGCCCTTGCGCTCGACCAACGTATAGGTCGCGGTGCTCATGCCGGCCTTTCCTCCCGTGTCCAAGCGGTCTGGGTCTTCGGTGCCGAGGTGGACAGTAGCGATGGTGTTGGCGAGAAGGGCCTTTACAAGCGGTCGGCATCCGCGTCGAACCGCCCGGGAGAAGCTTCTTGTCAACGACAGGGTCGATGCATCGCTACGGCCGCCGAGAGAGTCCACGCTGAATGCAGTGCCTGCCGAACCGGCGCCGGATCGCGTCGAGCGTCGCGTCGAGACGATCATCGGCGTGATTGCCCTCGCGGGTATCCATCTCCGCGAAGAGATCCGGCTGCACGGGCGCCTGCGCCCAGTCGGAGAGACCCAGACCGATCAGCCGTACCGCCCGACCGGCGTGCGTGTCGGCCCGGTACAGGTCCCACGCCGTGTCGAAGATGACGCGATCGTCCGCGGTCGGTGCCGCCAGGGTCCGGGAGCGGTTATGGGTTTCGAAGGGGTGCAAGCGGATCTTCAAGGTGACCAGCGTGCCTTTGCGCGCGGCGTGTCGGGCCAGGTAACCGACCTCCTGCGCGGCCCAACGCAGGGTGTCGCGCAGCACCTCGGTGTCCACGACATCCTCGGCGAAGGTCGTCTCCTTAGAAATCGATTGCCGCTCTGTGGCCGGATGGACCCGGTCGTCGGCGATCCCGTTGGCCTGCAGATGCACCTGCGTGCCGGTGCGTGCGCCCAAGCGTCGGCGCAGATCTTCCAGCGGCCGGGCACGCACGTCGCCGACCGTCCGCAAGCCGGCCTGTTCGAGTCGGCGGCCCGTCACGGCGCCGACGCCGCGCAGGGCGGCGAGCGGCAGCGGATCCAGGAAGGCGCGGACCTCCTCGGGGCGCACCACCAGGAGTCCATCCGGCTTGCGGGCGTCCGAGGCGAGCTTGGCGATCAGGCGGTTCGGACCGATGCCCACGGAGGCGGTCAGGCCGACCGCCTCGCGGATGGCCGCCTTGGCGCGCCGTGCGACGACCTCGGGCGGACCGATCAGCCGCTCCAACCCGGAGACATCCAGGTATGCCTCGTCGATCGAGACCGGCTCGACGCGCGGTGAGAGGGTGGCGAGCACCCGCATGATCTCTCGCGACACGCCGGCATAGCGCGCCATATCCGGGCGCACGTAGACCGCATCCGCCGGCAGACGGCGCACCGCCTCGGCGATCGGCATGGCCGAGTGCACGCCGAAGCGGCGCGCCTCGTAGGAGCAGGTCGCGACCACGCCGCGTCGACCGGGCTCGGCGCCGACGACCAATGGGCGCCCCCGCCACTGCGGGCGGTCGCGCTGCTCCACCGCCGCATAGAAGGCGTCGAGATCGACGTGCATGACGAGGCGGGACATGCGGCGATGGGTCCTCGGTTGCCGGGATTCGGAATCGGCGCGCGGGCGAAGCGACCGACGCCGAGCGTGCGGCCATGTTACTCCACTACATCGGCGAGCTTCATCGACACCCCGCGGTTGAGAATGAACTCCGCCCCGCGTCCCGCATCGACCTCGATCACCGGCAGCAGCTGCTCGGCCATGTCCAGATAGTAGTTCGCCAGACGATCCATCGCGCCGCCGACGCCTTGCGCCGAGGCGGCACTCAGGGCTTGGGGCGTGAGCATGGACTGGAACTGCAGGTCGGTGCCGGTGCCGGTATTGACCGGGATCGTCGGCATGCGGTTGAAGATCTGCGAGAAGGATTGCAGGAACCCCGCCTGCAGCGCCTTGGCGAGCAGCACACCTTGTTTGGAGACCACCCGCCCGCGCACCCCGACCTTGCCGTCTTCGCCCACCGCATAGCCGTCGATGGGGATCTCGATGACGCCGCCGTCGTTGCGGATGCAGCTGAAGGTCTCTCCGCGCAGATAAGCCCGCTCGGAGGCCAGATCCCCGAATCCGCCGACCAACAGGAAGCACTCGCGCAGGTCCGCACGGACCCGGTTGGGCAGGATCGCCTGGTGTTTGACCCGGATCAGGGCCGGCACGGGATCCTTGCGGGCGTTCTGCCCGGTCGGCATGTCGATGCCGTTGAGCAGCACCCCTTTGAGGATGGCACCGGCGGGGATATAGACGGATCCGGGCTCGGCGGTGCCGGGCGGAGTCGACACTGGCGCCGTCGAGGCCGGCGCGGCGACGGTGCGGATCTGCAGGGTGCGCCCCGGTGTTTGGGCGGGGACGGCGGAGGAGGGTGCCGCGCCCGGCACGGACGGCGGTGTCGTCGGCGGGCCGAACAGCGCCTCCATCGGCGCCGGTCGGTGCGGCTGCGCGGCGGTGCCGGCCGGCGATGCCGGATCCGCAGTATCGGGCTGCTCCGGTTGCGGCAGTCCCGGCGGGCTCGCCGACTGCCGCGCTTGGACGGCGAGGGCCTCGCGCAGTTGATCGATCTCCCCGCGCAGCGCCTCGAGTTCAAGCGCGTTGCCGAGATCCTGCTCGCGCGGCGCCGGCCCGAGCGCGGGGGTGTTCGGTGCCGCGGTTGCGCTGCGCTCGAGGTTGCGCTGCACCTCGCTCATGCGCTTTTCCATGCGCTCCAGGCGATTGACCAGGGCCTCGATCCCGAGTTGCCGTGGATCCGCATCCGTGAGGATGTTGCGCACCAGGGTGTCGCGCGGCGACGGCGAGTGCAGGCCGGGGGTCTGCGCCGGGGCGAACAGAAAGCTCCCCGCCGTCAGGACCGAGACCACGAAGACGCCGCCGCCGAGGGCGGCGACCCGTTTGGCGTTGGGCGAGAGGTTTTCCCAGTGTCGGTGCAGCCTCATTGCGGCTGCCCGGTCGTGCGATGCACACGCGTTTCGCGGGCGAGGACGAAAAAGACCTCGGTCTCCTCGCCGGGCGCGAGCACTCGGCGCGGCCAGGCGCCCATCGCGGCGACGGTGGCGGTGTCCGGGCGGCAGGTGTCGTGCTCGAGCGTGATGGCGTGCGCGGCGGTGTTGGCGACTCTCGCCTTCACCAGGTCGGACGCCGGTCCCTGCGCGCGTTCGCCGTGGCGCACCTTCAGGCCGTCGGCGCAGCGCAGCTTGGCACCCTCCGAGCCCTTCGCGATCCGAAAGCCCGCCGGCATCCGACCTTGCGCCAACGCGCGCAGCTGCTCGACCAGGTCCGAGACATAGGACGGCCCTTCGCCGTCGCCGTCCCGGTCGGAGGCGTTGGCCAGCATCGGCATGACGGCGACCGGGTCGGCCGGGGCGCGCGTTGCGGTCGCGTTCCCGGCACGCTTGCCTTGATATCCCGGCACCGTGAGGCGGACCTCGCGCGGCGGGACATACCGCGGGGCCAAGGTCAGCGCCAGCGCGAGGGTGCTGCCTTGTCCGTCGCCGATGTACAGGGCCACGGGTTCTTCGGTGTCGGTGGCGACATAGACCACACTGCCGTCGACCTGGGTCGAGGCATTCGAGACGGTATGCACGACCGGGTCGGCAAAGGGCGTGACGATGCGGTTGAGGTGTCCGATGGCGATCTCGATCAGCACCGTGGTACCCGGCGTGACGTCGAGGTTGCGCGGACCCAGCTCCAGGGTGACCGGCAGGCTGCCGCCGGTACGCCGAGCCGGAGTCGCTTCGCCGCCCATGACGGTGCGGATGAGGCCCTCGGGCGACGCCTCGGAGCGCGACGTCTGCAGGACCGAGGACACCGCGCTCGGCGTGCACCCGGCGTCGAGCAGCGTGCAGGGAACCGGGGGAATCTCGAAGGCCGGGTCGGCCTGTGCGCTCGACGCGGCCAGGACGACGGCAAGAATGGAGAGGCGTCGGGTGATCATGTCTTCGCGTCCTCGTGGTGGGCATCGCGGGTGGTGCGCGGATCCCCGCGATACACCTCCAGATGGGTGATCAGCGGGCGGTAGTTGCGGAACTCGACCCGCAGCTCGTAGGTGCGTCGGTTGAGCACGGGGGCGGCCGCCGGGCCTTCGGTCTTGTGCTGTCCGGTGACGAAGACGGTGCGGGTGGCGGTGTCGTAGGCGACCGTTTGCGGGGCGAAGTGCATGGCGATGTTCTCGCGCTTGATCGCCTCGGTCTGATCGGCGATCGACTTCATCACCTCGCGATGCAGTCCCCCGGCGAGCAGCGGCTCCAAAACGCGTACCAGCCCGTCGACGGTGGTCGGGCCGACATTGCCGAGCAGCTGGGCGACGTAGACACCCCAGGACTCCTCGACCTGCTGGCTCGCGTACTCGCGCGCGATCGTCACCTCGCCTTCCAACACCGGCGGAACCAGCACCACGGTGCGCTCGACCTGACCGACCAGTCCGACCAGGATCAGGTTGGAGGCGACCAGGACCAGCACCGTGATGCGCCAGACCCGGTTCTCGAGTGTCGTGCCGCGCCAGGTGGAGAGAAAGTCGCCGAGGGTCATGGCACGTAGTGCCGCGCGAAGGGGTTGGGCGTGGAGCGTGCCCCGAGCGGCATGAGGCCGAACCAGTAGATCAGATGCAGGGCGTAGCCGTCGGCTTGGCGATCGCGAAACCGCCGGTAGCCGTGCGAGAGCAGGGCGCCGAGCAGCAGGGCGATGGTGAGCTGTCCGGCGAGGATGCCGGCGACGAGCGCCAGCACCAGCGGCATCAGATCGTCCATACGCCACAAGAGCAGCGTGGGCGGTTCGTCGATGTGGTGGGGAAAGTCGAGGGTCTCCATCGGGTGCCTGTGGCGCGGTTTTGACGTGAGCGCATGGTGCGTCACGCCTTTCCGGCCCGCGACGGCGAAAACTCGCTCCAAACGCCCGCTTTGCCGCAGGTGGAATGCGTTGTGTCCACAGTCACGGCGACGCTGTATTCCGACTCCGGCGGTTTAAAATGGTCGTCGTCATCTCGTCGATCACCGAAGAAGCGCGGAGACCTTGATGCCGAGAGAAACGAAACGCACCGCCCGCTTCGAGGCGGGGGTATCGCCCGAGGTACTGGCCGTCGTCAGGCGCGCCGCCGAACTCCAGGGACGCAGTGTCGACGATTTCGTCGTTGACGCCGCTCGGGACGCGGCCCATCGCACCATCGAGGATGCCGGCATCATCCGACTGTCCGTCGAGGATCAGCATCGGTTCGCGGAGGCGTTGCTGAACCCGGAACCGCTCTCGTCATCGATGGAGCGCGCGGTCGCACGCTACCTTCGCCTGAACGCGTAACGGTCGTTGCCGGAAACGGATGGACGCAACTGACGATCACGCTGCGGCGTTCAATGCCCGCGATGGATTTCATTGCTTTACAAGCCAAGCCAACCGTCTCTTCATCCCGATCGGCGAGATTGCATAGCGGCTTTCGGGAGCGGGCCTTGGCCGGCCGTGACATGTGTAGTGGTTGCGATGCCGGACGCGGTTCAGAGCTGCTTCTGCGTATGGGTCACCACGAACGCCACGCACAGCGCCGAGGCGACACCGAGCATCGGAACCGCGAGGACCGGCATCGCGATCGGCGCGAACAGCAGCAGCCCCTCGATCAGCCAGAGGACGAGCAGGATCCGCAGCGCCGTGTGGTGCGCCAGCGGGCTGGCGTAGACGAATCCGTACTGCCGGATGCGACGACGCAGCCAGCCGTCGCCGAGCGCCGCCACCAGCACGATCGCCATGAAGGGCCACCAGGCCAGCAGCAGCGCAATCCGGCGCAGCGCCTGCGCGAACGCGCCCCAGATGACATCGAGCCGTCCGCGCAACCAGGCCCAGGCGGGACTCGCGCCGATCGGCTCCAGGCCGTAACCGGACTCCACGCCCGGTCCGGTTGCGACCAAGCGATAGGTCCAGGGTGCGATGCCGGTCTCCACGAAAAGCGTGTCGTACCACCGCGCGCCCCTCGCCTGAATCGCCTGCGCCGCGTCGGCCCCGAGTGTCTCCACGAGCCGACGCTGTTCGGTCTGCTCGACATTGCGTGCCCAGTCGCTCGGGATGAAGGAGGCGAAGAGGATCAGTTCGAGCAGGAAGAGCAGCAGGGTGGAGGCAACCGCCCACAGCCACACGCCGCGACCCTCCTTGGTGTTCGCGCTATCCCACACGGGAGGTCTGTCTCGGGGGCACGCGCCGGGCCAGCACCCGGCGCTGCGGCTCGGTCAGCGCCCGCGCCACGCAATACTGGTCTCGGCGTGCCAGGGCGAGGGTGATGCCGTCGACGAAGGCCGCGAAGCGTGCAAGATCGTCCTCGCCGTCGCTGCGGGCGCGACGGTAGGCGGCGATGCCCGCGCGCACCATGGCCAGCACGGGTTCGGCGGGATCTTCCCCGGACGGCGCGGGCGGGCAGGCGAGCAGCGCGACCCGCGCCATCAGGCCGAGGGCATCCGGCCACTCCAACTCCAGGGTGCGCAGTGTTCGGGCGTCGGCCCGCGACAGGGACGACAGCGCCAGTCGACCGGTCGGATCGCGACGGTGCGGCATCCCCGTCGTCACCGCTCCGCCGGCGGCGGCAGGGGCTCGCCCAGGATCGGCAAGCGACCTTTGGAGACGCGCCCGCCGGGCCAGCGGGCCAGGTACTCGAAGTTGGGCAGCTCCCCGAGCAGCGCCGCCGGGAACAAGGGCGCTTCGGCCTCGTCGAGGCGCTCCCCGGCATTGCCGGTGTAGAGCAGCGGTCGGTCGCTCGCGGTCGTGGAGCCTTGGCTCTTCACCACCGTGCACAGCCTCACTGCGGGGAGACTCTCGGCGATGTACTCCTGCGTCTTGGCATCGATCACCCGCATCGCGATCAGCCCGTTGAGGTTGCCCAGCACCTGGCGGGCCTTCTCCTCGCTGCCCATGCGCGCGGCGAAGTCCGCGAAGGTCTGAGTGGCGATGGTCAGACGCAGCCCGGCCCCGCGCCCCTTGTTGAGGAGCTGGATCAGCGGGTCGGAGACCGTCTCGGCGGCCTCGTCGATGAAGATGTCGGTCGGGCGCGGGTGGGCCTCGTGGTTGTAGATGGAGCCCGCCACCGCGGCCAGATCGGCGGTCAGCATCGAGCCGATCGCGCTGCCCACGATGGGATCGGAGAGACTGTCCAGGCCGACGTAGAGGACTTCGCGCCGGGCGATGATCTCCCCGATCGAGGCCGCTCGACGCGGATCGTTCGGGTCCGTCTCGTCGGGCGAGAGCAGACCCTCCAGGTGCCCGGAGGTGAGCATCACGATCACCGGCATGAGGCTCGCGACCATCTTGCCGAAGTGCACGGCCTCGTGCTCAAGCAGGCCCCCGAGTCCGTCGATGACGGTCGAGGGATGCTCGCCGCGCACGCGCTCGCGGTAGAAGGCGAGCAGACCCCGCGCGCGTCGATTGGCATCGCGGGCCTTGTTGATGTAGGGACCCGCGTGCTCCTGCCAGTGCGGCAGATGGGTGTCGAAGTAGCGCTGCAGAACACGTTCGACCAGCGCATCCGCACCGCCTTCCAGATAGCGGCGCAGCGTCACCAGGGTCGGGCGCTCCTCTACGGCCAGCAGCCCGTGCACGGCATGGCTGAGCGCCATCTGCCCGAACGCCTTGAAGGGATCGTTGCCCGTTTCCGAGGGGATCAGCGCGGCGACCCGGCTGGCCAGCTCGGTGGCGCGCTGGAAGTTGCGCAGCGGATCGAGGCGCACCGAGGCGGCGGGAAAGGCCGGATGAAAGGAAACGAAGCGCTCGGGTGTGCCGGCCAGCATACAGGCGCGCTCGGCGGCGGCGCGCAGACCGCGGTCGCCCTTGGGGTCGAGGATCACGACCGCATCCCCGCGCAGCACCGCCTGGGTGACCAGTAGATCGAACAAACGGGTCTTGCCGCACCCGGTGGTCCCGACGATCAACAGGTGGCCTTCGGTGTGGGCGAGCGGAACGGTGATCTCCGCATCGGCACCGCCGAGCCCGTGGATCCAGGTCGCGCCCAGACGGGCGGGATCGCGCGGGGCGAACAGTTCGGGTCCGAGCCGGACCAGATCCAGCGCCTCCTGCGCATGTCGGGCCTCCCAATCGAACCCGCGGCCCATCCACAGCAACCCCGGCCAGGAGGGCACGCGCGCGGCGAACACTTGCGGGTCGATGAACTGCTGCGGGCGCCCGCGCAGCCAATCGCGCCGGTTGATGCCGCGCACGGTGCCGGGCAGCCAGGTGAGCGCCATCACCAGACTGCCGACCCCGAGCCACCGAAAAGAGGCCGCGTGCAGATCCCACAGCTCCGCGGTGGCCCAGGACACGGCCGCGATGCCGGTCCACAGCAGCATGGCGGGCAACTCGAAGAGCGGACGCCAGGGATTGGCATAGGTGCTCACGGGCGCCCCGCGAGAATGATCCCGCGCGTGTCGGGAATGAAGTCCGGCTGATGCTTGAAGCGCCGCAGCAGTTTCGAGGGCGGGATGCGGTGTTCAGAGGCCAGGGCCGCGAGGGTGGCGTGGTCGATCAGCAGACCGTTCGGGAGCGCCGTCGTCGGCACGCGCCCGTCGCGGCACTGCGTTGCCAAGTCTTCGGCGAAGGCGCGTGCGGCGCTTTTGCGCGGGGGCGGTTTGGGCGGATCGGTGGCAAGGGCGGTGGCGCCGGGTCGTGACTCGGGCGGGTCGATGGCGTCTGCTGCCCCGGCCGGGTCGTCCGTGCCCGGCGCAACTCCGAGGGGATCTGTCGCAACGCGATCGCATGGAGGCACATCCAGCGGCTCAACCGCCGGCTCGACCAGCCGATCGAGAAGCGTCGTCACCGCGGCGCTGGCCTCGACCGTGAGCATCGCCCGCATCCGTCCGTCGATCTCGCGCACGCGCAGCAAGGGGCGGCGCGGATCGATCGCGAGCAGGCCGCCGTCCCACAAGGCGTGCAGGACGTCGGCGGGTTCCATCCCGATGCCGGGCACGACGAGTGCCGTCAACCCCTCGGGGTAGGGGATCAGCAGATGGCGATCGTGACGGGCGAGGATCTCGGCGGGGCGTTCGCCGTCCGCGATGGACCGCAGCAACGTGATCAAGGCGAGGCCGCCGGTGCCGCGGTCTGCGAGCCAGCTGTGAGCGGAACCGGTCGGGTCTTGCGATCCGGATGGTGTGCGCGTCTCGGTTGGGTCGGGCTCCGCGCTCACGGCTGCCGGGATCGTGCCCGGAGGTTCGACGTGCGTTGCCCTCGTGCGGTCGGACGCGGTGGGTAAACGGACCTGCGGTGCGGCTGGGGTTGCCTCGGTGTCGGGAGTATCGAGGGCATCGGCATCGCTCATGATGAGTTCGACCGTGTCGTCGTCCCGGACGGGTGCGCAGCGCGCGCCATCCTGCCAACGCGCCACCGGCGCCGGCGGATGTCCGGCGAAGACCAACTCGGGCGAGGCGAGCAGCAGCATCGTCAGCTGCACCGGCTTGCCGTCCTTCACGAGCGGCGCCGGGGCGATGCTGCGGTAGAAGCGGTCGCGCTCCTCCTCGCGATAGGTCGTCACATGACCGCGCTCCACCAGAATGTCGGCGATGGTCTCGGGTGCCTTGGGGATACCGGGGATCTTGTCCCGCGCCAGGAGGCCGGCGATGTCTTCGCCGCCTTGCGGCCAGACCACATGCAGCCCGTCGGCGAGCATCCACAGCCGCGCGCCGGGGGTGTTGACCGTCCAGGTGCCCTCGCGCACCAGACGGCGCATGGCGTCGATCAGGTAGCGGTCCACCGGCACGCCGAGCGCGAAGGCGTCGGGATCGATGCGGTTCTCGCGCAGATCGCGCGCCACGCTCGCCCGATCGGCGTTGCCGACCACCGTGCCCACGACCGAGGTCTCCTCCTGTCCGCCCACGACCGCGATCAGGTTGGCGAGGATCGCCGGATCCCGGCTCAGCCAGGTCTTGATCTCGGGGGTGAGGATGGCGTGCACCACCAAGGTGCCCATCTGCAGATGGGCATTGTGGCGGCGCGTCTCGCGCCAGCGCAGATAGTAGCGCTGCAGTCCATGCCGGCGGGCCCAGTCGAGCAGCGGCTCTTCATGCGGACACCAGGTCAGGGTGCCGTCGCGATCCGACACCGTCAGGTCGGCAACGGGCTTGCCGATGTCGTGCAGCAGCCCGGCCAGGCCGCTTGCGACCCGCCAGCGCGGCTCCAGGTGATAGCGGTCCTTGGGCTCGCGATCCAAGGCGAAGACGTGGCGCATCGACGCCTGCGAGGCGAGGAAGCCCACTTCCAGGGAATGGCGCAGCAGCCCGCCCGAGCCGCGGTGATGATGGGCCTCGGAGGCGGGCAGCAGGTGCACGAAGGCGGCGAGGCGGCGCACGACCGGCAGGACGAGCTGGCGGTAATCCGTATCGGTCATGCCTACGCCGTCCTGCAGGCGCCGGATCAATTCGGCTTGCTTGGCGAGCAGCGCATCGACGTCGGAGGCCGGCAGCCCCTTGATGAAGGGCGGGTAGCGCAGCAGGTCCTCGTCCGGATCGGGACTCGCAGTGCCCCGGGGTGCGGGCGTCGCTTGGACGGGTTCGGGACCCTGCGCGGCCGGTTTGGAACGGCGAAAGAGATCGAAGAGTGTCATCGGGGCATCCTGCACCGTCGCAGATGCGCCCGGCCATGGCGATAACCGCGCGGATGGGTCTGCTTTGCGGCGGACCGTCAGCGCGCGGAGTTGCCGTCCAGACCCAGCTCGCGGCACCGTTTGGCGGCGGCCCGAAAGCGGGTGCGCACCTCCGCGAGTTGGCGCGCGGCGGCGCGGATGGCGCCGAATCCCTGCTCGGCCTCCTCCACGAGCGGGCGCTGCCAGTCCCGTGCAATGCCGCGAAAGGCGCTCTTCGGGTAGCGATCCCCGTCGCCCTTGCGGATGTAGTCCGACAGATAGACGACGCCCGCGGCGGTGCGCACATGGCGGTAGGTGACCCACTCGATGGAGAAGGCACCGGGGGTGGCGCGCTCAGCCCGCTGCGGACGTACCCGTACGCCGATGCGACCCCATGCGCTGCGCGGCAGTTCGCGACCGGCCTCCGCCAGGCGTTGCTCGAAGGCGCTGCATCCTTGCTCGGCGCGCTCCTGCAGGGCCGCCAGGTTGCGCGCGATCCAGGCGTCGAGCGCCTCCGCGATATCGCTCGGTGCCCCATCCTCCTCGGTGGCGTCGTCGTCCTCGGCGTCCCTGCCCGTTGCGCCGGGCGGGCCTGCCCGGAAGACTTCCTCGAGCCTGTGGGCAGGCGGCATGCCGGCCGGGCGTTCGCACCCTCTTATCTTTGGTGAAACAGCACCCGCTGTTCTCACTTGCTCCGGGCAGCTTCCGGTCAGGGCAGACAGTGCCGTCGTCGCTCGGGCGGTCGGCGCGTCGCACGCTCCTCGTGCAGAGTGCAACCCTTCATGCAGGTCTTCCGTATTGCCGTTCGGTCGTCGTGTCATGGGTTGATCCGTAATCGTTCGGGACGGGCGTTCCTATTCGCGCGTCCATCGGGTGGGTGTCGCCGGACGGCGCAAAACGCCGCTCGGGTTTCCGTCAGACCCAGCTCGCGGCACTGCTTGGCGGCGGCCCGAAAGCGGGTGCGCACCTCGGCGATGTGGCGCGCGCCGGCGTGGATGGCGCCGAATCCCTGCTCGGCCTCCTCCACGACCGGGCGCTGCACGGCAGTCCGCGACCGGCCTCCGCCAGGCGTTGCTCGAAGGCGCTGCATCCTTGCTCGGCGCGCTCCTGCAGGGCCGCCAGGTTGCGCGCGATCCAGGCGTCGAGCGCCTCCGCGATATCGCTCGGTGCCCCATCCTCCTCGGTGGCGTCGTCGTCCTCGGCGTCCCTGCCCGTTGCGCCGGGCGGGCCTGCCCGGAAGACTTCCTCGAGCCTGTGGGCAGGCGGCATGCCGGCCGGGCGTTCGCACCCTCTTATCTTTGGTGAAACAGCACCCGCTGTTCTCACTTGCTCCGGGCAGCTTCCGGTCAGGGCAGACAGTGCCGTCGTCGCTCGGGCGGTCGGCGCGTCGCACGCTCCTCGTGCAGAGTGCAACCCTTCATGCAGGTCTTCCGTATTGCCGTTCGGTCGTCGTGTCATGGGTTGATCCGTAATCGTTCGGGACGGGCGTTCCTATTCGCGCGTCCATCGGGTGGGTGTCGCCGGACGGCGCAAAACGCCGCTCGGGTTTCCGTCAGACCCAGCTCGCGGCACTGCTTGGCGGCGGCCCGAAAGCGGGTGCGCACCTCGGCGATGTGGCGCGCGCCGGCGTGGATGGCGCCGAATCCCTGCTCGGCCTCCTCCACGACCGGGCGCTGCCCCGGGCGCTGCACGGCAGTCCGCGACCGGCCTCCGCCAGGCGTCGCTCGAAGGCGCTGCATCCTTGCTCGGCGCGCTCCTGCAGGGCCGCCAGGTTGCGCGCGATCCAGGCGTCGAGGGCCTCCTCGGCGTCCCTGCCCGTTGTGCCGGGCGGGCCTGCCCGGAAGGCTGCCTCGAGCCTGTGGGCAGGCGGCATGCCGGCCGGGCGTTCGCACCCTCTTATCTTTGGTGAAACAGCGCCCGCTGTTCTCACGTGCCGCGGGCAGCTTCCGGTCAGGGCAGGCAGCGCCGTGGTTGCTCGGACGCTTGCGGTGTCGCGCTCCCCTCGATCGGAAGGCGCAAGCGCGTTCTCGTCTTCCGTATTGCCGTTCGGTCGTCGTGTCATGCGTTGATCCCTGATCGCTCGGGACGGGCGTTCGTATTCGCTCATCCATCGGGTGGGTGTCGCCGGAGGGCGCAAAACGCCGCTCGGGGTTTCATTCGTGGATCCCTGTTCTCCACTGCAGAACCGCAACAGCGAACGCCGCGTTATCACCGATCGGTAGTCCGTTTCATTTCCGAAACCTATCCGATGATCGGGTCGCCTCTGTTTCTCTTTCCCGCGAATGGATGCCGTTCTCCATTGCCGTCAGGCGTCGGGAGGTTAGCACGCGTCATGCGTCGGGCACCGCCCGGAAAGACACCGTTTTCGGTCATTTAAACGGCTGGCGTTGCAGCGCCTCGACGCCAAGAATGCCGAGCATTCGCTGTCGCCTTCTCGTACGCCGATTGCGAATCTCTTGTGAACCTTGTCATCGGAATGCATCAGGACGGCGACGGCGTGAAGCGCGCTTGTGTACCGCCCGTGCATTCGGTGTGAACCCAACGGGCGGAGCCATGTACGTCGTCGGACTGGATATCGGCTATTCGAATGTGAAGATCGCGGCAGGGCCTCGCGGAGACCTGCAGCGACTCATCGTGCGCCCGGCCGGAGCCGCTCCGCGGGAGCGTCTGGGCGAGCGCATCGGCGCGGCCGCGGAGGAGGGCAGCGCGACGGGCACGGCCGTCGATCGGCCGGTCCCGGTCGATCTGGACGGCGTGCTCTGGGCGGCGGCAATCGAGCCCGAGCGCTTCGAGGACTGGCAGCGCCCGCTGCACGAAGACTATCCGGCCACCCCGAGCTATCACGCCCTGGCCCTGGCCGCGCTGCAGCTGACGGGGCAGCGCGCCATCGACGTGGTCGTGACCGGGCTGCCGGTCGCCCAAGCCGGCGACCCTCGCCGTCGGGAGCGCCTGAAGCGGCTTCTGACCGGGCGGCACGGCAACGGCGAGGCGCGCCTCGAGGTCGGGGAGGTGCGGGTCGTTCCGCAGCCGATCGGCGCCTACCTCGATCTGGTCTATGCCGCGACGGACGAGGAGATCCTCGAGCGCATCGAGACCGGCACCGTCATCGTGCTGGACGCCGGCTTCTATTCCTTCGATTGGGCGCTCGTCGTCAAAGGGGAGCTGCGCCGCAGCGCCAGCGGCACCAGCCTGGAGGCCATGTCGGTGCTGCTGGAGCGGGCCGCCCAGGAAGCCGCGGCCGAGGCGGGCGGCAAACCCCAGCCGCTGGGTCTGGAGGCCGCACTGCGTGCCGGGCGCGCACATGTGCTGCAGGCCGGACATCGCCTGTCGGTGCCGACCCTGCTCGGGCGTGTGGCCGGACCGGTCTGCGCGGTCGCCCTGGAGAGCCTGCGCCGATCCCTGCGCCGCGAGAGCGCGAGCGTGGATCTTGTGTTGATCGCCGGAGGCGGCGGAAGCTATTACGTGCGGGCGGCGGCCGGGCTGTTTCCGGGTGCGACGGTCGTGGTGGCCCCGGATCCGATCGGTGCGAACGCACGGGGGTTTCATCGCTATGCCGGCTGAGGCGCGCTCCCGCGATCTGCTGCGTGCCGTGGTCAACATCGGCCCGTCCCAGCCCGAGCTGCTCGCGGATCTCGTGCAGTTGCCCAAGCGCTCGCGGGCCGCCCGGCTGCGCCACCTCGCCGCCGTCGGGTTGTTGACGATCAAAGGCGGTGCCGTTGCGCTTGCCAAGGTCGCACCGGCAACGCCGTCGACGCCCGACGATCCGGCGGCACTGCGGCGCCGGGATCGACTCGTCGGTCGGCTGGGGCGGGTCGATGATTAAGTGCGCCTGGTTTGCCGGTGTCCTCTGCGGTGTGCTGGCCACGACCGTGTCGGTCCATGCCGCGCCGGAAGCAATCGACGGCGCACCCGTCGGTACGCCCGACAGCCACGGCCAAGCATCGCTGCCGTCGGTCTGGGCCGAACCGGCAGGGGCTCAAGGGATCGAACCGCATCTGCTCTATGCCGCCGCGCTGTCGGCGAGCGGGCGGATCGCGAACGGGCAGGCCGCGCCGTGGCCCTGGACGCTCGTCGTGGACGGGCGTCGCGTGCACTACGCGACCCGCGAGGACGCGCAACGCGCCCTGGACGACGCCTCGTCGGACGCGGCGACAGACCTCGCGGTCGGACTCCTGGCCGTGCCGGTGCGCCACCTGTGGTTCGGCGGCACGCCGGCCGAATTGTTGGATCCGGCGCGCAACCTCGCGCGCGGGGCCGCGCTGATCGCCGTCGGCCTGCGCGCCTATCCGAGCAACCCGGCGCGGGGGATCGGTCAGTATCGCGCGGCATCGGACACCGCTGCCGAGACCCTCGGCGCGCGGATCCTCGCGCTCGCCGAGGCGCTGAGCGATCCGGCCACCGGGTTTGCGCCATCTCCCGAACAGTCTTCCGCGCCTTCCGGGGCTCCGGCATCCGGCCCGCGTATTCGAACGGTCACGGCGGGCCTCCGTGCCCGCTGCATCGACCCTGACAAACAACCCGTCGCCGCGCTCGTGGAGGCCGCCGCGCGCCGCCACGGCGTGGATCCGGCGTTCGCGCTCGCGATCGCCCGGCGCGAAAGTGCGTTCCGTCAGACGGCGGTCTCCCCGAAGGGCGCGACCGGCGTGATGCAGCTGATGCCGGCGACCGCCGCGCGCTACGGCGCGAATCCGCGCGATCTGGAACAAAACATCGACGCCGGCGTGCGCTACCTGCGCGATTTGGCCGGGATGTTCGACGGCGACCCCGCGTTGGTCGCCGCCGGCTACAACGCGGGGGAGGGCGCCGTGATCAAGCACGGCTATCGCATCCCGCCCTATCGCGAGACCCGCACCTATGTCCCCCGCGTTCTCGAATCCCGATCGGAGTATCTGCAATGTCGACAGCCCTGATGCCGTCCTCGGCAATCCCCGACCTGCAGGACACCGTGCGGCGCTGCAATCGCCTCTATTGGATCGGCGCACGGGATGCCGCCCAGGTCTCCCCGCAGGTGGCCGCAACACTCTTCGGCGTCACCCCGGAGCTGGCCGAGTGGCTCGCCGGCGCCACCCTGGAGGCGGTCCTCGATTTGGCCGAGGCACCCGTCGTGACCTTCCGCGCGAGCCTCGACGCACCGCTTGCCCGGGCGCAGGTGCCGCCGACCTTGCGCAATCTGCATCTGGCGCTGCGTGCCGCCGGGGGTGCGGGTTGAGCGCAGATCCGATGAAAGCCAAGCCAGTGAGCACCGATCCGATCGGCACGGGGCGGATCGGTGTCGCGCCGATCAGTCTCGGAAACCGAAGTGCACGCGTGCCGGATGCCCGCCTCGCCCGGCACGACGCCGAGACCCTCGCGCTCGTCATGCTGCAGCACGGCGCGCGTGTCGGAATCGTGCACTGGGCCACCGGGCTGAAGAGCACGGTCCTTGCCGGCTGGTATCGACAGCTGCACGGACGGGCGCCGCCGCGCGGTCCGCTGCCGGACAGTGCCGGCTCGATGATCCGTACCCGCACCGAGCACGCTGCGGCCTCGCTCTTCGGTGTGGTCTATGCCGAGCACCGTCGCGACGGCGCCCTCGGGCGCATGATCGACCCGCACGGGCTGGTGCGTGCCTACGAGCTCTATCTGGCGCTCGTCTCCGGTCCGCCTGCGGGTGCTCTGGGGATCAACCAAGCCTGGATCGTCGCGCGGGATCTGCGCGCCGGGCTCGCCGCGATAGCCTGGTGCCCGTCCTGCGAGGCCCCGTACATCGCCTTGCGCGACGCGATCCTGATCGGGTGTCCGCTGTGCGCCCTCTATGCGCGGGCCGGCGGACGCGCCTCTCCTCGTCGAGCAGGGCCGTGATGCGACCGATCCGACACCGCGCCGACGCCCTCGCCGCGGGCCTCCTGGTCGCACTGACGGCCGTGCCGACGCTCGCGACACCCGCGGGCGGCTTCTACGCGCGCGATGCCGAGGGCTGGTTCTGGTATCGGGAGCCGCCCCTGCCCGAGCCGGTGCCTGTCGTGCCTGCGCCGAGCGCCGAGCCGCCGCAAGCGCCCGTCGAGGCGAAACCCTCCGAGCCTCTCGCGGAGGTCTCCCCCGGACCGGCGCCGCTCTCCGCACACTGGTTCCGGGAAAATCTGGACACCTACCGCGACCGCGCCATCGACGATCCGTCCCCCGAGAACGTGGCGGTCTACCTGCACCTGCAACGCATCGCGATGGACAAGTCCTCGCGCTTCGCCCGGGTGTCCGAGCGTGTGGTGCAGGGCGATCCCGTCCTCGACGAGATCACCCGTCGACCCACCGCCAACTTCGGCGCGAACCTGGCCGACAAGCAGGCGAGCGCCGCCGGCGACGCGCTGCTCGAACGCCTTGCCGGGGAGACCGCGCTCTGGTTCCTCTTCCGCTCGGACTGTCCCTATTGCGATGCGCAAGCCCCGCTCCTGGAGGCCCTCGCGCAGCGCTACGGCTTCGCGGTGCTGGCGGTCTCGCTCGACGGGGCCGGCCTCGCGGACGGGACGTTTCCCGCCTTCGAGATCGACCGCGGTCAGGCCGAGGCGCTGGGCGTGATCTCCACCCCGGCGATGTTCCTCGCCCGCCCGGATCAGGGTGCGGTGGCGCCGATTGCCCAGGGACTGCTCTCGCTCGCCCAGCTGCGCGATCGCATCGTCCTCGCCGCCGTCCAGGCCGGCTGGGTGAGCGAGGCGGAGGCGAGCCGTCTCCGAGCGGGTTCGGCCGATCGGGGCAGCGCTGCCGCGACGCTCACCGCACTCCCCGAGGATCCGTCCGCCTTGCTTGAGGCACTGCGCGCGACCGTCCCACCCGACACCCGACCCGACACCTACCAGGCCCCTCGATGAAGATCCGACTCGCATCCTCCCTTGTCCTGATCGCCGCGACGGCGTCGCCCGGCGCCGTCACGGCCGCCGGCATCGCCACCCAGTCGAGCATCATGTTCGACAGCATGGTCAATCTGACCAACCCCTCGGCGCACATGGGACAGCGCCGCGGCGCCTTCTCGGGCGGCTCGGTCGTGAACCGCAACCGCCTCATGAGCGAGTCGCTCTGGCATGTGGTCCCGCCGTCCTTCGAGGCCGGCTGCGGGGGCATCGACATGTTCGCCGGCTCCTTCAGCTTCATCTCCGCGGATCAGTTCCAACAGCTGATGCGCTCGATCGCGGCGAACGCGACCGGCTACGCCTTCGAGGTCGCCCTGACCGCCATGTGCCCGACCTGTGTCGAGGTCATGGAGTCGCTGCAGCGCAAGCTCCAGGCGCTCAATCAGGGCTACGCCAACTCCTGCCAGCTCGCCAAGGGTCTGGTCAACGACGTGGCGAGCGCCTTCGACGTGCAACACAAGGACAACACCTCGCTGGTGGCGATGGTGAAGGGCTTCGGCGACGTCTTCGAGACCCGCAGCCTGACCTCCGGGGAAAGCCCGGTGAACCAGGTCGCGAACAACCTGACCGAGGAGCAGCGCGCCGAGGCCGATCTGCAGGGCAATCTGGTCTGGCAGGCGCTCAAACGCCAGGGCGCGGCCGGCTGGTTCGTCGGCGGCGACGATGCCCTGCTCGAAGCCATCATGAGCGTGACCGGCTCGGTGATCCTCGGCCCGCCCGAGCCCGCACCCGACGGGGCCGGCGACAACTTCCGGGTCACCCCGCTGCCGGGCAACCTCATGAGCGTGCGCGATCTGCTCTGGGGCAGCAGCGCGCACGAGGACACCAGCAGTGGTCAGAGCACCGTCAACCATGTCGTGCGGCGCTACAGCTGCAACGACACGGCGGTCAACGGCTGCATGGCGCCGAGCGTGATCGCCGATACCCAGACCGTGGGGCTGGTGCAGTACACCGATCACCTGCTGCTGGGCGATCCGAACGTCGCGGGCAGCGTCGGTCTGGTGCAGAAGTTCCGTCTGGGCGCGACCGCACCGACCGCCCGCGAGCAGGCCTTCATGGAGCTCGCCCCCAACGGCATCGGCGCACAACTGCGCAACCTCGCCCGTCACGACGCGGGGCTGGCGCGGATCTTCGCCAAACAGGCGGCTCCGGTGATCGCGCTGGAGATGGCTCAGCTCATCATGTCCGACCTGCTGCGTGCCGCGGAGAACGCACTCGCGATGGGTGGCAGCGCCTACACCGCCAAGGTCGCCGAGCAGATCAAGGGCGCGCGCGAGCAGGTGTATCGCGAATACGCCGTCCTCGCCGCGCGCTACGGCAACGCCCAGACCCTGCTTGCCTACTACCAAGACCTGTCCGCCCAAGTGAAGGGCCGGGCCGAGTCCACTCCCAACCAGCGCTGAGGCACGGCAACAGCCATGTTCGAGATTTCTTCCATCGGCGACGCCGCCTACCTCGCCGCCGTCCTCAACGCCGTGGCCATGCTCATGGGCACCGGCAACATGAGCCAGCTCGCCGGCGTGGGCTTCCTGATCGGCGTCATCTTGGTGACCTTCCAGGGCCTGGTGCAGGCGCGCGCCCCCCAGTACCAGCAGATGCTGATCGCGCTGGTCATCTATCTGGGCATGTTCGGCCCGAGTGCGCGGGTGAGCGTGGAGGACCTCTACTCCGGGGCGGTGCACCGGGTCGACAACGTTCCCCTGGGCGTGGCCGCCGTGGGCTCGGCGCTCTCGCAGGTGGGCTACGGCGTGACCCGGCTCTTCGAGCAGGCGTTCTCCACCCCGGCGATGACCGATTATGGCTTCGCCGCACCCCTGCAGATCCTGCAGAGCGTGCGCGCGGGGACCCTCTCGCGCGCGCGGCTCGGTGCGGCCAACAGCCCGACACCGGGTGCGGACATCGAGCGCTCCTTCGTCAACTACATCGCCGAGTGCGTGCTCTACGATGTCGACACCGGACAACGCTCCCTGGACAGCGTGCTGCGCGATCCGAGCTGGACCGGCGCGCTGGCGGTTGCCAATGCGATGCCGACCACCGAGCTGTGGTTGGGCGGGGCCCCGACGGTGAAGGAATGCGACGACGCTTGGGCGGATCTGTCCGCCTACACCACCACCGAGTTCCTGCCGGCGCTGCGCGGCTCGCTCGCCGCCACCCTCGCCGTGCAGGCCGGGGAGGTGGACAACGCCGTGCAGACCGCGCTGGATGCCGTCGCCGGCGCCGGGGTGGATGCGCAGAACTACATGGTGATGTCGGTGGCGGCGAGCGTCCTGCCCAAGGGCGAGGCGCAGGTGTGGGAGGAGCTCGGGCGCTGGGAAACCGCCGCGACCATCACCCAGGCCGCCCAGCAGCGCAACACCCAATGGGCCGCCGAGGAGACCCTGTTCGCACGCATCGTGCGCCCCATGATGACCTTCTTCGAGGCGTTCCTGTTCGCCGTCTCCCCGCTGATGGTCTTCGCCGTCGGGCTCGGTACGATCGGCATCCGGATGATCGGCAAGTACCTGCTGTTCGGCCTCTGGATCCAGCTCTGGCAGCCGATCCTCGCGGTGATCAACCTCTACATCATCCTGACGACCCAAGGCAAACTCGACGCGCTGAGGAACGCCGGGATGGGCAACCTGGAGCTGCCCTCGATCTTCGCGCTGTGGAAGCTCGACTTCATCCTCTCGGATTATCTCGGGGTCGGCGGGATGCTCGCGGCGAGCACGCCGGCGATCTCCTTGATGCTGATCTACGGCTCGGCGGTGACCGCGACCCATTTGGCGGGACGCCTGCAAGGCGGCGACCACGTCAACGAGAAGATCGCGAGCCCCGATGCGGTGAATCCCGCGGCCGCCCTGTCGATGGGGTCGCTCAAGACCCATGCCCCGCTCACCGGCACGACGACGCCGAACGCCAATTCCGTGCTCTGGTCGGCGGATGTCGGGCGCTCCATGCAGGACAGCGTGCGCTCCGGCGAGCAGGCCGTGCAGCAGGCCAGCTCCCGTTTCTCCTCCTCGCTGGCCGGCACCGCGAGTGCGTCGGCGTCGCGGTCCGGCGAGTCCTTTGCCTCACGGTCCATGAACTGGGACTACGGGGCGACAGGAAGTGCGACCGATCGCGCGATCATGAGCGAAGCGCGGGGGCTTACGGAGAAGTATGAGCAGAGCGGGATGAGTACACAGCAAATGGCCGGCATCGTCTCCGGAGCCATCGCAGCGAAGGGCCGCTTGGGTGGCGATGAGGGCAGCCTCGCGGGTGATCTCTCGACCCAACTCCGAAGCCAGTACATCACCGACGTCAAACTCGCCGACACGATGGCTGCCGATATCGCTCGCCGTGTTTCGGGTGATTCCGGCTTCGAGGCGCGTCTTGCCGAATCGATCCGCGCCGACTCCCAATCCGGCAGCCGCAACGTCTTCGCGGAGCGGCTCTCCAGCGACGAAAGCGCGCGGTTGGAGAAGGACGCAGCCGATGTGGTCTCCTCCTCGCGTTCGCTGGAGCGCGAGCAGTCGCTGGCGCGACGCTACGGCGCCATGGGCACCTACGGCGCCGCCGAGATCGGCAATGCGATTTCCAACGATCCGGAACTCATGGATCGGCTGCACCGGGAAATCGACCGACGCAATCTGACCGGGGATCACCAGCAACTCTCGGGCTCGTGGGCTTACGCCCGGAACCTCAACCGCGACGCGGCGAGCGCGGCGGCAGGTGTGGCGCTGTTGATCGGGCACGCCGAGGGAACGACCTTGCGGCGATTCACCCCGGCGGAGGCGCAGAGTGCGAAAGAGGCCGGATACGGCATTCTGGCGGACACGTTCGGAACACACGCGCCTGCGATCAACCCGCACGACAACGCTGATCTGCGCGAGTCCGCTCCGCACTTCGGAGCCGCGCGAGGTGCGGTCGAAAGCGTCGGTTTGCAGGATCCTCGCGACGACGTCGCAGGCCTGCGCGGCGACATCGAGGCGCACGGGCGTTCGGTCGAGACCCAGTATAGGCCGAGTGCCGCCGACAACTTCCATGCCGCCAACCGCGAGTCTGCCGCAGAGGGCCTTGCCGCCCGACAGGATCAGGTTCGCGAGCAGGTTCGCGAACGCATCGGGTCGGAGATCGACCGGCGGGCGATCTTGCCGCGTCCCGCAGCGCAGGCCCTCCACAACGAAGTCGGGGGCACCTTCGTGAAGCTTGCGGAGACCGGGGCCTTGGCCAGCGCCGGGGCAACGGCTGCTCTGGGACAGACCGTCGCGGCCGCGAAGGCCTTCGGCTCCACCCTGGCGAGCGGAGGCGATGTCGCCGCGGCGGTCGCTGCCGGACGGGAGGCCGCAGGGGGCGAGGTCGGCTGGACGCAGGCACGGGGCGCCATGATCGACGCCCGTCTGCAGCAGGTTGCCGGCCACGGTTTGACGGATGCCCAGCAGACCCTGTTCCGGGAAGCCACGACGTCCGTGTTTGCCTTCGCGCCGAGCGCTGCGCAACAGGCGGCCCGTCAAGCGGTCATCGACGAGGCCGGAGGCGGGGCGAGGGGTCAACATATGGCCGACCTCGTCGAACGTTCCGCGGTGTCGCGCGACGACAGCGATCTGCGCCTGATCGGCACCTACAATGCGCAAGGCATCGGCTCAAAAAAAAAGACTGATGGACTAAGCGGCGCTTCCCGGCCAAGCGGAACCCCGGTCACGGAACGCAGCGTGACACCGGGACCGCGCGGCGAGGTGCTGGATCTGCTGGCCCAACCGGAGTCTCGCGGCAACTACAACGCCTGGTTCGGCAAGGCCGATCAGAGCGCGATCGACCTGACCCGGATGACGGTGTCCGAGGTACGGGCGCTCCAGAGTCGACTCTTGGAGAGCGGAAACGGAGGGTCGGCGATCGGTCGCTATCAGATCATTCCGAGCACGTTCGATGGGTTGATCAACCGGATGGGGTTGACGGGGGAGGAACTGTTCAGCCGTCAGCTCCAGGATCGGATGGCGTTGCGACTCGCAAACGATGCCGGCATGAGCAGTTGGCTGCGTGGCGGGATCAGCGATCACGACTTCGCCCACAACTTGTCCCGCATCTGGGCCGGGCTACCCAAGGATGCGTCGAACGAGAGCTTCTATCAGAAAGACGGTGTCAACAAAGCCCACATCGATTACGGTGTCGTTATCGCAACACTCGGTGAGATTCGCGGGCGATCGGGATCCTGAAATGTCGTCTCGTCCCGGGCGAACGGTGAGGGCTACCCGCCCGAAACAGGGCGCGGCAGAGTATTGGAGGTTGGTCATGAACAGCAGTGAGCGTTGGGCGCGAGCATTCGGATCCATACCATCGAGGGTGTGGTGGATCATCTGCACGCCCGTTATTTTTGCTCTCTTGTTTCTCCTCGACAGGCATTTAGGTATGACGTCGTTGTTGGTCGGGATGGTCGTCCTGGGGTTGACCTTTCCGCGGGAAAAAATGAAGAGACAGACGATCAAGCGAAGCAACGACTTCTGGATCAATCCTTCGACCGGAATGATGATGGATTCGGCCGGCGGCGTGGATTCGTCGGGTTATTTGTTCGGCGAAGACACTTCAGTGGATTACCCCGATCACTCTTGATCAATACGGCCATCCCAGCACGAGCGAACTCAAGACGAGATAGCGCCCGCCCTTGGCGAGCGTGACCAAGCCGAGGAAGCGCCAGAGGGGCTCGCGCAGGACACCGGCGATCAGGGTAAGGGGGTCGCCGACGACGGGGACCCAGCTCAGCAGCAACGACCAATGGCCGGTGCGTCGATAGAACCCCCGGGCCTGAGCCAGCCGATGCGCGCTGACCGGAAACCAGCGTCGACGACGGTACCGTTCCAGGCCGCGTCCGAGGGCCCAGTTGACCACCGCGCCGAGGACATTGCCGATGGTCGCCACCGTCAGCAGCGCCCAGACCGCATGGGCATCGGCGAGCAACAGCCCGACCAGCACGGCCTCGGACTGCAACGGCAGCAGGGTCGCGGAACCGAGCGCGGCGAGAAAAAGACCGAGGTAACCAGGGAGTCCCGCCATCAGGGGAGTAGGGGCGCTCCTGCGGGGTACTCGGGTCGCTCTGCGAAGGTATTGCGATCAGCGATCATCGGGGTGAGGCATATCGTCGATCTGCTCCTACCGATTGGCGGTGGTGCCGAAGCGCATAAGCCGCAGAGGATGCTCATCGAGGATCGACATCGCGATGACCGCGACCGGATACTAGACCCCGTGGGCCTTCCGGCCGACGGCTGCGTCCGCAAAGGCCACGCCCTCGAACGCGTGAGCCGAGACCGAAGACGCACGCGTCGGACAAAGACCGTTGGTTTGCGAGCAGTGGAGAACGGGATCATGACATCGAACATCAAGATCAGGAACGAGACGAACAACGATATTGCCGCGATCGCCGAGGTGACGGTCGCGGCGTTTCGGGACCTTGAGATCAGCAACCAGACCGAACACTTCATCATCGACGCGCTCCGCGCCGCCGAGGTCCTTGCACTCTCGCTCGTCGCGGAGGTCGATGGCCGTGTCGTCGGCCACATTGCCTTCTCGCCCGTCACCTTATCGGACGGCACACGGGATTGGTACGGACTTGGCCCGATTTCGGTCTTGCCCCAGGTCCAGCGCCGAGGGATCGGACAAGCCTTGGTGCGTGAAGGCTTGTCGCGGCTCAAGCGCATGCAGGCGCGCGGCTGCTGCCTGGTGGGGCATCCGGAGTACTACCGAAGGTTCGGGTTCGAGAACTGTCCGCAGCTCGTCTTCGAGGGCGTTCCGCCTGAGGTCTTCTTCGCAGTGTCCTTCGACGGGACGATGCCGCGGGGCACTGTCGCGTTCCACAAGGCATTCGCAGCGGTTGGCCGGTCGTCGCGCGCAAACGAGGTGTGACGGGGCGGGCGAGGGTAAGACGCGCGCGGCACCGATCGAAGCGGACCCTTCCAGGGATGAAAACGGCTATTCATCGCGACTGGAAAGGTGGTCGATGTCCAACGGATCGCTCTCCACGTAGTCGCGGGCCGTTAGGTCATCGAGTGTGAGTACCGCGCCGCCGACCTCGCCGAAGCGCCCCCTCACGGGAACGCGCTTCAACCAAGCCTGGAGGAGGACGTCCCAGCCCTGCCTCTCGAAGGTCGGCTGATCCTCGTTCCGGATGAACCAGAACATGAGCTGGACAGACTCCGCATCCCACGAAGGGGCAGCCCGAACTGCCGCAGCGGCCGCGTCTTCCGTCAGCGGAGCGTCGGGCGATACGCGGAAGACGAACCATTGCTCGCCGAGAACACAATCGCCCTGCCGCCACCGTTGCAGTGCATCGTCGATCTGCGCCCGACCGTCGGCGTCAAGAGGTTCCAAGCCGCTTGTTCCTCACGGCGCGAGCAGCCCGTGCTCGGTCACGGTTGCGATGAACGCGATCTTGTTGCGCGTCGACCAGTTCCTCCGGCGGCAGAGGTTTCCGGTCCGCCTGAGCTGCGGCAGTCAGCTCTGCGAGCGCCGGTCTTGATCGAGCCGTGCCAACGCTCAGAATCGCACGGGCCTCTTCGAATCGCTTCGCGCTCAACAAGGCGAACGCGGTCGTTCCCTCTTTTGCCGCGAAGAGCGCTGCGCGGGTTGACCGCGCGTCGCTGCGGTCTGCTGCCCTGATCACGTCCAGCACCTGCATCAGCCGCTGCTCGTTGTGAGCGTTTAGAGGTTTACCGCTCGCCCAGAAGTGTATGCTTCGCCGCGATACATCGAAGATCTCACCGAGCTGTTCCCAGGTCAGACCCGAGATCCGACGTAACTCGGAGATCGCCTGTCGTGTCGCCTCCGCATCACTGGTGGTTTCGACACGCTGTTCCCAAACACGTCCGCTGGCCGTCGCCTCAGGCTCGCGGACGTAGGGCGCCTCCCAAAGACGGGTAGGCTCCATGGACGAGGTGCCGGGAGCCGAGAGTGCTCCACTGACAACGATCACCAAGAGCGGAGGCACACGCTCGCGAATGCCGCCAAAGCCGGTCGCGTCCGGACGCGGACGCATTCGTGCCGTCTCGAAAGCAGGGGGCTGTGAAGTCATGGTTGACCTCCGTAGCGCCGTAGAAACGTATCGGTTACTACCCAGCGAAAGACGCTGTAGATGCGCTCTGCGAATCCTCGTGCCAGCTGCACGGTCGCGTCGACATCGAGTTCTCTCGTTTCCGCTTGAAACGCGTCGATATCCAGCAGCCAACTCGGTTCGTCGATAGCATCGACAGCAGCCGGATCGACCGTTCCGCGCGCGGGAACGAGCCCCCAGCGCGCCGTCAATTGTCCTGCGTTGTCAGGCAGAACGAATACCGCCTCGGAAATCGCGTGATAGGCGTAGGAAGCCAGAGACGTCGAGAGAATGCCGCTTATCTCCGGGCGCACAAGCTGTGTCAGGTCGCGAAGGTTGTCGCCGGTCACGCGGTCGATGTAGCGCACACCGAGGCGATCGATCATCTTCGGGTTTACATAGGCGACCAGCGCATCAAGCACACGCTTCAGCCGGTCGAGGAAGTCGTCGCGACTTGTGTAAAGGCTGGTTTCCAGCGCGAGGAAGTCGGGGGCCAGCGTGACACGCCACGCACCACCGGCATCGTGGAACCGCCATAAGGTGTTCTCGCGGGTGTCCGTCATGCCCTGCTGTCCGAAAACAATGCTACGGTTTTGCTCGGGCCTAAGGACCGGATATTCGGCGCGGACTGCCTCCTGGAACGGCGCCATAAAGTCGCGCTTCTCTACGGACGCCACCAGCGGGAACTGCACTTGAGCGATCACGCGCACCAGAGGGGCATCCCTGAGCACCACCTCGGCTGGCGGTGGGCCCGTCAGTGGGGTCTCATTGGCAGTCACGGCGGGGCGCCTCCTCTATCGGTTCCAATCTCCAAGGGTCTCTGGATCGAAGGTAGCGCACACTGGCTAAATTGTGAAGTTAAATGTGAAGTAAGGGTGAACAGATTGCGTGCTGCCGACCGTGCTCCGACTCTTTTCGACTGGTAACCTCTTGTTGTGATGATTCTCCCGGCGCGGCCAGATGCAAACTGACCTTCGTCACCGACGCAGTTTCTTCGAGCGCATCATTACCCGCATCGGCCAAGCCGGGGCCTCAACGTCCGATTTGCCGGAGTCGGTCGCGTCTCTTTCGCGAACCCGACTCGGAGCGCTTCTGCCCGAACCCCGGCACTCCTCAGGCCCGGATCGGATCGGACCAACCGCGCAATCGCCCCCGATGCGCATCGCAGGCCCCGTGCTCCAGGCTCAGATTCTCAGGCTTACCCCTCCGTCAACCGCTCCCGCAACCGCGTCAACCGCCCGGCCCCGGTCTGCTTCACCGCCATGGCGAGCGCTCGGGGCTGGGCGATCAGCACCACCAGACGCTTGCCGCGGGTCACCGCGGTGTAGAGCAGGTTGCGCTGCAGCAGGGTGTAATGCTGGGTCGCCAGCGGGATGACCACGGCCGGGTACTCCGAGCCCTGGGCCTTGTGCACGCTGGTGGCGTAGGCAAGCGCGAGGGCGTCGAGCTCGGCGGTCTCGTAGGCGACGGGGCGCCCGTCGAAGTCGATGGTCAGGAGCCCCTCGTCGAGATCGATCGTGCGGATCCGCCCGATGTCGCCGTTGAAGACCTCCTTGTCGTAGTCGTTCACCAGCTGGATGACTTTGTCGCCCGGGGCGTAGGTCCAGCCGAAGCGCTCGATGCGCGGCTGTGCGTCGGGATTCAGCGCCGCCTGCAGGGCAACGTTGAGCGCCCGCGCCCCGAGACCGCCGCGATTCATCGGGGTCAACACCTGGATGTCGCGAACCGGATCCAGGCCGAAGCGCGCCGGGATGCGCTCGGCCACCACCCGCAGGAGCCGCTCGTGAATTGCCTCCGGGGTGTCGACCCGGATCAGATGAAAGTCGCTGTCCGGTCCGTCCGGTGCCGCCGGCTCCGGTTGGTGACCGGCATTGATGCGATGGGCGTTGACGATGATCCGCGAGGCGGCGGCTTGGCGGAAGATCTCGGTCAGGCGCAGGGTCGGCAGGGTGCCGGAGGCGATCAGGTCGGCGAGCACCGCGCCGGGTCCGACGGAGGGGAGCTGATCGACATCCCCGACCAGCAGCAGCGCCGCAAAGCTCGGCACGGCGCGCAGCAACTGGTTCATCAGCACGATGTCGACCATCGAGGTCTCGTCGACCACCACCAGATCCGCCTCCAGCGGATGCTCGGCATCGCGCTTGAAGCCCATCACCTGCGGATCGAACTCGAGCAGCCGGTGGATGGTCTTGGCCTCCCGCCCGGTCGACTCGGAGAGCCGCTTGGCCGCGCGACCGGTCGGGGCGCACAAGAGGACCTCCACACCCTTGGCCGCGAGGATCCGCAGCAGGCTGTTGACCACCGTGGTCTTGCCCACGCCCGGACCGCCCGTGATGATGGCGACCTTGGCGTCGAGCACCGTCGCGACCGCGGTGCGCTGCGAGGCCGAGAGCACCTGTCCGGTGCGTGTCTCCACCCACGGCAGCGCCTTCTCGGCGTCGATCGGACCCCAGGGCGGCGGATCCTGCGCGAGCCGGCGCAGATGACCGGCGACCCCGCGCTCGGCGCGCTGCAGGGGCGCGAGAAAGAGGGCAGGGCGCTCGGCGATCGTCTCGGCGACCAGGCGCTCCTCGGCCAGCTCGCTGTCGATCGCCGCCGCGATGATCGGGGCGGGGATCTCCAAGAGGCGCGCGGCCTGCGTGCTCAGCTCATCCCGCCAAGCCGCGCAGTGGCCTTCGGTCGAGAGCTCCTGGAGCACATGCCGCACCCCGGCTTGTGCCCGGATCGGCGCATCGCGCGCGATGCCGAGGCGCTCGGCGATCGCATCCGCGGTCTTGAAGCCGATGCCCCAGATGTCGAGCGCCAGGCGATAGGGATTCTCGCGGACCTTCTCGACCGCCGCGTCCCCGTAGGTCTTGTAGATGCGCACGGCGCGTGCCGTGCCGACCCCGTGGGACTGCAGAAACACCATGATCTCGCGGATCACCTTCTGCTCGGCCCACGCCGAAGTCACCCGCTGTTGGCGCTTCGGACCGATCCCCGGCAGTGCGAGCAAGCGCTCCGGGGTCTCCTCGATGACGGTGAAGACGTCCTCGCCGAAGGCCGCAACCAGGGTGCGGGCAAAATGCGGTCCGATGCCCTTGACCATCCCCGAGCCGAGATAGCGCTCGATCCCCTCCAGGCTGCGCGGCGGGACGATCCGCAGGTTGGTCGCCTTGTACTGCAGTCCGTGTTGCCGATCGTTGACCCAATGCCCCTCGGCTTCGAGATGCTCGCCGGGCGAGACGCTGGCTGCGGAGCCGATCAGGGTGACCAGATCGCGCTGCCCGCGGACCTGTACCCGCAGCACGCAGAAGCCGCTCTCGGGGCTATGGTAGGTGACGCGCTCGACGGCACCGCTGAGCGGCTCGGTCGGGGCGGGCGATGCAGGCGGCGAGGGGGGATTCATCGCCGGATTGTAGACCCGACGACATGTTCCAGGGTCGGGACGGTAAGGCAGTCGTTGCGGCGCAAGAAGACGTCGCCGCGCGCCACGATGATCCCCCTCCCTTGTGCGAATCTCGACGATTCTGCCCTTGGCGTCCCGACCCCGAATCGATCAGTGTTCGACGAACGTCGTCCCGTTCCAACGCAGCGGATTCGGGCTGCCGCCGTCGGACGTGAGCGCGATGACGGGGGGATCGCCCCCACCGATTTTCTGTCCGTGCTGTTGGCGGTCGCCGTGACTCAGGCGCAGACCCAATTCGATCTGAACCTGGGTGCCTGTGCCGAGCTGGACGCAGCCGATGCCGCGCTGAACCGTGCTTATCAAGACATCCTTGCGCGCTACCGCGGCGAGACGTTGTTTCTCGCCAAGCTCAAGACCGCGCAGCGTGCTTGGATCGCCTTTCGGGACGCCGAGCTGGAGGCGATCTATCCGGCCGCCGAGAAGCATATCGAGTACGGCTCCATCTACCCGATGTGCCGGTGCACCGTACTGGCCGATCTGACGACCCAACGCACCGAGCAGTTGAGGACGTGGCTGGAGGCGGAGGAGGGCGATCCCTGCAGCGGCAGCCGCCGGCCCTAGCTCGCGCGGAACGGCTCATGCGCCGGCGCCCGTCGGGCCGAGCGTGTCATCGGGTTCGGTGTCATCCCCGCTCGAACTCGACCGCGATCTGATCCTGATCCAACGAGGCCGATGCCCATGCCTGCAGAGATCATCACCACGTCCGCCCCGATCCGGATGCCGAGCTGGTACATTCCGCATGGTGCCGGGCCCTGTTTCTTCATGGACTGGCATCCGCCGACCGCCTGGGAACGCATGGCCGGATTTCTTCGCGGCCTCGCCGCGACCTTGCCCGCCCGACCGCGAGCCATCGTCGTGGTTTCGGCGCACTGGCTGGCGCCCGTCTTCGGTGTGACCGCCAACGCACGCCCCGACCTGATCTACGACTACGCCGGCTTTCCTGCGCACACCTACGCGCTTCGCTACCCCGCTCCGGGCGAACCCGCCTGGCTGCTCATCATCGGCAGCGGGATGAGCTTCCACAACATGCGCGGTTACGGCGATCCGCGCTACGGTTCGATCTCCGACGACTTCGATCGTTGGCTCACCGCCGCGGTCGAGGCCGAGCCGATCCGCCGCGCGCAAGCGCTGGCCGGGTGGGCAGACGCACCCTCGGCACGTCTTTCCCATCCGCCGGGGGGCGACGAGCATCTGCTGCCGCTGATGGCGGTTGCCGGTGCGGCCGGCGACGATCACGGTCGGCGTGTCTTTACCGATCGGGTGCTTGAACCTAGATCCGGCAGTTGACCGCTTCGTGCTTCATGCAAGGCTTTGACTGTCTTGAAGATCGCGGTCGCCCGAGGGCTCACCGGCCGGGTGAAGGCCGCTACGCCCCCTGGAGCACGCCCCGCGCGGCGCCCGACTGCGTTGCAACTCGTTGGCGTAGAACCACTACGCCGCCTCGTTGCGCCTTGCCGGACACCGCGCGGGACGCACTCCAGGGGCCGTTCAACTGCCGGATCTAGGTTGAAACGCGCCTCTCGGCCTTTTGTTTCGGGTGAATCCAAGAAGCCAGCGACTCGCCCAGTTCCGTCAAGCGGCGTTGCAGCGTGCGGTGACTCACGCCAGCGGTAAAGACGCCGTGCAGATGCTCGATGCCGATCCCGTCGGCTTGACCGACGATCTCGAGCTCGATCCGTTCGTTCAGATCCGGCGGGTGTTTTTTGGGTATGACATCACGTCTTTTTACCCGACGACCAATGAACGTAAGGACAAACAGGGAAACATCTGCTTTGCACGACGGGGACATGACGACTTTGGACTCACACACAGTGCTGGATCCTTGTTGTCGCGGTATCTCTGATATAGGATGCACCCGCCTTCCGGTTGATGCCGAAAGACAACGCAATTTCGCCAAGTTTTTGTTTTTGATGCCTATTCATGACGGGGTAGGGCGGTAGCGTGCCCGAAGGCGTTGTTTGCAGGTCGCACGGGTAGGCGTTCATCGCCGGCCTGGGTGGCCGAAAAGGCATTTGGTCCAGCCCCGAACTCCACCTGTTGTTGCTCTCGCGCGGCCCCGAGTGTCGAGCCGCTCCGCAACGCGCCCGATGATCTCGCCGACGACGCATGAAAACCGGAATCCTGTCCGACGATCTCGTTCTGAACGCCATCCGGCTGCTGCAAGACAACCCCGAGGAACAACAGCGCACGCTCGCCAAGGCGCTCGGGATCAGCCTGGGTAAACTGAACAATTGCTTACGTGTCCTGATCCAACGGGGTTGGATTGAGATGCAGGTCAACCCCGAGAGCTCGGGAAAACGCCGCTACTGCTATCCGCTGACCCCTTTGGGATTTGAGGAGAGAGCGAAGCTCACCACCCGCGTGCTCGAGAGCAAGGAAGCGGAGTATGTCGCGTTGCAGGCCGAGATCGAGCGCCTGCGCGCCGAGGTGCTGCAGCAACGTCAGCATTGCGCAACGTCTCGGTTGGTGGCAGAAAACCATGAATGACCGGCTCGATCCCGCACTCGATCGGCAAGAGCTGCTGCACAACCAGCATGACCCCCGGCGCTTCGAGCCTCCCGAGCGCAGTCAACCGGGACACTCGGACTCCCTCAACCCGACCCGCCGCCCGAGACCAATCGAACCAGGGCATGCCTACCAGCGGCTGGTACGAATACTATGTCGTCGACCCGGACACGCGGGCGCGCTCCCTGGCGCTCGCCGTTTACAAGCCGTGCGATGCCTTTCCCGAGCATGCCGTCCATGAGTGCGCACTGCTCCGTGAACAGATCGCGCGCAACCACGGGCGACTGCCTGTCGAATGGCTCGACGATCTGCTGCGCGAGCAGCTCGGGACGCTCTACGGCTTGCTTCCGCGCGGGTTCTCGGTTGCGGCCTTTTTATTCCTCATCCTGCGGGCCCAAGAGGACGCCCCGGAAGGGGAGCGGTTTCGTGCCCCGGCCCCGGAGGAGCCGCTCCGACGTGCCGTCGCGGAGGCGATGGACGCGCATGGCTTTCAGCCGTGTCGGCACGTCGATCCGATCCTCGATCAAGTGCTCTTCTACGTTGCGACCGGGCGGTTCGTGCGACCCTGGAGCCACTTCGCCAGGACATGGTCCGTGCTGAAGTGGCTCCAATACCTCACCCAACAGACACTTCGCAACGAGATGGGCTTGACGGTGGGCCGGCTCAAAGCGCCCCGGCCTGTGAGCCTGGTCGCACGTTTCTTCATCCACTGCGATCCCGTGGACCCGTTCAGCATCACCCGCTTGTCCATCAAGCTGTGCGATCCCGACCCGAGAAGCTTGCTAGATGATCCAGAAGACATACATTCCGGGTACCGGGACTAAGGTGCTTTCCGGGAAAGCACCTCATCACGGTACCCGCCCTTGAACGCAAACAAAATTCCCCGGGGCGTGAATCCGACCACCGGACAGCCTGACCGCTGACCGACGCCTCGCGCGACGACTACGACAGCCCCTGGAACGAAGCGCTGGAGCGGTACTTCCCGCACTTTCTCGCGCTCCTGTTCCCGCGGAACCATACTGCGATCGACTGGTCGAAAGGCCATGAATTTCTCGACAAGGAACTGCAACAGGTCGTGCGCGATGCCGAGACCGGCCGGCGCCATGCCGACAAGCTGGCCAAGGTCTACACGCGCGAGGGCGCCGAGACCTGGGTGCTGGTCCACGTCGAGGTCCAGGGCGATGCCGAGGCCGGCTTTGCCGAGCGCATGTACGTCTACCATGACCGCATCTTCGACAAATACCGCACCGACATCGTCAGCCTCGCCGTCTTGGCCGACGCCACCGCGCGTTTCCGCCCGAGCGCCTACGCCCGCGAGCGCTGGGGCTGCGCGTTGGACTTTCGCTTTACGACGTGCAAGCTGCTGGACCTGAACGCCCGTTGGGCCGAGCTGGAGGCCGATTCCAACCCCTTCGGCCTGGTGGTGATGGCGCACCTGAAGGCGCAGGAGAGCAAGGACGGGCCGGCCCGCAAAGGCTGGAAGATGCGCTTGGTGCGCCTGCTCTACCAACGCGGCTAAGGCCGCGAGGACATCCTGGATCTGTTTCGCGTCCTGGATTGGATGCTGCAGTTACCGGATGGATTGGAGCAGGAGTGCAGGCGCGAGCTGATTGCTTTCGAGGAGCAAGCCAACATGCCCTACATCACCAGTATCGAACGCCTCGGTCGCCAGGAAGGCCGTCAGGAAGGCCGCCAAGAAGGCCGTCAGGAAGGCCAAGCCAACATGCTCTTGAGCCTGCTCGCCATCAAATTCGGTCCCCTCGGTGAAGCGGATCGCCAGCGGGTGCTCGACGCCGATGCGCAGACCCTCCTGGAATGGTCCACACGCCTGCTGACCGCACGCAGCTGCGAGGACGTCTTCGGTGCCGGCCCTCGACCCGACTCGGAACACTGAGCCGGGCTGTCGACCGAGGCACCGATCGCGTAGGTCGGGTTAGACGTGCCGGCACTGCGGGCGTTGATAACGAAGAGGTTGGCGCGCGCCGTAACCCGACATCCGGCGATGCCCTGTCGGGTTACGCTGCGCTAACCCGACCTACGGCGAATACCTGCACAGTCTCTCCCCGGGCGTGTCGCTCCGACGCTCCGCGTCCCGAGCCCTAACCCCGGGCGTCCGCACCGCGCCCCCGAATCCGGACCCACAGCCAAAGCCCCGAGCACATATGGACCAAGACCTCGCCCATCTCACGGACCCCGACGCCCCCATCGCCATCATCGGCCTGGGCTACGTCGGCCTGCCGCTCGCCGTGGAATTCGCCAAACACCGCCCCGTGGTCGGCTTCGACATCAACCAATCCCGCATCGCGGAGCTCAAGGCCGGTCGCGACAGCACCCGCGAGACCAACCCCGAAGACCTCGCCGCCGCCCGCCACCTGACCTACACCAGCGACCTCGGCGCCCTGTGCCGCTGCCGCATCTTCATCGTCACCGTGCCCACCCCGGTCGACGACTACAAGCGGCCCGACCTCACGCCCCTGATCAAAGCCTCCGAGACTGTCGGCAAGGTGCTCAAACCCGGCGACCTGGTCATCTACGAATCCACCGTCTACCCCGGCTGCACCGAGGAAGACTGCGTTCCCGTGCTTGCCCGCGCCTCCGGTCTGACCTACCTCCACACCGACCGCCGCACCGCAGCACCCGAGACACCCCCCAACCCCGACCGCCGAGCATCCGCCCCAGCCGTAGGTCCGATGAGCGCCGGCGACATCCCACACCCCGCCGAAGCCACGGAAAAGGCACCAACCCCACCCGAGGACAACGGCTTCTACTGCGGCTACTCCCCCGAGCGCATCAACCCCGGCGACCACCAACACCGCCTCACCACCATCAAAAAGGTCACCAGCGGCTCCACCCCCGCGATCGCCGCCATCGTCGATGCCCTCTACAACGACATCATCACCGCCGGCACCCACCCGGCCAGCAGCATCCGCGTCGCCGAAGCCGCCAAGGTCATCGAGAACACCCAGCGCGATCTCAACATCGCCCTCATGAACGAGCTGGCCCTGATCTTCGACAAGCTCGGCATCGACACCCTCGAAGTGCTGGAAGCCGCCGGGAGCAAATGGAACTTCCTCCCCTTCCGCCCCGGCCTGGTCGGCGGACACTGCATCGGCGTCGACCCCTACTACCTCACCCACAAAGCCGTCGCCATCGGCTACCACCCCGAGGTCATCCTCGCCGGGCGCCGCATCAACGACCGCATGGGCGCCCATGTCGCCGAAACCGTGGTCAAGCTCATGCTCAATAACAGCATCGGCGTCTGCAACAGCCGCGTGCTGGTCCTCGGCTTCGCCTTCAAGGAAAACTGCCCCGACCTGCGCAACACTCGCGTCATCGACATCATCCTGGCCCTGCGCGAGTACAACATCGCGGTGGACTGCTACGACCCCTGGATCGACCTCACCGAGGCCAAGCACGAATACGGCCTCGACTGTCTGCCCGAGGCCCCGGAACCCGGCACCTACGACGCCGTCGTCCTCGCCGTCGCCCACCGCGACTTCGTCGAGACCGGCGCGCCCGGGATCCGCCGCTGGGCCAAGCCCAAGTCGATCCTCTACGACGTCAAATCCGTGCTGCCTGTAGACGCGGTTGACGGTCGCCTCTAGCGCAATGAGCGCAGCGCTTTTTCTACATACACCGTGTAGGGGCGACTTGAGTCGCCCCTACACGGTTAGCACCATTCACCGGGAAAGTCCCTCGATCTTTCCATGTCTTCCGTGTCTTTCCGTGGCAAAAACCCACCTGAACCCATCCAGGCGCAATCCCGATGCCCCCATCCATCACCGACCGCAAGATCCGCATCGCCGTCCTCGGTTGCGGACGAATCTCGAGGAATCACTTCGGCGCCATCGAGAAGCACCGTGATCGCCTGGAGCTGGCAGCCGTCTGCGACACCAACCCGGTCACACTCAAGGCGCACGCCGAGACCTTCGCTGTTCCCGGCTTCACCGATCTGAGCCAGATGCTCCAAGAGGTCACCCCTGATCTGGTCGCCATCTGCACCCCCAGCGGCCTGCACCCGGATGAGGCCATCACCGTCGCCCGGCACGGCGTGCATGTCATGACCGAGAAGCCGATGGCCACCCGTTGGCAGGACGGCCTTCGCATGGTCCGCGCTTGCGACGATGCCGGCGTTCATCTCTTCGTCGTCAAGCAGAACCGTCGCAACGCTACGCTGAAACTGCTCAAGCAGGCGGTCGAGCAGAAGCGCTTCGGCCGCATCTACTCCGTTGCCGTTAACGTCTTCTGGACCCGTCCTCAAGACTACTACGACAGCGCCAAATGGCGCGGCACCTGGGAGTTCGACGGCGGTGCCTTCATGAACCAGGCCAGCCACTATGTCGACCTGCTCGACTGGATCATCGGTCCGCTGGAAAGCGTGATGGCCTACACCGGCACCCTGGCCCGCAACATCGAGGTCGAGGACACAGGTGTGGCGGCCCTGCGCTGGCGCAGCGGCGCCGTCGGCACGCTCAACGTCACTATGCTGACCTACCCGAAAAACCTCGAAGGCTCGATCACCATCCTCGGGGAGAAGGGCACCGTGCGTATCGGCGGTGTGGCCGTTAACGACATCCAACACTGGGAGTTCGCCGAGCCGCGCCCGGAGGACGAGGAGGTCGCCCAAGCCAGCTACGCCACCACCAGCGTCTACGGCTTCGGCCATCCGCTCTACTACGACAACGTCATCAACACCCTGCACGGCGAGGCCGAGCCCGAAACCAGCGGCCGAGAGGGACTCCGAAGCCTCGAGCTACTCATAGCCATGTACCTCTCCGCCCGCGACGGCAAACGGGTCGCGCTCCCGCTCGAGTATTAGCGGGGGATTTTTAGCCACGGAAACACACGGAAAGACACGGAAAAAATGACCATCACCATCCACCCCACCGCCATCGTCGACGAAGGCGCCCAGATCGGGGAGGGCTCACGCATCTGGCACTGGGTCCATATCTGCGGCGGCGCCAAGATCGGCGAAGGCTGCTCCTTCGGCCAGAACGTCTTCGTCGGCAACGACGTCCGCATCGGCAACAACTGCAAGGTCCAGAACAACGTCAGCATCTACGATGCCGTCACACTCGAAGACAACGTCTTCTGCGGCCCCAGCATGGTCTTCACCAACGTCCACAACCCACGCTCCGCCGTCATCCGCAAGGACGAGTATCGCCGCACGCTTGTTAAGAAAGGCGCGACCATCGGCGCCAACGCCACCATCGTCTGCGGCGTGACCCTCGGTGAATACGCATTCATCGCCGCCGGCGCCGTCATCACCAAAGACGTGGAACCCTACGCCCTCATGGCCGGCGTCCCCGCCCGCCAAATCGGCTGGATGAGCCAACACGGCGAGCGCCTCGACCTGCCCCTGATCGGCACCGGACAAGCCAAGTGCCCCGCAACCGGCTTGGCCTATCGCCTGGACAACGGCGGCCTTGAAGTTCTAGGCGATATGCCAGAGTGAACCGTCGGGGCTGAGCAGGGCCGTGTAGGGCGTGGAGGGGCGACTTAAGTCGCCCCTCCACGCCCTACACGCCCTAAAGGAACACCCAGACCAAAAGCGTATTCCCGGAAATCGCCTGGGGACACCATCGAATAAACCCGACCCGATAATATCGCCACGGCGCCCACGGAACACCCGGACCAATCCCAACAAAAATTTCCGTGTCCTTCCGTGCCCTTCAGTGGCAAAAACAAACGTCCCATTGCCCCGCCACTCACCCGAAAGCCCCGAACCGTCGACAATGCATCAAAACCCCATCCGCGATATCCCGCATTACCTACGCGTCTACCAGTCCTACCTGGGCGCGCGGATGTATCTGGTATTCGCCCTCACCCTCGCAGCGGTTTTCGCGGAAGGCCTCGGCCTCCTCATGCTGCTGCCCTTGTTGCAGGGCATGGACACAGGCGCTGCAGCAGACGCCGAACCTACGAACGGAATCGGCAAGTTGCTGCACGACATGCTCGCCGGATTCGGATGGGCCGACTCGACCGTCGCCATCATCCTGATCATCACCATCGCATTCATCGTGAAGGGCTCCTTGCTGTTCGGTGCCAACGCATTCAACGCAGTGCTCCGCGCACAACTCCTGCGGGAACTGAAGGGCCGGCTGTTCGACGACTACAGCCGTATGAGCTACCGATACTACGCCGAGCGCGATACCGGATACTTCATCAATGTGATCAACACCCAGATCACCCAGATGCTCAATTCGTTTCGATCCCTGATGCAATTGGGTTCCCAATTGGTCTCCGCGGTGATCTACATCGGACTCGCCTTCGTCGTCACCTGGCGCTTCGGTCTCATGGCCTTGCTGATCGGCCTCGTATTGCTGTTCCTGTTTCGCTGGCTCAGCATCTACGTGCGCAAGCTCTCGCGTCGAAGCGCCACCGAGAACGGCCACCTCTCCAAGCTGCTCATCCAGTTTCTTAACGCCTTCAAATATCTCACCGCGACCGGGCAGGCCGCCCATGTGCGCACCACGGTCATGGCATCCATCCGACGTCTTACCGAATACGAGATGCGCCGGGGAATCGCCGAGAGTTTCACGACCGCCGTGCGTGAGCCGATCACCGTAGTCTTCATCATGCTCATCGTACTCGTGCAGATGGTTGCACTGGGCCAACCCCTGGCGCCCATCCTGGTCTCGATCCTGCTCTTCTATCGCGGTCTGAACACCATTTTGTCCCTGCAAAGCAGTTGGCTGGCCGCGCTGGGGCAAATCGGCAGTCTGGAGATGGTTCGGGACGAATTCGCCGCCCAGCGTCGTCATAAGGAGCCAAATTCATCCCGGACTCTGAGCGACTTAAGTCAAGGCATCAGCCTGCGCAATCTGCACTTCAGCTATGCCCCGGAGCTCGCCCCTGTGCTGAGCAACATTAGTCTCGATATCCCGGTGAAGACATCGGTCGCGCTGGTCGGCGAGTCCGGCGCCGGTAAATCCACGATCGTCGACCTGCTGACCCTCATGCTCAAGCCCGATCAGGGTCAAGTCCTCATCGACAGTGTTCCGGGCGATCAGGTCGAACTCTCTAGTTGGCGACGTCAAATCGGCTATGTCTCGCAAGAAACCGTCATCTTCGACGACACCATCGCGAACAACATCTGCATGTGGGACGGCGACACCAGCACGGATTCAGCCTTGCTCGAGCGCGTACGCTCCGCGGCTCGCCAAGCCTACATCGCGGATTTCGTTGAAAGCCTGACCGAGGGCTATCAGACCCTGGTCGGTGATCGCGGGGTTCGTCTGTCCGGCGGTCAACGCCAGCGCCTGTTCATCGCCAGGGAGCTGTTCCGCGAGCCCAACCTGCTGATCCTGGACGAAGCCACCAGCGCGCTCGACACCGAGTCCGAGCGTTACATCCAAGAAAGCATCGACCAGCTCAAAGGCCGGATCACCGTCATCATCATCGCCCATCGGCTCTCGACCATCCGGAATGTCGATTACGTTTATCTTTTCGACCGTGGGCGACTGGTCGAGCACGGACCCTATCAAGAGCTCCGCGACACCGAGGATTCGCGATTCGGTCGGCTCGTCGCATTACAGTCTTTATACTGACAAGATCTCTTTAAAATCATCTCCCTACCGGATATTCGGGGAATGATGTCCCGATATGTAGGGGCGACTTTAGTCGCCCCTACCAGGTTTCCGGAGAAACATGTCCCGACAAGGTGCGACTTAAGTCGCCTAAAGGCTTGGAAATCACCTTTTCCGTCCCGTCGTATAACCATCGATCCGAAATCATGTCCACAAAGCCGATCTACGTCACCCAGCCCGTCCTGCCGCCGCTCGAGCAGTTCATCCCGTATCTCGAGCAGATCTGGGAGAACAAGATTCTCACCAACAACGGGCCGTTCCATAAAGAGCTGGAGCGCTCCCTCTGCGAGCGTCTCGGCGTCGAGCATCTCGCCCTGTTCGCCAACGGCACCCTGGCATTGGTGACCGCCCTACAGGCGCTTCGGATCACCGGTGAGGTCATCACAACCCCGTTCTCATTCGTCGCCACGGCACACTCCCTGCTGTGGAACGGCATCAAACCCGTCTTCGTCGACATCGATCCAAAGACGCTCAACCTCGATCCCATGCGCATCGAGGCGGCGATCACCCCGCACACCACGGCGATCCTGCCGGTCCACGTCTACGGCAACCCATGCGATGTCGAGGCCATTCAGCGCATCGCCGACGACTACAACCTCAAGGTGATCTACGACGCCGCGCATGCTTTCGGCGTTCAATGTCACTGCGGCAGTGTTCTGAGCCACGGGGATCTGTCTATTCTGAGCTTTCATGCCACCAAGGTCTTCAACACCTTCGAGGGCGGAGCGATTATCTGCCCGGACGCTAAGACGAAGCAGCACATCGATCACCTCAAGAACTTCGGCTTCGTCAGCGAGACCTGTGTCGTGGCGTCCGGCATCAACGGTAAGATGAACGAGATGCAAGCCGCGCTCGGCCTCCTCCAGCTCAAGCACATCGACCAGGCGATCGAGCGCCGCAGAGTGATCGACACCCGTTACCGCGAGGCCCTGCGCGGGGTCCCCGGTCTGCGCTGTGTCGAGCGTTCCGGCCAGACGGTCGACAACCACGCCTATTTCCCGATCCTGGTCGATCCCGATTACCCGCTGAGCCGTGATGCCCTCTACGAAAAACTGCGCGACCAGGGCATCCACGGAAGGCGTTATTTCTACCCGCTGATCTCGGCCTACCCCATGTACCGCGGCATGCTCTCCGCCCGACCGGATAATCTGCCGATCGCCGAGGAGGTTGCCCAACGCGTCATTTGTCTGCCGATCTATCCTGCACTCAGTGATGAAGACGTCGATCGCATCATCGACATCATCAAGGGATAAAGCGCATAGGCCGGATTCGGGCCGTTATCGCTGGCTAGGCTGGGTACTCAGCGCTGTTGCACTTGATCGCGGCGTCTGTTCGTGGTGTCCCCGCAAGCAGTGGTTATTAGCCACGGAAGCACACGGAAGTACACGGAAAAAGGAAAGGCGCGCTAGAGAAGCCAGTTCCCCGGATCACTGATAACGTTCTCTTCCACTTCCGTGTCTTTCCGTGTCTTTCCGTGGCAAAAAACCCGAAAGAGTTTGGCCGCTGAAGGACACGCAAACACGCGGATTAGTAGTCAAGTTCTGATCGTTCCGTGAATGTTCGTGTGATTTATCGGCGCATGCTTCAGCCTGACGCGTCGACGCGGTGGTCGGGAAAGTCGCCACCCCGATGATCGACGATCTCCTCCCGGAATCTCGCTATCGACAAATGACCGCCGAGCTTCATCAGAAGAGCCCCTCCTCAGAGGCGACAACTGGACCGGCGGCGTTGCGAGGCTCGGCATTGTCTGCCATAGGCCCAAGCCAGGGAGCTGTAGAATGTGCCACTCGCGCGCTCTCAAAGTTTGCTAATGTCATCGTCGTCACAACCGACGCAAGGTATTCAAAGGCCATGAGCAACCATTCCACCCTCTACGACCAAGACTTCGACCGTTGGGCGAAGAACCAAGTCGAGCTGCTGCGGCAAGGCAGGGCCAAAGACCTCGATATCGAACACCTGATCGCGGAGCTCGAGGACATGGGCAAGGGCAGCCTGCGCGAACTGGAAAGCCGCTTCATCATCCTGATCGCGCACCTGCTTAAATGGCAGTACCAGCTCCACACCCTGGCCGAGCAATGGCAAGCCTTCGAAGGCAAGAGCTGGCGCAAGACCATCATCGAAGAACGCGCCTAACTCGGCTTTCTGCTCGACAAAGTGCCGAGTCTGAAGACTTCGCTCGAGCTGGCACGCCAAGAGGCATACCCCGCCGCGAGACGCCTAGCGATCAAGGAGACGCGGATGCCGCCGGAAACCTTCCCGGATGTCTGTCCTTACACCGCAAGCGAACTGCTGGACGAGGACTTTATGCCCGCGGATTCGAACTAACTCATAACCATGGACGCTACCACCGAAATCGCTGACTGCCCGCCGCATGACGCTGAGCCCGCGAACGGCCGGGTCTACCGATGCGCAAAGTCCAATCCGCCCACGATGCCCGATATGCAGACCCATGCGGAAAAAGGGCTGTCACCCAACGCGGACCCATGCTTGCGGCGAGCCCTTTCGGTCTTCCGGAGTCGGGGCGACGCGGAGCACCAGATGCGACTCTTTCGACGCTGGAAACGCCGCTTTGTCCTTACCGCCGACCTCGATCATCGGCATGGCAAGGCTAAGCCAACCAGCGGCCAGCAACCCACCCATACCAGTTGGTGGCCAGCACCCACGCTGTCGGTCGACGACCGCGCCGCCCTGTTCAGCCTGAGCTGCGAGGTGTCCTGATGGCCTGGCACGATCTTGCTGAACTCCAGGCAGTCGAACTGGTGCACATTGGTGCGCTGCAGCCCATTGAGGTGCTCTACCAATTCGAGCAGCCCTGCATCTTCACCGCGACCATCCCCTCGGGATCCTTGGTTCTCGCCTACCTCGTGGAAGAGCTTGAGCAGGATGAGCGGTTTCGCTACCTGCTGGCCACGACGGCAGCCAAAACGGTAGAAGACCTGAAAACCGGCGCCATCAGCGTTCGCGAAGCCTTGCTCCGTGGGTCGCTCTGGCTTGCCGATCTGGGCATCGATGATTTAGTGCCGAAGCAGGTTTTCAGCCTCAGCGCAGACCAGCTCCCAACCGATGCCCTTCCCGAGCCGGGAACCATGCTGCTGCCCTCACTGGAACCCGTGCTGCGCGTCAGATTGCATGGCGAGCAAATCAAGTTCGGCGCCTTACCTGCACCTGTGCTGGCGCACGCGGCGGAAATTGCCAAAACCGCGCTCAAGCCAATCTATGAGTGGCTGGCCAGAAGGCCCAGGGCAGACCTGCAAGGGCGACCGCCGGAATGGCTGCGCGACCTCTACAGCTTGCAGATTCAGCATCTCTCGCCGGGTAGTCTCGAGGTTGGCTTGAGGCTACCCGGATCGGTGGACACTGACTCCACCGATCTTTTGGCTAAGGTCGATGGCGTCAATGACGTCCAGGACATTCGAGCGCAAGGATGGGAGCTCCTGCGGCAAGGTCTGGACTGGGCGACATCCGACAATCAAGATGATCGCGATCTTGGCGAAGCCGCTCCAGCCATTCTGGACTCACTTCGCCGTCTGGCGCCGACGAGCAGTTCCAAGGGTCCAGTGACCGCGGTCGAGGTCTCCGGCGCCATGCTCGGTCATTACGCCAAAACCTACAGCCTCACCCAACAAACAACGGCACGGATTCGAACGATACTGACCCAAACCGGTAAGACGCAGGAAACCTTTCTGCGGGTGTTCGAGGGGCGAATTCGAAGCCTTGACCTGGACTTGCTGCGCTTTATCCTGCGCAACCCGTACACGGGCGTCGATGAGGTGCAGTTCCTGCTGGATGACGAGCGTTTTCTCGAGGATGCCAAAGAGGCCTACTATCAGGAACTGCCCGTCAAAATTGCAGGCCGCAGTCTCGATGAGAAAAGCTGGACGGTAGTCGACCTCGAGTTTGCAGCGGTCCGGTAATACGCTTCCACGCCACCAAGGTGTTCAACACCTTCGATGGCGGTGCCATCGTCTGTCCCAACGCCAAAACCACTTGCCACATTAAAGACTTGAAGAACGTCGGTTTGGCCGGCGCGAACCGCGTCATCGCCACGGGCATCAACGGCCGGCGCTACTTCTACCCACTGATCTCGGATTCTCCGATGGGCCTCGCACGTAAGCCTGGCCACCCACAACATCAGTCGCTCGTGACATTCGCTCTGCGGTGTCACGCATGCCCCTGGCGCTCTGCGCCACGTGCCACGATGGCAGGAGTTACGAGCCATGCCTTTCGATGCCTCGAGCATTAGACCGGCCACCCAACCTACAAGGACTCGTGACACCGCAAGGACTCCCGTGACACCGCAAGGACTCGTGACACCGCAAGGACGCGTGACACCGCAAGGACGCGTGACACCACAAGGACTCGTGACACCGCTCCGCGGTGTCACGCATGCCTCAGGCGCTCTGCGCCACGTGCCACGATGGCACCGGGTGGCCGCGGGTGATTGCTCACCCGCGGCTCCCACAGATCCGGACGTGCCCAACTCGGGCATCCGGCTCCTCAGTCTAAGCAGATGCTACACCCCGTCGTGGTGGTGCACCCTGACACCACGAGGCATCTCGCTCGTGGGTCTCGATCGCACGCTTCTGTCGTTGTGTTGAGAGGACGATGCGGCTCGATGTCCGCGCCCTCGTTCCCTCCAGAAGCTGCCCAGACCGGTCGGCCGCTTCCCTCCCACGGGTCCTCTGGGGCGAGTTCCCCGCGCTCAACGGTACTATCAGCCGACTCTGACTGCTCAGCCGTCATCACGCCGCACTTCGTTGCCTTCGTTTGGCGCTACCTTGCCGTCGGTCCTGTTCGCTCCCGTCGGCCGGACCAGCGCCGTCGGGCCGGGGCGGCTTCTTACGCGATGCCCGCGCCGCGTCTCGAGCAAGGAGCAACTGAGCGCTCCCGGGTTCCCGGACGACCCGTGCGGACATGCCCTGCTCTCAGACCCCGGCGGAGTCTCGACATCAGGCCGTTACGATGCCGAAACTGTTGCCTTCCGGTGTTCCGAATACGTCGGCTCCGCTGAACTCAGTAACGGGGCTCCATCACATGGCCTGCACGCCCCCTGTGTACGCTTCGCAGGCGGGATCGCTCCCGCACCACGCAACACTCGGTTCCGGTGGATGGCCACTCCTTACCGGCTCGGGACTTGCACCCGGTGGGTCGCAAAAAGGAGTTTCCGATTCGCCTATCCGTTCGCTATCTTCCTCTCCTTCCAGGCTTTGCCTGGCGCAACGGAGTTACGAACAAGGTCGGATTGCCGAACAGGCGGCGGCCGAGACCGAGATTCCCGGAAAGAAGCGGTTATGGCGGTGGATCAAGAAAGTCGCCATCCCAATGATCGACGAAATCATCCCTGCGCAGACGGGATGCCAATTCCCGGAAACCACCTTAAACGGAATCGATGCCCAATTCTTCCGCTCGTGAACGAGCGAAGGGTACTGAGGGACACGAGGACATCACCCAAAGATGAAACACCACCAACACAAATCCGCCTTCCCCTTCGTCCGTCCCCCGGTCGAATTCGACAAGCACACCGACAAGCAGCTCCTCCAATACTGTCTCGGCGGCACGCTCTACATGCCCGGGACCAAGGATATCCTCGACAAAATCCTCCGCCGAGATCTCCAGGATCTGACCTCGATGGTGATGTGTTTCGAGGACGCGATCTCGGCGGACCAATTGCCGCAGGCGGAGATCAACGTCCTTCAACATCTCGACCGCCTCGCCGCAGCCGTCGCCTCCGGTGAGCTCGCTCTAAAGGATGTTCCACTCATCTTCCTGCGCGTGCGCAACACCGCACAGTTCATCACGTTTTCAAGCCGGCTCAGCGTTGCCCAAGCCGCAGTGCTCACCGGATTCGTCTTTCCCAAGTTCTACAGCCAAAACGCCCACCTCTTTCTCGATCAGTTGCGGACGTTAAACGAGACACTGGGTGTTCTGCTCTACGGCATGCCCATCTTGGAAGGTCACGCCATCGCCTATGGCGAAACGCGCAACTCCGAGTTGATGGCACTCAAGGCCATCCTCGACCCATTCAAAGACCTCATCCTCAACGTCCGCATCGGCGGGACCGACTTCTCGGCCATTTTCGGGGTCAGGCGCGGCATCAATACCTCGATCTACGATATCCTCCCGGTGCGTGACGTTCTTACGGATATTCTCAATTACTTCAACCGGGCCGACGCGGGTTACACCATTTCGGGGCCGGTGTGGGAATACTTTCTGGCGGACACCGCCATCGATATCGACGACGTCTTGGCCGAGAACATCCATCGCTCCCTGCTCAACCGCAACCCCATCCTCAACGAGGCGCTCGATGGGCTCCTGCGCGAGGTCATCTTGGACAAGGCCAACGGATTCATCGGAAAGACCGTCATCCATCCCTCGCATCTGAAATACGTGAATGCCATGCACGCCGTGACTCGGGAGGAGTACGAAGATGCCTGCCAGATCATCGACGCATCCGGCGGTGTGATCAAGAGTGCGAAATCCAATAAAATGAACGAGATCAACCCCCATCGCAATTGGGCACAGCGGGTGGCGCGGTGTGCCGATGCCTTCGGTGTCATCGAAGACGAATCCTGCTACCTTAAGCTCTGCCTGGCATGAGCGATCCCACCCCATACCCGAGCCGCAGAACACCATGGACAGCATGACCGCAACGCGCAACTTCCTCGGCACCCTTGGCCTGCCGACCGGCGACGCCTACGACCTGCCCACCTCCGACAAGCGCTTCGCCGACGGCGGCCAGTACCGATTCGAGGTCCCCGGCATTCAGGGACCGGCGGCCATGAAGGCACTGCTGGACGCGGTCGACGGGTACGGACTGACGATCCACCGGGTCACCCAGACCAAGGGCATCATGCTGCTCGCGGACGAAGACATTCAGGCCATGATCGATCTGGCCCGGACCGCCCGAGTCGAGCTGGTGCTCTCCGTCGGTCCGCGCGCGACCTACGACACCAGCGCCTCGGTGCAGACCCCGGAAGGCCAGCGCATGGGCTACCGCCTGCGCGGCCAAGAACAGATCGTGCGGGCCATCGAGGACATCAAGCGCGCCATCGCCATCGGGTGTCGCTCCTTCCTCCTCTACGATGAAGGCCATCTCTGGATCTTGAACGAGATGCGCAAACAGGGCGAGATCCCTCCGGAATGCCGCTTCAAGATCTCGGCGCACTGCGGCCACGGCAACCCCTGCTCGGCCAAGCTCCTCGAGCTCAACGGCGCCGACTCGATCAACCCGGTGCGCGACATCCAGCTCCAGATGCTCGCCGCGCTGCGCCAAGCGATCGCGATCCCGATCGACGTGCATACCGAAAACCCGGCGTCGTCCGGCGGATTCATCCGCCACTACGAAGTGCCCGAGATGATCCGCGTCGCCGCGCCCATCTATCTGAAGACCGGCGGCTCGGTGGCCAAATCGCACTCCTGGGACACCACGACGGAAGACGCCAAGCAACGCGCCAAACAGGTCCGGCTCGTCCGCCGCGTGATCGACGCTTACTACCCGGAAGCCGTCTGCTCCCCGGCGGGCTCTCTTCGGTAGCCGTCTCTTCCTAGTCAGTCCGCACCAGCACCAAAACCGATCGTTCGACGAGAAACCTCGATGGCGACACCCGTGCGACTCATCCTCGGCACCATGACCTTCGGCCCTCAGGTCGACCCCGAAGGCAGCAAGGCCATGGTCCGCCACTTCCTGGGACAGGGTCACCTCGAGATCGACACCGCCTATGTCTACAACGGCGGCGACAGCGAGCGCTATCTGGGCGATGCCCTGAAAGACGTGGAGTCCAGTCCGGTCAAGCTCGCCACCAAGGTGAATCCACGCATCACCGGCCGCCTCGATGCCGATGCGATACGGATGCAATTGACGGAGTCACTGACGCGACTGGGCCAAGACAGGGTCGATCTGCTGTACCTGCACTTTCCGGACCCCGGAACCCCGATCGAATCCACGCTCGAAGCCTGCGCCGAGCTGCATTCCCAAGGACGTTTTACCGCTCTCGGACTCAGCAACTTCCCGGCCTGGCAGGTGGTCCACATCTGGCACCTTTGCAAGGCACAGGGTTGGCCACTGCCGGAGGTCTACCAGGGCCTCTACAACGGTCTGAGCCGGAGCATCGAAGCCGAGCTCCTGCCCGCGCTCCGAGCGCTCGGCATCCGGTTCTACGCCTACAACCCCCTGGCCGGCGGCATCCTGGCCGGGAAATATGCCAGCTATCACGACGAGCCGACCCCCGGGCGCTTTACCTTCCGCCCGAATTACAAAGCCCGATACTGGAAAAAGCCCTTTTTCGACGCGCTCGACATCCTCGCCGAGACCTGCAAAGCGTCACAGGTCAGCTTGGTGGAGGCTGCCTACCGCTGGCTCGCCTGGCACTCGGGCCTCGATGGAGCAGAGCGAGACGGCGTGATCATCGGCGCGTCGAATCTCGCCCAACTCGAGCAAAACATCCAGATATTCGCGCAGGGGCCGCTCCCGGATGCTGTCGTGGCGGCCTTCGATACCGCCTGGGAAGCCGCTAGGCCGGACGCGCCCGAGTATTTTCGGACGTCTGTCTGATGCCTGCAGAAGCCTATCGTTCCGCATGTGATCCGATGACCGATAACCTGACACAGCAGTTTGTTGCCCGCCTCCAGGTTTTAGCCGATGGCAGATTGGCCGGTGCTGAGATCCAACAGGCAAAACGCTGCCTTCTGGACTATATCGGTGCAGCACTGGCTGGCGCGGCGATCATTCGTCCGCAGGCTGAGAAGCTCTTGGCACACGGCTACGAAACAAAGGGCGGTTCGACGGTCATCGGTTTCGGCGCAAGGGCGGGACTAGAAACCGCAACCCTTGTGAATGGACTGTCGTCGCATGTCGCGGAAATGGATGACGGCGTCCGATTCGGAATGATTCATCCGGGATCGCCCATCTTCTCCTGCTTGCTGCCGGCTGCCGAACGCTATTCGGTCCAGGCGAGCGATCTCATCAAAGGCATCGTCATTGGCTATGATGCCGCACTGAGGCTCGCGAGCGCGATCCAGCCATCGCACTACCAACGTGGATACCATCCAACGGCCACTTGCGGAACAATCGGCGCGGCCATGGGCCTCGGCGCGATGTTGGGATTTGATCCTCAGGAGATGGGATCGACCTTCGCCGCTGCCTGCGTGTCCGCATCGGGAAGCCTCAAGGTCGTCGATGACGGCTCCGAGTTGAAGCCCTACAACGCCGGCCGCGCAGCAGTTGTCGGATTGTTGTCCGCACAGATGGCCCGCGCAGGCTTCGGCGCTCCGCCGGATGCCCTGTCCGGTGAGGCTGGATTCCTGGCGATGATGTGTGACGGCTACGATGTGGAACGGCTCATCGAGCCATCCTCCGCCGGCTTCTGGATCCATCAGGTCTACGTCAAACCCTACGCTGCCTGTCGTCACGCACACCCCTCGATTGAAGCCTGCCTGCGTCTTCGCGAGCGGATTGATCTAAACACCGATCAGATCAGCGGCATCCGAGTGACAACCTACAAAGGGCTGGTCGGAAGACATGACCACCGGACGTTCACCAATGTTGCATCGGCAAGAATGAGCATTCCGTATGGGGTGGCGGTCGCTTTGGTTTATGGACGAGCGGGCATCGGCGAATTCACGGATGAAACCATCAGTAATCCAACGGTCCGCGCACTCGCATTAAAGGTCGAAGTCGTGTCGGACGATGCATTCACCGCCTGGGTGCCTGAAAAACGTGCGGCACGAGTCGAAATCACCCTTAAGGATGGGACTGTCTACGAGGATCTGGTCGAGTATCCAAAGGGTGAGCCTGAGAATCCAATGACCGATCGTGAGTTAGAAGACAAATTTTTCGCCTTGTCCGAGTATGGTGGACATGGGCCGGAGTCGTCCCGGATGATCGTCGAAACTGTTTGGAACCTCCCCGACAACCTTGAGCAGTTCTTCAGTCAGCTTCGTCATTGTTGAAGGAAAAGAGCACGACCATGATCAACCTGACCGAGTTCTACACACTTCTAAAAAATGCCGGCGTGGACTTCGTCACCGGTGTCCCCGATACCTTGCTCAATGATTTCTGTCTCGGCCTGAATGCGCAATGGCCTGGTCACCGGCATGTCATCGCTGCGAATGAAGGTAATGCGATCGCACTGGCAACAGGGTACCATCTTGCAACCGGTACCGTGCCACTCGTCTATATGCAAAATTCCGGTATGGGAAATGCCATCAATCCATTGGTCTCCTTGGCGGACCCGGCGGTCTATGGGATTCCGATGGTCTTGTTGATCGGATGGCGCGGTGAACCTGGGTCCGGTGACTGGCCCCAACATCAACGCCAAGGCGAGCTTAGTCCGATTCTCCTCGACGCCCTGCGCATTCCATACCAGGTACTGGACATCGACGAGACGCGAGTACATGAAGCCGCCCAATGGGCTGTAAGCACCGCCCGTGCGGCAAGTCAGCCTACAGCGTTGCTAGTGAAAAAAAACATTTTGGCGCGTAAAGAAAAAGCAGGTTTTGACATGGAGGAACAACAATATTTGCTGAGCCGGGAGGATGCGATACGGACGATAATCTCCAGTGCGCCAGAAGACACGATCTACGTTGCCTCCACCGGGCGAATCACTCGCGAAATTCACGCTATCCGGGACGCTTTGGGCCAGCCTCACGACCGTGACTTCCTAAATGTCGGGGCAATGGGGCACGCGCTTTCAATCGCCGCGGGCATCGCCGTCGCGCGCTCCGACCGTCACGTTATGTGCATTGATGGGGATGGCGCGTCAATCATGCACCTTGGTTCGCTCCCTGCCACCGCTCACATGCTACTCCCGAACCTCATCCACGTAGTTTTGAATAATGGTGCACACGAATCCGTTGGCGGACAGCCGACTGCAGCATTCTTTGCCGATCTTACCGGCATCGCAACAGCATCCGGGTACGTAACACTTCAAAGACCAATCACAACACATTCTGAGATAACGTCTAACCTAACTCGGCTTATGAAGAGGGAAAAGACTTCCTTTCTGGAAATAAGAATAAGGAAAGGCATGCGGACAAATACTCCAATTCTTAAGATCAGAATTAAAGATGATAAGCGAACGTTCATGCAGAGCCTTGCCGCTGAATGACTATTCGGCGAAGAACTCCATCCGATGAAGGATTCATAAAGATTTTCAACGCACAGATCGGAGACTCGATTTTTTCGATCCGCAGATCTTCTCAGGTCAGTCTCCTTTTGTATGACTACTCATCAGCTTCAATTTTCACAGGATTAAGAATCTCCGATGAGCGATATTGAAGGGAAGAAACTCCTGATTCTCGGCGGCGCGCCGATGTGGGTAGATATTGTAAAGGCGGCACACGCTTTGGGTGTGCATTCCACTGTTGTAGACTGGCATAAAGATAGACGGCTTTCACCCGCTAAACTTCTAGCCGATAGTAGCTATGATATCAGTATTTTCGATGTTGACGCTCTGTTGGAAGTGATAAGCAAAGATAAGATAGACGGGGTCCTGACCGGATACACTGATATTGTACTTGAGCCTTACGTGGCTCTATGTCATCGGGCCGGACTTTGGTGTTATGGTACTCCAGATCAGTTTACTCAATTAACCGACAAATCGAGGTTTAAGGAGTTATGTAAGATATGTTCGGTGCCGATCATTGATGGAATAACAGTAGATTGCGAGAATTTAGAGGAGGCATATTCTTATAGCGATTACCCGCTCGTCATTAAACCATCTGATAGCTGTGGTGCACGAGGGATTCGGCTCGTAAAAAATCGAAATGAACTTTCACAGTCTATTGATTACGCCGCCATTTATTCAAAATCCAAGAGATATATTATCGAACAGTTCTTAGATCATAAGATGGAGTTTATGGCATGCTATACCATTTGTGATGGGGAGATTGTTCTATCTGCGCTCTGCGATCGATTTAAAAGCTACGAGATACCTGGTTTTAGCGCCGTTCCTTTATGTCAGTACTTCCCCTCTATTCATATCGACCGATACCTGAGCGAGGTGGATGAAAGCGTGCGGCGTCTGGCGAATTATATAGAGCTTAAGAATTGTTATTTATCAATCCAAGGCTTTGTTGACTCAGATCGATTTTATGTGAACGAGGCTGGTTTTCGTTTAGGAGGCGGACAGTTTTACAACTTCACCGAGTATGTCAATGGGACGAATAGTTTAAAGAGATTGATCAGGTATGCGTTAACCGGAAGAATGCTATCTCGAGATGATAGCCTTACCTTTGACAACAGCAGATTTGATAAAGTTTGTGGTACGGTTTTCGTCAATGCCATGCCTGGCGTGATACATGCGATCGATGGATTGGATGTCATTGCAGAAGAGAACCCGGAAGTAATACATGTGATGCAGCAGGCCCAGCCGGGTGATCGAATAGAATCCACGGGCTCACTCAATCATGTTATTGCCAGGATAAAGATAGTGGCGGTAGACGAGCGTAACTTTGCGGAAGTTGTAAGGAGAGTAATGGCCAGGTGTCGCGTGACTGATTCTGAGGGCAATTCGATGTTGATGAAGCCGCTTGCTTTCAACGCGGATAATTATCCTTTAGATGGTTCAAGTAACGAACCAATATCGTTTTCGGAGAAAGAACTTTTGTGATTTCATTACGATGAACAGAGTTTCCGTGTATCGTGTTTCAGAATAAGGTCGGGTAACTATTACGATGAGCGTTCAAGACATTCTTACATACAGGGATGGCTCTGAATCTCGGCAGAAAGGCTGCGGCAGTGACATTCGTTGTATTCTGTCGGAGGGGCAGCGAATGCGAGTTGCGGTTATGCAGCCATATTTTTTTCCCTACATCGGTTATTTTCAGTTGGTGCGGAACGTTGACTGGTTTGTGTTCTATGACGATGTCAGCTATATAAAGGGCGGATGGATTAATCGAAATCGTGTATTGGTCAACAGCAAGCCGAGCTATTTTACGGTGCGGGCGAGTGGCGCAAGCCCAAATAAGCGGATTACTGATGTCGGCTGGATAGACAATTCGACCCAACTGCTTCGCACGCTACACATGGCCTATGCTAGGGCCCCTTTCTATTCGGAGACCTTGAAGCTTGTGGAATCCTGCTTTGAGTGTGCAGGTTCGACGATTGCCGATCTTGCTGCGACAAGCGTAAGGATGATATCGGAGCACCTTGGAATCACGACGCGTTTCACGCGATCCAGCCAGCAGTTTTCGGATAGTCTCGGTATGGAGCGCGTGCAGCGACTCGTTGCCATTTGTCATCAGACCGGATCTGCCACCTACGTCAATAGCAGCGGTGGACGGGCTTTATACAACAGAGCCGCTTTTCTTGAGCACGGCGTCGAGTTGCGTTTTCTGGCGGAGCATGTCGAGCCTTACAAGCAATTTGATGAGCATTTTGTTCCCAGTCTTTCTATCATCGATGTTTTGATGTTTAATCGGCGTGATCGTGTTTTGGAGATGTTGGACCGCGCGAGCTTGGACTGAACGGGCTCTAATAGTTCTGATGGTGACCGCAGCAGGGAAACTCTAGCTCGTTAAGCCGGCGCGGGGAATTTGCGACACTTTGAGCACATAACCAAGCGGAGCTTGTGAGGGAGTGGACGAGCCGACGAGTGAAACTTCTGAGAATGAACAGAGGATCTTTGTTGTCGTTACCAGGTGCTACATGACCTCAAGTCTGATTGACAGCCTTTACTTCGGCGATACCTTCGGCAATCCGGCGATGCGCCATGTCTTTTCGGACGAGTCGCGCTTTCGCTCTTGGTTGGACGTGGAGGCCGCGGTGGCGCGCACGCAGGCGCGGCTCGGCTTGATCCCGGTCGGCGCGGCTGAAGAGATCAGTCGAGCGGCGGTGATCGAGCGGCTCGATCTCGCCGCTATGAAGGAAGAATACGAGCGCGTCGGCTTCCCGATCCTGCCCTTGGTGCATCAACTGGCCAAGGCGTGCTCCCCGGAGTCGGCCCGCTGGGTCCATTGGGGCGCCACGACCCAGGACATCGTCGACACCGGCCTGGTGCTGCAGATGCGCGACGGCTTCGGGATGATCGAGCCGCAGATCGACGAGGTGATCGGCGCGGTGGCGCGCCTCGCCCGCGATCATCGCGACACGGTCATGGCCGGCCGGACCTTCCAGCAGCAGGCGGCGCCCATCACCTTCGGCTTCAAGGCGGCGGTGTGGCTTGACGAGCTGATCCGCCATCGCGAGCGCCTGTCCGAGATCAAGCGCCGTGCACTGGTGTGCCAGTTCGGCGGCGCCGTCGGGACCTTGGCGACGCTCGGTCAGGACGGGCACGCGGTTCTGGACGCACTGGCGCGCGAGCTCGGGCTCGAAACACCGTCCATCTCCTGGCATACGGCACGCGACGGCTGGGCCGAGGCGATCTTTTGGCTTGCGATGGTGGGCGCGACCCTGGCCAAGATCGCCACGGAGATCGCAACCCTCATGCGCACCGAGGTCGACGAGGTGCGCGAGCCTTTTGCCCCGGGGCGGGGCGGCAGCAGCACCCTGCCGCAAAAACGCAACCCCATCGCCTGTCCGATCATCATCGCCATCGGCAACCGTCTGCGCGAGTGCGTCGGAACGCAATTGACCGCCATGATCCAGGAGCACGAACGCTCCGTTGCGGGTCAGCCGTTGGAGTGGTTGGTGATCCCCGATGCCTTCGTTCTGACCTCCGGTGCACTGAAACAGGCCTTCGGCATCCTCGATCGTTTGACCGTCGATGCCGAGCGGATGCGCGCGAATCTGGACAGCGGCGGCGGTTTCCTGATGGCCGAGGCAGTCATGATGGGCCTCGCCCCGCACACCGGCCGCAACCAGGCCCACGACATCGTCTACGCCGCCGCCAGCCGCGCCATGGAGGCCGGCGACACCCTGCGCAGCGCACTGCGCGCCGATCCACTGGTCACCGCGCATCTGAGCGCGTCTCAGATCGACGCGCTCTTGGAGCCCGCCAACTACACCGGCTCCGCAGGCGCTATGGTGGATGCGGTGTTGGCGCAGGTGGAGCGGCGTTGAACGCTGTGGGCTACAGTGACTCCGGTGGCAACGGTCTCGCAGGATCGCAATTCACCGAGCTCGCCCGGTGGTCGACAACAACGTGAGAACATGCTCATGACTGACCTTGAATTATTCATCCAGTCGCATCGGGGCCGACCGACCTCGGCGACCGATTGGAGCGCGCGCAAAGAAAAATGGTTGAGGGAGCTCGGCAAGCTCCTTTCGGGTATTCAAGAAAAACTCGTTTCAGCCGGAGTGGCAAGTGAAGACATTTACTCGACCGAGCATTCCCTGAATGAGGAGTATCTCGGTCGATACGATGCGCCTGGCCTGGCCTGGCGATCCATATCGGAGGCAATGAGGTTGTTTTTCAACCAAAAGGCAGTCGGATTATGGGCGCGTTCGGGCGTGTGGATGTTCTAGGTCCACGTGGTCGCGCACGATTGATTGCCGATGTCGAAGATGGGGAGACAAGTCACGCACCCCTCGATCGTGAATGGCAGTGGTATGTCTATCCGGAGCATGGCCGGAAAGGTCACTTTCTGTTGGAAGAAGATAGCCTTTTGCCCCTGCTGGAAATCGTGCTTGGTTGATTGAGCGATGCCGCCCTTCCCAACGATCGATCAAGCCTACGACTGGTATGTTTCGACAAGAGATGGCTTGGTCAGTTTGGGTTCTTATGTCTGGATGCGCGAAACTCGCTTGAACATCAGCGACAAAACGCTCGATGAGCTTTTTGGCATGACGGAAGCAGAGTGGCAGACTTACTACGAGCTTAATCTGGATAAGCACGAGCTGTTTTCGGCGCTCTCCTTGTTTGCAGCTTGCGAGGGAGGAATTCGGCGGGATTTTGATTGGCGCGTTCATGGAGACAACGGGCAAAAGCATCATCAACGGTTCTTGAATTTGTACGAAAAAAATGGATCGGATGAACGTATCGCGCTGGCACGACTGGTTGATAACTGGTTGGCTGCGGAAAAACAGAACGTTTGTTTGAGACGTCAGTTGCAGGAACTGAAAACACTTTTTGCGCGACGTAACGATTTAGCTCACAGCCGGTCCGGCGAAAGTGTATCTTTCGACGTCATTTTTGAGAAATTGAATCGAATTTAAAAAAAATGGCGTGATGGTGTCGATGATTTTCACGGCTACTAGCTCCACTGTTCTTGTGGTGAACTCGGTATTAACTTCGACCACATCCGCGGCCGACTCCGTAGTCAGGTCATCCTGGCCTTACAGAATCAGGGCTGGAAGCCCTGACGACTGACTGTTCGTCAGCCACGGCCGTGATTATCAGGAAGGCCCTACCGAGGGTGTAGGGTAAGCGTCCAGCGAACTACATCTATCCCGCGTGCTGCGCGATCTGCAAGATGCCGCCATGTTCCACGCACCGAGGGGAAGAGCATGGCAGAGAAGCGGCGCAGTCGCGAGCAGTGGCGGGAATTGGTCAGGGGTTGGCCGGGCAGCGGTCTGACGCAGGCCCAGTACTGCGAACACCACGGCATTTCGACCGGGAGTTTGTCGCGGTGGCGGGCGGTCTTCGGCCGGGAGCACCACGCGGGCGGCGGGCCGGCGCGATCCCGCGCCGAGTCGCCGGTACGCTTGCTGCCGGTGCAGTTCGGCGACGCCCTCGCGCCGGCGCGCAGTGATCGGGTGCTGACCGTCGTCTTCGGTGGCGGCGTGCGCCTGGAGGTCCCGCCCGGGTGCGATGGCGCCACGCTCGCGCGGGTGGTGGATGTGCTCGCGCAGCGCACGACGGCATGATCGGCTTCGGCGCACGCACGCAGGTGTATCTGGCTGCAGGGGCCACGGACATGCGCAAACAGATCGACGGTCTTGCGGCCTTGGTGGTCGATGTCCTTCAGGCCGATCCGTTCTCGGACCATCTGTTCGTCTTCTGCAATCGGGGCCGCGACAAGCTCAAGATTCTCTATTGGCACAACAACGGCTTCTGGCTGTGGTATCGGCGTTTGGAGCGCGAGCGGTTTTGGTGGCCGGCGCCGCAGAGCGTCGCACCGGTGATTCTCTCGATCCGCGAATTGGGCTGGTTGCTCGAAGGGCTCGATCCGCACCGTGTCAAAGCCCATCGACGAGCTGAATTCGACCTGCTTTAAACGCGATCACGCTCGAATGAAGGTCGGTATTCCGGTATTATTCAGTTCATGGACGGCCCGCTTCAAAGACTTCCGAATGACCCCGAGATGCTCCACGGGATCATTGGCCGGTTGAACGATCAACTGGCGCAATCCGAGCGCGAGCGGGCCGAACAGTCGCTGCGGTTGGAGCAGCAATCCAATACCCTGCAGCAGCAAACGCAGCGCATTGACCAGTTGCTCGAATACATCGAGCTGCTGCGGCGCAAGCGCTTCGGCCGCAGTGCCGATCGCATCCCCGACAGTCAACTCGGACTGTTTGACGAGACCGAGCTCGAGGCGCTGATCGCCGCGCTCGAAGCCGAGCTGCCGGCCGACACCGCACCGCCGGCGACACGCGCCGAAGACACCGTCGCGCCGCCCAAGGACAAGCCGGTGCGCCGGCCCCTGCCGAGCCATCTGCCGCGCGTGGAGCGCATTCTGGATCTACCCGCGGCGGAGAAGGCCGCCATGGGCGAGGACTGGGTCTTGATCGGCTACGACAGCTCCGAGCAACTGGCGGTCATCCCCCGTCAGACCTACGTCATCGAATACAAGCGCGCCAAGTATGTCGCCCGTGACGAGGACGTGCCGGGTGCCGAGGTGGGCGTGAAGATCGCCCCGCGCCCGGCGCAGATCATCCCTAAATCGATCGCCCACAGCTCGCTGCTGGCCTCCATCGTGACGAGCAAGTTCGTCGATGCCCTGCCGCTGTATCGTCAGGAGAAGATCTTCGCACGCGAGGGCATCGCGCTCGGGCGCCAAACCATGGCGGGCTTGCTCATCCAACTGCAAACCCCGCTGCAGCCCGTCGCGGCGGCGCTGAAAGAGCTACTGCGCCGGGGACCGGTGGTGCATGTCGACGAGACGCCGGTGCAGGTCCTGCGCGAGCCCGGTCGCGAGAATACCCAAGACTCCTACATGTGGGTGTTCTGCGGCGGGCCGCCGGACACACCGGTGCGCTGGTTCGAGTATGCCCCGAGCCGAGCCGCGGAGGTTCCCCGTCGGGTGCTGTTCCCCGCCGACGTCGATCCGCCGCCGCTGCCGTTGTATCTGCAATCCGACGGCTACGGCGCCTATGGTGTCCTCGCCGCTGCGCCCGGGATCGTCGGCCACGCCGGGTGTTGGGCGCATGTGCGGCGCAAGTTCGTCGATGCCGCCAACGGGCGCAACGCCGGTGCCGCGCAGCAGATGGTGGCCCTGATCGGGGAGCTCTATGCGGTGGAGCGGCGCCTGCGCGACGCCGATCCCCAGACCCGGCTGCGCGGGCGTGCCGAGCACAGCAGAGCGATCCTCATGCGCATCCGCCAGTGGCTGGATCGCACCGCCACCCGCGTGCTGCCGAAGAGCCTGCTCGGCGAAGCCATCGGCTATGCCCTCGGCCAATGGCCGATCCTCATCACCTTCCTCGAGGACGGGCACCTGGAGATCGACAACAACACCGCCGAAAACGCCATCCGGCCCTTTGTGGTGGGGAGAACGAACTGGCTCTTCGCCGGCAGTCCCAAGGGCGCCGAAACCAGCGCGCTGCTCTACAGCCTGATCGAAACCGCCAAGGCCAATGGCCTGGAACCTTGGGCCTCCCTCAACCACCTCTTCGAGCACCTGCCGAGTGCCAAGTCCCCCGAGGCGGTCGCGGCGCTGCTGCCGCACCATCTGAAAATGGACGACCTCAAAAGGGAGGGGGGAATCCGGTAGTTGCCCGGACGCTTACGGTGTAGGGGCGACTTAAGCAGGGCAATCGCATCAACCGCGGCTAATATTTGGAGAACCTGATGGAGCGTTTTGCCCCGCGCTCGGTGGCGCATCAAAGAGGAGCTTCTCCAAGTACTGCTCGTCCCAGCCCGCCTTGAGACGTTTGTTCTTGATGCCGAGTTTGGTGCTGTCGTTCTTCAGCCGCGACATGGCGATGTGGCGCAACACCGCGAGGTTCTCGCGGGCCTGCGTCTCGCGCACGCGGCAGTCGTCCTCGCGCATGGCCACATCGAGGCTCCAATGCAGATCGTTTTCCACGCCCCAATGACCGCGTGCAGCTCGCCCGAAGTCGACCACACCGGTGCCGATACTGCCGATGAAGAAGCGTGTTTCGCGCGAGATCTTCCCGGCGATCTCGCGCGTGGACTCGACCATGCCGATCATGTTCATGCCTTTCCACAACGCGCTGCGCGGCACGCCGGACAGCTCCCCGAGGGTGCGGTAGCGGCGCGTCTCGATCCGGCCGTGGCCGCGCTCGACGGTGTCGAGTGCCTCGCTCTCGACCCCGGCGTAGTCCTTGGCGTCGGCCTCGATGAATGCCTCCTCCACCTCCGCCGCCAGGACGCCCTGGTTGCCTTTGAGCGCCAGTAAGTAGTTGCCGCCTTGGTCGATGATCTGCTCGGCGATCTTGGTCTGACACCCCATCGCATCGATGGTGACGATGGCACCTTTGAGCATGAGCAGCGCAAGCAATTGGGGAATGGCCGTGATCTCGTTGGATTTGGCGTCGGTGGCGACCTGCCCGAGCACCACCCGGTTGGCCGTCGCCCACGCGCTGACCAGATGCAGCGCCGCCAACCCCTTGGCGCGGTTGTGGGAACGGCGCAGCGTCTTGCCGTCGATGGCGATGATCTCGCCGGGGATCACCGTGCGGATCGAGGCCACCCAGGCCCGGAAACACGCCTCGAACGCGTCGGGGGCCAGCAGGGAGAAGACGCGTCCGAAGGTATCGTGCGACGGGATGCCGTTGGGCAGCTCCAGGAACTGCCGAAACCAGACCTCCTTCGCGCGACCGAACTGAGCGATGGCCACCCAACCGTCGGCGCCGGCGAGCGTCGCCGCAATGGCGATGATCACCATGTCGAGAAGGTTGTGCCGGCGCCGCAACGCATCGCGAGGGTCTTCCAGCATGCTGAAGTGGCCCACAAGAGAGGAATCGGTTTCCGGCGTCATCATCGTCGCAACTCCATATGGCAGAAAAATCTGCGCATTGTGGCCGCAACATGATGTTCTGTCTAAAAGTATATCTTAATTCTCTGATGCGATTGCCCTGGCGACTACACGATGCAACAGAGTTTATTCTTTCCTTACCGAGGCGTCGCTCGTTGCAGCGATCCAAGCCACCATCTTTAGCCTTGCACGATACCCTCTGAAATGACAAAACCAAGATGGCAGCATCGCCCCGACGGCTCAACCTGGGGCGACTGGGGCGCCGACGATCAGCTCGGCCGTCTCAATCTGATCGGCCCCGAGCAGGTCCTTAAAGGGGTCGCCGAGGTCAAGACCGGCAAGACCTTTTGCCTCAGCCTGCCGCTCGACTATCCGGGTGGGCAGGTCCTGAGCCCGGTGCGGCATCCACCGCAATTGCGCCCGGTCATCCGCAACAAGGCCCCGTACTACAACTATGTCTGGCGCGACTTCGATCCACGGCTGACCGATGTCGCCAGCGATGACGCGGTGCTCTTGTATACCCAGTACTCCACGCAATGGGATAGTCTGGCTCATCGCGGTGCACTCTTCGACGCCGATGGCGACGGTGTTCCGGAGCCGGTCTACTACAACGGATTCCGCGCCGGCGAGCATATCGTCATGGATGCTGACCAGGGGGTCGCGGCGCATGCGCTCGGGATCGAGCAGATGGCCGTTCACGGCGTTCAAGGGCGAGGAGTCCTGGTCGATCTGCATCGTCACTTCGGCGAAACGCCGCGCAAGGAGGTCGGATACGCGGAACTGATGCGTGTGATGCAGATTGACGGCGTGACTGCGGAGCCGGGCGATATCCTCTGTCTCTGGACCGGGCTCGACCAGGCCATCATGCGGATGCAAGGGAAGCCCGATCCATCCATCAAGCAGGCGTGTGCGGTTCTGGACGGGCGGGACAATGAACTGCTGCAGTGGATCACCGACAGCGGTGTCGCCGCCATCGTCGCCGACAATCTGGCCGTTGAATCGGTCGGTAAACCGTTGCCCGAAGGTTACATGGGCACGAGCCTGCCGCTGCATGAACACTGCCTCTTCAAACTGGGCGTGCATCTCGGCGAGCTTTGGTATCTGGCCGATCTGGCTGAGTGGCTGCGTACGCACGGCAGATCGAGGTTTTTGTTGACGGCACCGCCGCTGCGGCTACCGGGCGCGGTTGGGTCGCCGGTGACGCCGATTGCGACCGTTTGAATCAAATGGGCTCTCTTGCGTTTGGTGTGGGTAAACCGTCCAGGTCTCCCCGGATCATGTTGATGCCTTCGCACACTGTTTGTTCGCAAACGGACACGCCGGCAGATGCGTGAGCTTGCCTGCGACCAGGTAGGCGATGGTGATGAGATGGCGCACGGTGCCGTAGCCGCGGGCCTTGGCCTTAGCCGCCTGAATCAGCCCGTTCGCCGCCTCGACGCGGCCGTTGGTGAGCTTGGAATCGAAGGCGTTGAGGATGCCGTCCCAATGGGTTTTGACGGTCTTGGCGAAGTCCTTCATCGGCGCGAGGCGGCAGCGCCGGGCCCAGCTGTACCAGCGTGTGAGCAACGCCTCGGCCTCCTCGCGGGAGTTGGCCAGGCGGAAGATCTCGCGCAGGCTCTCCTTGATGCGGTAGGCACGGTGGGTCTTGAGGTTGAGGCGGCGCAGATCGACGTACTGGCGCAGCTGACGGCGGCTCCAGTCCTGTTGGTCCTTGAGCCAGATGTAGCGGCTGCGCTTGAGCACGGGCGTGGATTTGACCTCCGCGCGGCGCACCGCATCCACGGCCTGATTGGCCAGCTGGATGACGTGGAATTCATCGAAGGTGATGTTCGCCCACGGCAGCTGTTCCTCGACCCCGCTGCGGTAGCTCCCCGACATGTCGATGCAGACATCGCGGATGTTCTCCGCGCAGCCGCCGTGGGCCTCGAGGTCGTCGGCGAACTGCGCGACCACCTCGGCCTTGCGCCCCTCGGTGGCGAACAACAGCCGCGGCGCCTCCAGATCGTGAAAGAGACTGATGTAATGGTGCCCGCGCCGCGCTGCGGTCTCGTCCAGACCGACGGCGGTGACGCCGGAGAAGTCCTCCTGCGCACGCGCTTGCTCAACATAATGATCGAGCACCCGCCACACGCGCATGTCGCTTACCCCGAGCAGCTGCGCGACCTGACGCACCGTCATCGCCCGGCACAAGGCGACGATCAGTGCCTCCATCAACTGGGTGAAGCCGGTGCCGGGACGCGCCCACGGCACCTCGACTTGGGTGGTCTTGCCGCAGGCGCCGCAGCGCACCCGCGGCACCTTGGCCTGAATGTAGGCCTGGAACTGGAAGAAGTTCAGATGACGCCATTCCCGCGCCTGCGTGTCATGCACCGGCTGGTGCTCCGCCCCGCAGTGCGGGCAGATAAAGCGGGTCCCGCGGGCGAAGCCGACCGCGAAATCGATGCGTCCGGCCTTCGGATCGAAGGCCACCTCGCGGACCTCCCAAGGTGTCTGCAGCCCCAACGCGACGGTGAACAAGGATGCGGAATCCACGGCGGCGACCTCCGGCGGTTGGCCTGTGGACATGTGGACGCGTCCTACGGACCGGCCCGAGCCCTGCGGGCCGTGTGGACAACCCCTGGACCGCGCCGAGCAAGGCCGTGCCGGTTGCGAGCTCATCGCCGGCGCGGCCCACCGGTTGACCACACTCTCGGGCCTCGCGCCCACATGCCCACAGGCCCAGCAACAGGTTTGACGAAATGTGCTCTAAAGGGTGCGAACCGGCCGGGGCGGAGTCAAGCCCTGACCCACAGGAAACGTAACAGAGGCATCAAATGTCTACGGTACCAATGTTAATCGAAAATCAGTCGATGAATTATTTCGTTTTTATTGATAACACCAATAATAAATTTACGTATGCCTGTATTGCGCACAAGATCCTTGATGGCTATCTGAAGCCGGAGAATGTTGTATTATTCCACAGTAAAGAATCTTTTATAAAGGAAACGGACGATTATGGCGTGGTTTCTAGGCTTGATAAGGTATACGACATCGAAGAGCTGGTTAGATTCGATTTTAGGACCGCGTTGAAGATACATTTTCTGTCGCTACGCTCGAAGAACTCGGATGTTATTGATGTCGTAATAAATCAATTGGCGGTGGATCCGTCAAGAATATTCATCATCATCACGGACGATGAAGTGAGCAGGTGGTACGGCCTATACTTGGCACATGGTCGCTTGTTGCCGTGCATTGACAATTCCGTAAATGAAAAAACAATATCGTTGATGAGCCAGCTGAATAACTTTATATGTCTGTATGAACCGTGGGGAAACATGTTGGAAACGGTTCTCGGGAGACACGTCAATATATCGGATTTCAACGCAGGGTTTACACCCAACAGCGCACTCCGCGGTATCCCGTTGATCGAGCGAAAAGACAAACGATCCTTTCGCGTTCTGTTTGGCGCCAAGCCGAGTTCTTTGCAATTCGATAGACAGGCGGCAAAGGCTGTCGTACTTTTTTTGTTTTCGTCAAGAAAAATCCTTCGAAATTCCCGAGTGAAATTTGGCTTCTGGAGTAGTCATCCTATTAGAATGATCCTGCGTTCGCCTTTTTCTTGGTTATATTGCGAGATCGCGAAATTCGTCGCTTTTGCCGGAGGCAGGTTATTGAGTATTGATATCAGGTTTGAATCATTGCGCGTTGCGCCGTTCAATGATTATGTCCAGGCTCTTTCAAGGTTTGATTTTCTGATCTTAAAGGCAAGAGGTTCCTTAGGTGGTAGTCACCTATTCAGGCGAATGGGCGGTGTGGTGCTTTTTCCAACGAATTCTCCGAATTACAGGGCAATCGCGAGTTTGGGCGCGCAATCAAATTTTCTTGTTTATAATGGGTTGCTCGATGCTCTCCAGACCGCCCTTTCTAAAATTGACACTTATGACGATTTTGTTAAGAAAGACCGCGAGAGCCTGAATGCGCGGCGAGACATAATGTCCCGGCGTATCAAGGAGTTCTATTCTACGTCCGAATCTATTTGAACCCTATTCGCTTTCTATAGATTGATTGTTGCCACGGCAATCTTCATTGTAATTGATGGATGTCGCATTAGGCGATGGGTGAGCTTGACACGAAATCGCCGCAGACTTGCCCCGACCTGTGCTTGAGCTTCTAGTTCATGTCTTTAATCTATTGAGGTTTCCATAATTTCTTTTGTGCGCAACAAAGGCGCGAGGTACATGCAAGGCATCATGCGGATAAAGAACCGGTTAATCGGCGTAGAATTTATGCCACTCGTCATCGCCGAAATCGGTATCAACCACGGCGGCGACATTAAGGTCGCCAAGCAGATGGTCGGTCTCGCGGCGGCGGCCGGATGCGAGTGCATCAAGCACCAAACACATATCGTCGATGACGAGATGACGGAGGAGGCCAAATACATCTTCCCGCCGAATGCCGATCGATCGATCTGGGACGTGATGGCGCAATGCGCACTCTCGCTCGACGACGAAATAGAACTCAAGGCGTATACGGAAGGGCTGGGGATGATCTACATTTCCACGCCGTTCTCGCGGGCCGCGGCGGATTTCCTGAACGAGATCGGTGTGCCGGCGTTCAAGATCGGCTCGGGGGAGTGCGATAACCTTCCGTTGATTCGACATATCGCCGCTTTCGGCAAGCCGGTGATGATGTCGACGGGAATGCAGAGCATCGAATCGATCCGACCCAGCGTGGCGATACTTGATGCTGCGGGTATTGATTACGCGCTTCTGGAGTGCACGAATCTTTACCCGAGTCCACCCGAGATCGTGTCGCTCAAGGGTGTCACGGATCTACGGGCTGCGTTTCCGAGGGCCGTGATCGGGTTTTCAGATCATTCCATCGGTCCCGAGATGGCGTTGGCCAGTGTGGCGCTCGGCGCCTGCATCCTGGAGCGGCATTTCACGGACACACGTTATCGTCAGGGGCCTGACATCGCGTGTTCGATGGACCCCGCCGAGCTGCGCTTCCTCATCGACCGCAGCCGAGAGATTCATGTCGCTCTCCACAACGACAAGCAACGAACAGAGCCGGAGGAGGACGTTTACCGTTTCGCGCGATCCAGCGTCGTTGCCGACGCCGACCTCCCTGCGGGCCATACTCTAAGTGATTGCGATATTTGGGCGCGGCGCCCCGGGTCCGGCGAGATTCCGGGCTACGAGTTCGACAAGGTCGTCGGTCGGCGTCTGACCCGTGCACTGCGCCGCAACGAGCAGTTGAAGTGGAGCGATTTGGTATGAGAGTGCCCCGATCGATCCACTTCGTCACCGGAACCCGCGCCGATTTCGGCAAGCTCGAACCCCTGGCGCGGGCCGCCCGAGATGCCGGGTACAGCGTGTCGTTTTTCGTCACCGGAATGCACATGCTGCCACGCTACGGCCTGACGAAGATCGAGGTGCATCGCATGGAGGGCGTGGGGGTGGTCGAATTCCTCAACCACCGCGAGGGTGACCCGCAGGACGTGATCTTTGCTAAGACGGTGGTTGGGTTTTCGGACCATTTGCGGATCTTGCGCCCCGATTTGGTCGTTGTGCATGGCGACCGCGTCGAGGCGATGGCAGCGGCCTTGGTCTGCGCCATCAACTATGTACGCTGTGCCCATATCGAAGGCGGTGAGGTCTCGGGAACGATCGACGAGATCTTTCGCCATTGCAACACCAAACTTGCGGCCTGCCACATGGTCAGTTCCCAACAGTCACGGACCCGCGTACTGGCGATGGGAGAGACAGATGACAGCGTTTACGTGATCGGCTCGCCCGAGCTGGATACACACCGCGCCGACAGTGGGGTGACGCTCGAGGCGGTGCGCGCACGCTACGACATCCCCTTCGATGATTACGGCATCGTCATCATGCACGCGGTCACATCCGAAGCGGATTTCATGGGAAAACAGGCCGCCGATCTGTTTGCCGTGCTGGCCGGGTCGGGGCGGTGTTTCGTGGTGATCCACCCCAACAACGACCCAGGATCAGACGCGATCCAACGGGTGATCGAGGCGCAACCGCACGAGCGCTTCCGCGCCCTGCCGTCGATGCGTTTCGCCCATTTCTCGGAATTACTCCGTCATGCCAGTGCCATTATCGGCAACTCCAGCACGGGTGTACGAGAGGCGCCATTCCTGGGTGTGCCCAGTCTGGATATCGGCACGCGGCAGACCAATCGGGCGTTCAGTCCATCGGTGCATCACGCCGAGGCCGCCGATCACGATGCGATCGGCCGTTTCCTGGCGACGGTTTGGGGTCACCGCTTTCCCGCCAGCACCGAGTTCGGCGGAGGGAATGCAGCGCTGAATTTTCGGCACATTCTCGACGACGAAGGCTTCTGGAACCGACCCCTGCAGAAAAATTTCCACGATCTGCCATGGAATCGAGAGGCTCGTGATGCGTGAGGCGGAGCACGCAGGTGGATGCATGGCCTTGATCCCCCTGCGCGCTGGTTCGAAGGGTCTGCCGGGAAAGAACACGCGGCTTCTAGCCGGGCGGCCCCTCTACGAACACGCCATCGTGCAGGCGCGGGCCGCGGGAATCTCTCGCATAGTCATCTCGACCGATATCGAGGCACTGACCCTTACGCCGCCAACGCCAGGCGTGGTGGTCTTGCCCCGTCCGGCGGAACTGGCTGGCGATACCGTGCCGATGGACGCGGTCCTCAGACACGTCTTGATGGGGATAATCCAGGAGCCAACGCGCGTCGTGCTGCTTCAGGCAACCTCGCCGCTCAGACACCCCTCCGACATCCAGGCAGCGATAGATGTGCACCGACAGGGTGGATTCGACCTCGTGCTTAGCGCAACGCGTGCCGACTCCGGGGTGCTGAAATGGGGCAGGGCCGAGGGTGACCATTTTGTGCCGCTCTCGGACCCTTCGTACTGTTTCGCCAACCGAGCCGAGCTGCCCCCGCTCTACAGGCCCAACGGCGCGGTCTATGTCTTCGATGCGGACTGGTTCCGTACCACAGGTACGCTTGCGGCCGGGCGGATCGGTATGATCGAGATGCCGGCAAAGCGCTCGCTGGACATTGACAGCCTGGCCGACTTCGAAGCATGCGAGGCGTTGCTACGGGTAAATTGAGCTAGTTAAGCTCACCTTAAGGAGATCGATTGGCCGTATCCTAGTCCTTGTCTGAGGTTGCAGCTATAAACCCCTGCAACATTTTGCGGAATCTCTGAATGCACGGCTTCGCGCCGTCCCGAAAGCTTTCGGGGACGCCGGTCGAGTGATCCGCTAGCCGTGCGCCCGCACAATACGATCCAAGCGCTGCTCGTGACCTACGGCCACCTGTGTGAACAACCGCGCAGCCAACCTCCAAACGATACCGGGCTCCAGAGGTGCGCTATGTATGATCGAAAGAAGGCCCACCTGCTAGCGAGGCTTCGCCTCAGACCGACGAGTCATGGGGTGAGCTCGGGTGTCGGGCGGCCCCGGTTGAGCGACGGAAGGCTAAACTTCCGTTGGTAGCCGCACGTAGCGGCGTGTGGCGCGTGGCCAAGATGTCAACCGGGGCCTGTCATCATGTTAGACCAAACCGTCGGTGAGTTGCTGAACGATCGGGTCACGCTAGATCTCGAAGGAATCGACCGGTTGTATCTCAACCTGTATCAGCCGCGGCTGCAGACCGGTGGCGGGGTGGCCAACTTCTTCAAGGTCCATCGCGGTGCCAAGGTCGCCTCCACGGTGCTGATGGCCCCGATCAGCCGCGCCTTCGTCAAGGCGATCGAAGGGTTTGCACAACGCGAGGGCGTGGAGATCGTGACCTTCGCCAAGGGAGAGCGCAAGGACGACGTGACCCGCGAGCGGCTCGGCGACTTCGCTCAACCCGAGGGTGTCCTGTACATCGGCAAGGCGCAGGAACGGTTTGCCAGCTTCCGCATGATCAAGAAGATCAGCACCCAAACCGGCCAGCCGTACCCCTGGTTCACCCGCGGGACGGTGATGTGTAACCATTTCTATTTTTATTTGGTCGACGAGGACTTCGGCCCCCTGTTCATCAAGTTCTGTTCCTACTTTCCCTCTAGAGCTTACTTGTGTTTCGCGAAGATCAATGATGCCCGAAAGCCCAACACATACATTGTCACCGGGCCACAATGGAGCTGCAATTGTCTCCACACCGCTGCAGTACCTGAACGTTTGCGAAGCGGTTTATGCCCTCAATGTGCAAAGGCTGACCCTTGTCGTGTTGATGGGCAAGTATGCGTGGTCTTATTTCGAACGCCTCCCTCCGGTTGAATGCGAGTGTGAGATCTACCGAGTGATGCGTTGGCCTGAGCAGCATGCCTCCGGACCTCGTATACTCGGGATCCATGCCAGGAGGCTACTACGTTCTCTCATCGCTCGCCGCGAGCTAGCGGCAGTGGCGCGACATGTCAGAAGCGCCGGAAACCTGCAGTGGGTGTTGCTGGGCAACGAGCGCTCCGAATGGCATCGCAGGTTCGCACACGACGTCAGAGCAAGAGAGGTCGTGCGATGTGACGATGGCGCCGCGGACGCAGTTCCTGTCGGGAGTTCTCCGGCCACGAGTTCTTATCATAAGCAGCCCAGCCCTCTTCGTTGGCTTGGCTGGCCCGGCACGTCGTCAGAAATCAAGCCGGATGTCATTTTCTCTGCCTATCCGCGCGCGATGGACGGCCGCTCCGAAGGGGCTGTTGTTATAAAAAACAACTACGATGTTCTTCGGAGCAGGCTCCGCCGCCCAAGCAATCGCTCCGGCTCGGTGTGGTTTGTGGGGCAGCCCTTCTACACGACCAGCGAGGCTTCAGTACGCGCCTTTATTGCCATACTGGCCTTCGTTTCCCGTACTTTCTTCGGGGGCAAGCAGCTGTGCTACCGAGCGCATCCAGGAGAGGACATGGACGTTGTCCAGCAACTAGCTGCTGAACTTCGTTGGGACTGGGCGCCATTTAGTCAGCCTATTGAGCTTGAAGTCGCCGAATCGGAGATCGCGCCCGAGAGGATGCTAACCTTCTTTTCGAGCGTATTCCAAACGTGCCATCATATCTATGGCCCAGCTATTCCCTTCGATATAATTATACCAGAGCCTTCATTCTGGCCCTTGACATCGGTGCGAACAGAGCCTCCTGTTTACCGCTTCTTCGAGCGTCAGGGTACAGCGCCGAATCGGTTATTGCACGTTCCAGCCGCAGTCTTTAGTTCTTAGACGTGCCGCGCGGCCGATCTCCCTCCAATAGTGGACAAGCGGCGTCCATGACATCTAAAAGTCACTAGCCGATCAAGGCGATTCGGCCTTGATCATCGATTGGTCCACCGTTGCTAAGCCGCCACAGGGACAAGGTACGGCTGCCTTGCCGGGCGCGGTCGTCGTCGGGCCGGTCGGGCCGGCCAGGGCATGCGCTCGAGCACCTGCTCGAACAAGGATGGGTGGGGCTGAGCGAAGAAGCGCTCGGCGGCCGTGGTGCCGTCGGGCCGCTTGATCGCAAAGTTGTGCAGGGCGGTCAAGACCTGCTGCTTGCGCGGGCCGAGGCGGTGATGCCCATGCTGATAGAGCGCGAGGAAGCCGTTGCGTCCCTCGACACAGGAGCTGCTGCGCTGGAACAGATCGGCACACTCCCCGGCGACCTGCTCGAGATGGTGACGGGTCTGCGGATCCAGTGACTGGATCGGGTGCGAGGGCTGCCTCAGCGGGGCGAGACACTGCGCACTCAGTTCCCGGAGTCGATGACGGGGCTCGGCGCGGGTGCTGCGCGCGGCGGCGCGCTCCAGATAGAGCGCCGGGATCAGGTCGTCGAGCATCGCCTGCTCGATCGCCGGTGCCAGGTCCAGCGCCTGCACCCGGGTGTTGACCATCATGAAGAAGAAGGTCAGCGTGGCGACGAGGCTATGGGTCAAGCGCTTCGCCTTGGCCAGATGTGCGCGCAGGCGCTCGGACAGATCCGCCTCCTCGGCGATCGCCTCCAGGCGCGCAAACAGCGTTCCCAGACGCGTCTCCAACTGCTCGGGGGTTTGCGCCTGTCCCTGTTGGATCTCGTAGGGATGATCGACCTCGCTGAACGCACCGATCAGGGCTTTGGCCTCGGCGCGGTGCGCGTGGGCCTGCTCGCGCGCAAGGCTGGCTTGGACGGAGGCGCTCAGCGCCTCCTCGATGCGCGCGGCGAACGCCGGCGGGCGTCCCGGGCCATGGCGGCGCCGATGATAGGCCTGCTCGGCGGCACATTCGCCTTGCCAGCGCGCCTTCGCCTCGGCCTCCGCCGTCTCGGCCTGTTGCTCGGTGCGCTTCAGCGACAGACTCATCGCCTGGCTGACCTCATGCTGCAGATGGAACAGGTCCGTGGCATGGTGTGCGTCCAGATCACGCTCGACATGTGCCAACAGCCCTTTGGCCTCATCGCTGGTGCCTTGCACCACCGTGACATTCAGCCCCTCGAGCCCACCCTCGAGCGCCCGTGTCCAGGCCGCCGCCGAGCGCGCATCGCTCCTCTGCTTGAGCAGGATGAAGTTCGAGACCGCATCGATGCCCACCAAACGCATGCCGTCTTTCCACGTCTCATCTTCGGCGATGCTCAGTGTGCGATGGGGCATGGCTTGAGCCAGCGTCCCGCGCAGTTCGGTGGCGGCGGTGACGATCTGCTCCTCCAAGTCGGTCTGGAAGGCCTGCTGCGCGCCGTAGGAGGCGCCGATGAACGCCGACAGTCCACTGCGCTCGAGAAAGTCGCAGACCACGCGCACGCCCGCGCCGCCCTGCTCGCCGATGCTCCAGTGCGCAGCGACCAGAATCCGGCGCAGCCACACCACGCCCTCGGGCGTCTCGACGAAGGCCGACAGCGCCGCCGGCGCCAATGGCGCAGGGGACGCGTTCCAGTGACGCAGGGTGCTGCGCGCCACGCCGGCGCCGATGACCGCCGCGCGTTGACTCTGCCCATCCTGCCGGGCTTGCGCCACCGCATGCAGGTGCTTGGCGCGATCCAAGCGACCATGGATTGGCGTGGGGCGTCGATCTGCACTAGAGTCGACACAGGCAGGGGCATCGGACAACGGCGTTTCCCTCGGTCAGTTTGCACTTCCAAGGGTACGCCTACCCGACGCTCCTGCCACTCCTTCAGGATGCTTGATCGCCTACTGAAACACCCCGTTTTGGACCAACCGATGATCAAGGCCAGGCGATTCCTTTACACCGAGTTACTTGAGCGAATAGCCGCACCGACTGATCACTCGTTCTGTTGCTACCGCGAGCAAACGATTAGCCGGTTGAGACCTTCGATCACTGGGGTCGGATTAACAGGGCGAGGAGGGCTCGCGGCAAAGCCACTTGCAACCCTCTTTCGATCCACCGTAATCGACGCTCATCTGCATGATAAGCAGAATCCGATACATCATGCGGAACCATGCGGGTCCGAACGACGAGGCTCCTAATGCTGGCAGCAATCTTGATCTTAGCATTGTTCGGTGTGCTGATGGTCTCACTGAAGAAGCCGCTGCTTGGCCTTTACGTGATGCTGATTTCTCTGCAGATCGAGTATTTCTTTTACGGTATATTGCCGGGGGGCTTGACGCTTGGCCGCCTCTCCGGTGCAATCGCACTCCTCGGCTGGGCATTGAACAGAAACGGGCTTCGCCGAACACTCATGGCCAACCGCCGTGAGCGAACCATTGTTGTGCCATTAGCGTTTTTTTTATTCTTCACATTTGCAGGTACGCTGATGGCAGAAGAGCCAGGGACTGCGCTCTCAATGTGGATCCGTATCGTAATGCTCGTCGCAATGTCGATAATGATCATTGACTTGATTCGGTCAAGAGCCGACATGGTAGCGCTCATCTGGGTCATCTCGCTGGGGGCTTTGATAGGCTCCGCTGTAGCAGTCCTCCAGTATGTAGGGTTCTCCCAAGGTGGCGAGGTGCTCGGGAATATTCATCAGACGAGAGAGGGTGTCCGGTTCGAAGGCTTGACGAGCAATGCGAATGTCCTAGGGATACATTTGTTAACCGCCCTTCCATTTGTAATGGTGGGATTTTTTACGTCGAAAGCTAAGTCGGCACGGATATTTTTCGCCATCACAGCGACTTTGATGGCATTCGTAATTGTTCTAACGGTATCGCGAAGCACAATCTATCCCTTTTTGATTTTCGTGCTCTGTTACGTCGTGGCGCGGCAATTGATGGGCTTCCGATCTGAAGGTGCCTATATTGGCGTCGGTCTGTTGGTCGGGCTGTTGTTAGTCAGCGTGATGATGTCCGATGACTATACTCGCGAACGCATTATGCGGCCGATCGAGAACTATGAAGAAGAGACCTCTATGAAAAAGCGTATGGAGATTCTTTTTCAGGGTTTCGATATCGTGGAGATAAGTCCTCTGGTCGGAGTCGGGCTAGGTAATACGCGTAACTATCTCATGGGTCGAGACGCACACGATACGGTGAGTTGTCTTGTAGGGGAGACAGGGATACTTGGATCGATATCTTTTCTTACCTTTTTTGTCGTCCTGTTGGTGTGGCAGCGTAGCGTGTGGTTGAGGACGAGAACGTTTGGTGATTCCTTGCAAAAAGAATTGGTGGTTGCCGTCGTTGCAACAGGGGTAGTGTTGATTCTTTGGTTTCCGGTTAAGATTTTGCTCTATCAGAGGCTGTTTTGGCTTTGGGTTGCGATGATCGTCTGGATGCACACTAGGTTGCCGTACGAAGGCCGGAATGACCCGGCTCTCAACACCTCGCGCAATTTGAATAGAGTCTGTGATCTCTCGCTGCCCACGCATGGCCTTTCCAGGTACCAATCGAAGAATTAGAGGATTTCCCAAGTGTTGGAGCAAAAGGTCAAAACCTCTCTCTTCCGCGTGTTTGGAGGGCAGGGGTCAGGGCGCGCACTTGCAGTACGAAAGGAACTTGCCGTCAGCCAGTACTGGCCCAGAGCTGAGATCGATACGTATCAACGCACTCGATTGATGGAGCTGTTGGACATAGCGGTCCAGTCTTGCCCCTATTACCGTCGTCTAATCCATGATCCCTTGAAGTCAGATGGTGTGTCCGCGAGAGAAGTCTTGGCACAGCTCCCGTTATTGTATAAAGCGGACGTCCGTCGGCATTGGACAGAGCTTCAAACGAGACGGAGGGATATCGTCAGGCTACAGTGTTTTCAAACTGGCGGCAGCACTGGGGAGCCGCTACGGGTATGTAAGGATCGACGCGGTTTGGCGGAGGTTAGCGCCTCTATCTTACGGGGGCATAGTTGGGCGGAGCTCCAGTTAGGAGATCGTACAGCGTCCATTAAGGCTCATGGACGGGTGTCTCGCCTCGGTAAGCTCCGGCAAGCCCTTCTCAACGCCGTGAGCTTTAGTTCATGTGCAGATCAGGGCGTTTTGAGAGCAGAGGTCATTCCGGCACTCAAGCAGTTTCGACCAAGATGCATCACCGGCTACCCGACATCTTTGCTTGGATTGGCGTCTGAACTGAGACCGAGGGAGATCGTGATCCCGATTATACTGGTAACGGGTGAGATGCTGTTCCAACATCAGCGCACTACTTTAGAAGACGTCTTCGGTGGTCAGGTTTTCCAGTATTATGGATCTAATGAAGTGTCGGGTATTGCGTTCCAGTGTAATAAAGGGGCACTTCATGTAACGGACGAGCAGGTTATAGTGGAGATTCTTGACGAAGCGGGCCAGCAGGTTTGGGATAGAGTCGGACGGATCGTTTTGACGGATCTGAGAAACGTTGGGATGCCCCTAATTCGCTATGAGATCGGCGATCTAGGCTCGATAACGAGAGAGATTTGCGAGTGCGGAAGGACTTTGACTGTAATCAAAGAGCTTCAGGGAAGAACGCAGGATGTAATAATCGGGGACAACGGGGTTCAACTTTCGGGGGTTTTTTTCGCTGGGCGCTTCCGGGATTTGAAGTACGTACGCTCGTACCAGTTAGTACAAAAGGACCCAACACTTGTCCAGCTCAACTATGTCCCGGCAGGCGACGGAGCTGACGCAGAGATCAGTTCCATGATTCGAGCGATTGGCGAGAAGCTCGGGTGCACTGTCGTGGTGCAGCCGGTACCCTGCGATGAGTTGTCGCTGACACGGGCTGGCAAGACGCGATTGGTCGTTGGGCTTGTCGGTGGGCCTGCACCCATTTGATTTAGGTCAAGAGCCAGTGGAACGCAGGACGATAAGTAACATGAACATGAGGGTAGTATGATATCCGACGGGCAAGTCGCTATTGTATGTGGTACCGGCATCAATGCCCATACACTGGTCCGTAATCTTCTGCGTCTAGGCTGGAAGGGTCCACTCATACTCTTGCGTGATCAATCCGAGAATCCCGGCTTGGCGGGTTTATTGAACCCGGGTGTCTCGCAGTGGGCTGTCGAACTAAGGAATCCTGAAGATCTGCCCGGGGAAATTCATGCACGATTCGGCTCCGCAGAACGTGTGGCGGTGTTGTTTACGGATGAGCGATATCATCCGGGGTTCGCTTCATGGCGCAAGATGTATCCGAGTACGGTGCTGAAGTTTCATCTTGGCGCCGTCGCCCGAATGGACTGCGTGCTTGATCGATATGATTTCTGCATTTTTGTCGCTGACCGTGGATTAGCCGCGATTCCCCGTACGATTTCTGGGGAGGAAGACCCGCTCAAGGTATTTGGAGAGGCATTCATCGTCAGACCGCGTTTCTCTTGGTTTGGTGTTGCGCAAAGGGAGCGGGTAAAGCTGGTGCGAGACCCATCGCAGTTTGATTTTGCGCTGGCGGATTATGCATCGAGGGGACTTTGTCGGGCAGATCTCTGTTTCCAAGAGTTACTAAGTATTCGCAATGAGGATAATGTCTCCGTATGTGGTTGGTATGGCACTACCGTACGCCACCTATATTGTTCACGCAAGGTCTTGCAGTATCCGCCGGGAGTGGGCGGTGGAGATCTTGTCGAACTAATCCCGCCGCCAAAGGGGGTGATGGAGCAAGCTCGAGCGATCCTTGCGGCATTATCGTATGAGGGGCCTTTCGAGATGGAGTTTGTCTTCGATACGATATCCGATCAATTTAAGGTCACGGAAGTGAATCCCCGTTTCTGGCTGCAGCATGGCCTCGTCGAGGAGGTGACAGGATGTGCGTTAGTGAGTACCTATCTGGAGTGCTCGCCGCTGGCGTCAAGCGAGGCTGAGACAACTGTCCGTTTTTGGGTTAATCCTCTCTACAGCGTCTATCGCGCGTTCAAGTTGGATTTCAGCAGTCTTCGATGCTGGATGTCAAGGAGGTCATGGGCTCCGTTCGGGTGGCTTGATGCTGTGCACTTTGGATGGTGGTATGTGCTTGAACGCGCAACGGGCAGGCAAAGGTAGCGTCCTCGTGGCGGTCCGATTGAGCATCGTGAGGCCGATAGTCATCGAGCGGTTGCGCATTCGGCTGCTTATGCGGCGGATTGGCGAAGAGATGGGAGTAGCGCTCCTTCTCGTGGTTCCTAAGGCGATACTTATACGGAGTCTCCATCGAGCCGTTTCACGAGTTGTTTACGGGGGATGTTGCGTCCGCATATACCTCTATAAGAGTGGACGATCGGCCTTGAGTGGGCTCATGGAGGTCTTACGGCTTCGGATGCCGGAGGCTCGCGTCGCTTATGTGCCGGATTACGTGTGTAACGTCGTTGGAGAAGCGTGTCGGAAGGCAGGCTTCGAGACGGTGGAGTATCCCACCAATATGCAGTGTATGCCGGAGTGGAGATCACTGGAGCTGATGATCGGTCGGAACCGGGATGCAGTGCTTGTTCTCTGTTCTCAATTCGGCTCGGTCCCGGTGATGACTCCGGAGGCGGAGACGCTGGTGCGAGCGAATCCCGGAATCTTCGTCGTCGCCGATGAGTGTCAGAACTTGGTCCCGGACTCTCCTGTGCGGCCTGAAAGAAACCGGGCGGTTCTGTTCAGCTTCAACGACAAAACCTGCCCGGGCGTCATGGGTGGGGGGGTTGCGGTGTCGAGGGAATCCCCGTTGGACGCGCCGGTTGTTGCCATCGCGAGTATGTCACGCCGGCTATTGTGCACGGTGGCGCTCTACCGACTCTGGTTTATGGGTATCGGTCGGATCCTCAAGCAGTCAGCGCGCCTTGCCATCGGTGCCGGACAGTCGCATCGGCTACCGACCTCCTATGAATTCTCGGTCTGCAAGAGCCCACACTATGATTTACGACCGGAGCCGATTTACAAGCTGTCGGCGGCGCGTGCTTTGATGAGTGTGAATGGGCTTGAGCGCTATCGACGATTGAGGGTCGAGAATGCAAAGTCGCTCCGTCAGGGGTTAAACGGCCTGCAAGTTGGTTTGGACCTTGATGGCGTCGTGGCTGGTCCGGCATTTCTGCCGATCATGGCCGGCGTCGACGAACTGCCGGTGAGCTTCCCGGCTGCGGTCAAGGCGTCTTATGGCCGATCGCCCATCCATGCGACAAAAGCCGACCATTGGTATTCGCTCAAGATCAATATGCCTCACCTTTCATACGCCATCAAGCCACCGGTCGTTGTGCAGCTGACGACTCGACATGCCATCACGGACAATCGCATCCTGCATTTGATGGCGCGAACCGCGGACTGCGGGGGGTTTGAAAGTCTCGTGATGGGGCCGGCCTACGAGCACGGCGTATTTGAAGGTATTGAGCTACGGGCAACGCCTCGTATTGCCGCAGGCGCGAAACTTTCGTCTATGGCGCGGTCGCTAGAAGTTTTGATTGGAGCCTATCGGAGCGGGTATCCGCTGTTTCACATCCATGATCCGGACCTGATCCCTGCTGGTCTTGTTCTGAGGCTCCTAGGCCGCCGAGTCATTTATGATGTCCATGATGATTACGAGGCCAGTCTAAAGGACCGTTTGCGCACGCGCGCTTGGTTGGCGCGTTGGTTCCCGGCGACTTGGTGGTGGTTCGAGCGTTATGCCGCGACTGCATTTAATGGCGTAGTCGTCGCCGATCGGCATTTGGCGGGAAAGTTCGCGGTTTGTGCGCCGGTGATCCTTGGGAATTACCCGCGGCTGGATTTCACGCCACCGGCTCAAGCCGAGGAAGAAGAGACGTTTAACCTGATTTATGTTGGTGGAGTGACTAGGGAGAGGGGATTGGGTGTAGCTTTGGAGGCGATAAGGCGATTGCCTTATCCGGAGTTACGATTGCACGTGATCGGCGCGGGCCGCGACAGCGCCTTGATGGACGCCTTGCGGGCCGAGCCGCGTGTGGTCCTGCATGGTCGTGTGCCCTGGACAGAGCTGCACCGCTACTACAGTCGGGCGCATGTCGGGCTCGCCTTGTACCAGCCGCTTCAGGGCTTTCTTTATTATCCCGGCGAGAACGCGGTGAAAATCGTCGAGTACATGTCGGCCGGTATTCCGGTCTTGTGCTCGAACTTTCCGGGCTTAAAGACCTTTGTCGAGGATGCGGGCTGCGGCTTGGTGGTGCAGCCCGACGACGCCGAGGCCATCGCGGAGAAGATCCAAGCCCTCGTGGACAACCCTGGTCTGCGTCGTCAACTTGGGGCGACGGGTCGGCGGCTTTTCGAGATTGAGTACAACTGGGAGAAGCACCAAGGGCGCCTGATCCAGCTCTATGAACGGGTTCTTGCCAAGTGAGTTCAGCCTCGGAACAAGGCGTGGCCCACTTGGCTGTCGTGACCGGCAACTACCCGGCGCCGGCCTGTCCTACGCATGGAACCTTCGTGCGTCAGTTCGCGCATGCAGTTGCGCGTCAGGGTGTTCGCTGTACCGTGATCCAGCCGGTCGCGGTCCACGAGGCATGGCGATCAGACGGGTTTCCGGCTCGAACCTATGAAGACGCAGGTCATGATGCGCGGGTCGAGATCTTCCGTCCGCGCTTCCTGTCGGTCTCGGCGCGTGAGTCCTATGCGTTTATGGGTCCGTTGAGTCCGTCACGCATGACACTGCACCGCTTCACTGCTGCCGTGCGAAGGGTCCTGAGCCGTTATCAGGTCAGGCCGGATGCACTGTATGGTCACTTTCTTTACCTGTCCGGCGCTGCAGTTGTCCGACTTGGACAAGGCTTGGACATTCCGGCCTTTCCGTGCGTTGGTGAAGGGGAGTTGTGGACGGTGCGTCAGTTTGGTGTTGCCCACGCGCGGGAAAGATTGCGGCCGGCTAGTGGATTTCTGGCAAATTCTTCTGCGCTGAAAGGCACCTTGATCGAGGAGCTCGGTCTGCCCGCCGATCGGATCGGGGTCTTTCCCAACGGCACGGATCTCTCAGCCTTCAGACCGCTCGCGCGGCACGTAGCGCGCGAACGCTTTGGGTTACCCCGGGATCAGTTCTTGGTGGGTGCGGTCGGTAATTTTCTGGAAAAGAAAGGAATCGTACGTGTGGGGGCGGCCATTGAAGGGCTGGAAGGCGTCGCGGGAGTCTTTGCCGGCTCGGGGCCGGTGCCGCCCAGCGCGTCGAACACCGCCCTTTGCCGCCGCGTCCCCCACGAGGAGATCCCCGAATTGCTGGCGGCATGCGATGTTTTTGTCCTGCCGACCCTGATCGAAGGCTCCTGCAACGCCTTGGTTGAGGCCATGGCTTGCGGTTTACCCATCATCAGCTCGATCGGGGCGTTCAACGATGATGTGTTGGACGAGAGCATGTCCATTCGTATCGATCCGATGAATGTGGAAGCCATCCGTTGCGCGATCATCCAACTGCGCGACGATCCGCGACGGCGCACAGCTATGGCTTCAGCGGCACTAGAACGCTCTAAGGAATTTGATGTGAATGATCGCGCCCGCCGGATGCTTGCCTTTATGGAGGAATGCGCCACCAGGGCGTAGGTCAGACAATGAATCAAACAGCTCAGACAAGAGAAACCTACAGCCAACGCCTTCTCAAAGGCGGGGGATACTTAGCCTGGCAACGTTTTGCCCGGTTTCGCGCGGCCGCCGATGCTGTCCAACGTTATGCATACGAGGCAATGCGTCGTGACATGCTCGATATTGGCGCGGCGGATGGTATTGGCTTGCCGTTTCTGAAGCCACTGTCAGACCGGCTTGTCAGTGTTAACTATTACGACAACCATACGCGCGAGTTTCAGGCGGCCCATCCGGGGGAGGAGGTCATCACCGCCGACGCTCGCGATCTTCGGCTTCCGGACGGCTCCTTTGATATCGTCGTCTCTTTCGAGACACTGCATCTGATTCCCGTCGATCGCCTGAAGGCCATCGCCGAGATCCATCGTGTACTGCGGCCCGGTGGGCTGCTGGTTTGTAGCGTCCCGATTGAAATCGGCCACACGGCGCTCCTTAAACTTGCCGCTAGGGCCAAATCGGGACATCAACTCGACGGCATGAGCCTTGGGATGGCGTTGAAGCATGTCTTTCCAAGCTTTTTCAACATCACTCAGTATGACCGAGGCCGCCAAGTCGGCTTTGACGCTTATCGCTTCAGTCGCGATATCGGCCCCTGGTTTGATGTGCTGGAACGGAAGGCGGTACCGTTGCCGATCCTGCTGCCATTCAATCTGCTGATCGTTGCCCGGCGCAAGGAACAGGCTACACCATGATTTCGGCAAGAGGTGACTGGCCTGAGAATGCCCCGTTCGCGGTGTTTCTCTCCCACGATATCGACCAGATTCACGATCGGGAGTTGTTTCGGATTCTGGCCGACCTGAATCATATCCGCCGTATCCTGAGACAGGGTGAACCCGGCAATCTTCGGCTGGCAGGGGCTCGGGTGCTGCGCTCCTTGTTCAAACCCAAACAGACCGGCGACGATGTGCGCACTATCCTCGAGATCGAAGCGCGTTATGGTTTTCCGTCCACCTTCTTCATCCTGCATGATCCCTACTGGAGTCGGCACGGGCCGCGCTATCGTCTTGGCTCACCGGGTCTACGCCGCATTGTGCAGATGGTCTCCGAGGCGGGCGGGGAGTTGGGTGTTCACGGTGGCTATTACCGGTTCAACGATCCGGCCGGATATCGGGAGAGTCGCGAGATGGTGGGCGAGACCTTTGGGGTCGAGGTCCAGGGTATTCGCAATCATCTGTTGCGCTTCTCCTTTCCGGAGACCTGGCTGGCACAGGAGGCCGCGGGCTTTCGCTATGACGCCACCTTCGGTTGGCCGGATCGTCCGGGGGCGCGTGACGATCGGTTTTTTCCGTTTCGTCCTGTGGATCCAGCGACCGGACGGGAGCTGGATCTCACGGTGTTGCCACTGACGGTGATGGACGGGACCTTGTTTCGGCATCTGCGTTCGAGCGGTCGCGATGCGCTGGAGCTGGCATGGGCAGCGATCGAGCCGGTGATCGAGCGGGGTGGGCTGGTGTCGCTGCTGTGGCACAACAACTATTTTGATGAGCCCGAGTATCGGGATTGGCAGTGGGTGTATGAGCAGTTGCTGGAGCGCTTGGCGGCTCTGCGGCCTTGGTGTGCGACGGGTGCCGCGATCGATGACTGGGTGAGGGCGCAGGGGATGCCTACGATCGGGGCTTCCGCAGACTCTGGGTAATTTGCCACGGAAGCACACGGAAGGACACGGAAAAGGGCGTGGTGCGGCAGGGGATGGGGCATGGCTCCTCGGTTGTCGCGGATGAATGGTCGGGAGATCGGCGTTGGATATGATGGTATCGGGGCTGGCCTGGATGGTGGTGGCAGGGTTCGCTTATGTCTTTTTGTTGGGCAAGTGCTATTTTCTTGCGCCCTATCGGATCGGTTGGTTGATGCTGATCCCCAACGTGGTGCAAGAAACGGTTGAACGGCGCTTGGGTCTGGCGCGCGCGAAGCAGGACTTCGGTCTGCTCCTGCTGGTGCCGCTCGGGCTTTGGGGCCTGGCCGGTTCGGCCGTTGGACTGGTCGGTGCCTTGGTGCTCGGGGCCGCTTGGGCGGGGGCGCTGCTGGTGGATCTGCGCTGGCGCTCCGATTTCCCCGCGCGACAGCTTGCGGCGCTGCGGGGGCGGGTGCCGCTGCCGGTGCCGCGTCTGATCGTGAGCTTGCGGGGACCCGTGCTGGAACGGATGCGCGATCACTACGCGCTCGGTGACTGGCCCCGGGGTACTGAGCAGGGTTTCGATCTGCTGGTGTTGAATCCGGGGACCGTGCGGCCGCAGTTGCCTTTGCGTGTCTCGGTGGGGACGTCCTGTGCGGACCTGTCGGTGACGATGGATGAGCGCCGGCCTTTGTCTGCCCCCGAGCCCGGCCAGGTGCTGTGTTGCGCCTTTGCGATTAAGGCGCGGGAGGTCGGATCCGGCGGGGCGGTTCAGGTGCGCGTCGAGCACGGAGATTGGTCCTGGGAACGGACGCTGCGGATCGGATCCGTTCCCTCGCCGGGGTCGAGCCGTGTGCGGAAGGCGGCGATCACCCGCTGGAGGTTCGGATCGCGCGCAGCCTTCGTCTGGCGTGGCGATCACGATCTCCATGACCCTTCGACCTTTCAGTCGGCGGAGGGGCTGCGGATTGCGCTCGGGTTGGCGGCGCGGTTCCGCATGCCGACGACGGTGATGCTGTCGGCCCGGCTCAGTTTGGTTCAGGAGGAGCATGAGGCGTTCTGCAACCAGTTCGGCTGGGATCGGCGCAGCGGGGAGATCCCCGATCTCGCGCGGTTTCTTCGAGAGGAGGTCGATACGTCCCTGGAGCAGGAGTTTCCGACCCGGGGCGAGCGGCGTCTCACAGCGGAGATCGGGAACCACTGTTTTCTGCATTACGGGACGCATGCCGCGGCCGCGCCGGAGAATGGGTGGCTTTCGCATGCCCGGATGGGGCAGGGCCGGTACCCCTGGCTGAGTGAGTATCCGTGCGACTCTTTCACGGAGCAGCGCGACAACATCCTGAAGGCTTCGGAGGTGATCGAGGCGGCGATCGGGGTACGACCGGCCAGCTTTACGATTCCGAGCGACGTGGTGGACAAGGACACGGCACGGGCGGTCGAGGCCGCCGGGATCCAGGTCGGCACCGAGACGGATGCGACCAAGTTTCAGAAGCTCTTGGTCTTCCCGCCGGAGCATCATCCTGCCGGTTGCGGGCGTTTGGTGGAGCTGACGCGGATGCTGCCGCGCGACCCGGTGAACGCGGCACAGGTGGCGATGTTGAAGTTCTGGGTGGGCTTTGCGCGGCGCAACGGTCGGGCGCTGGTCTATCTCGCGCATCATCATTTGGTGATGTATGAGGGGAACGCCTGCTACAACCTGACCGCGGAGCTGTTGCGCTCTGTCTTGGCGGACACCGAGGGGGATGTCTATTGCGGCACCCTGACGGCGGTCGGGCGCTATTGGCGCGATGTGCTGAGCGAGCAGACCCGCTGCGTGCGGGTGCAGGTGGATGGAGACGCCGTGAGCGTGGAGAACAGCGGTGATCGGGCGTTGAGGGGGTTGCCGGTGGAGATCGAGTTGGCCGGAGGCGGGCGTTTGATGCGGCTTGTGGATGTGCCCGCGGGGGCGACCCTGCGGGTTGTGTAGGGGCGGCTTCAGCCGCCAAGTGTTCGAGGTAGCGGCGGCTTCAGCCGCCAAGCGTTCGAGGGGCGTTGCCCGTAACTCCGTCCATCGTGGCACGGGGCGCAGAGCGCCAAGGGCATGCGTGACACCGCAGAGCGGGTGTCACGAGCGAGTGATTTTTTGGGTGGCCGGTCTTGCGAACGATGCCCGTTCGGGGTAGCGGCGGCTTCAGCCGCCAAGTGCCAATGATGGGGCGGGCGGCTGAAGCCGCCACCGCGGTATGCGGCGTGGATGGGGCGACTCAGCCGCTGGTCCCTGTGCCTTAGATGGAGTCTGTTCGCGACATGAATGCCGGAACTTTGCCCTCGTATCGGATTAGGCTCTGCGAGCCTGAGGATGCCAAAGGAGTACGCGACGTCCTGGAGGCAACCTACGGCGCTGACGCTACCTCGGCGGCAATCTATGACTGGTGGTCTCTGGCTTTCTCGCCCGATGCTCACGGGTTCATGGTAGCGGAGGTGCGCGATCGGATCGTTGGGGTACAGCCGATGAACCTCTTCCCCTATGTCGATGGTCCGGAGGCACTTCTCGGAGGGATGCTGACCGGAGTAGCCGTCCATCCCGATTTCCGACGCCAGGGGATATTTACCGGCTTGATAGAGGCTTGCGAGGCGGCTGCATGGCGACGCGGTGCCGCCTTCGTGACAACAATGCCGAACGATCAGTCACGGCCCGGGTTCGTCAAGATGGGGTACGTGGATCTCGGGCGCCGCCGACTGCTCATGCGTCTGCTGCGACCCCGGATGACAGGCGGAGAGCGGGTTCCCCTGATCGGCCATCTCGCCGGGGCCGGAGCGGGTGCGGTTCAAGCGTTGATGTCACGTTCGAACGCTGCGCAAGTGGAGGTAATAGAGGTCGGGGCACCCGGGGCGGAGTGGGTTGCGGTTTTCGAGCAGCACGCGCGGCGCAATCCAGGCGTCCGATTGGGTCGAAGTAAACGCTGGCTGGATTGGCGTTACGGGCAGGTCCCGGCTGGTCGATCCTATCGTTTCTTCGAGGCGCACGCCAAGGACTCGACCTGTGTTGCCGTGGCGATAACCACGCAAGAGATGCGCAGCTCGCTCTTGATGGCCTACCTGATGGAGATTGCGGCAGTATCCGACGAGATCGCAGGCGCGCTCGTGAAGTCTGTTGCCAAAGAACTGGGGGCTGCGGGCGTGGATGCGTTGTCGGCGGTGGTGTCGTCGTCGACCCAGGTGGATCTGTTACGTCGCTCGGGCCTATTGGAGGTGCCTGCTTGGGCACCGCTGAAGCGCTTCTATTCCGTGGCGCGTTTCAATCCGGATCTCAAGGTCCCTGAAAGGTGGAAGAACATTGGGGGCTGGCAACAAACTCTTGGGGATTGGGACAATCTTTAGAAGCAGCGGATATCCTCGGCGAGCGCAGTTCTTCGAGCACAGCGATGCTCTCCTGTGCGCATTTGTACTCATCAGACGAGCGCCGCAGTAATGCGCATCCTTTATCTTCATCAATTTTTCGCGGGGCCGGATGCGCCGGGGCCTGTCCAGCCCAGAGCGCTTGTTCAGTATCTTGCCGCGCGCGGTCATCAGGTCGATGTCATCGCTTGCGACTTCAATGCCTATAACGAGCAGGACGAGCAGTCGGAGTGGTACGAAGATGAATCCGGAGGCTTCGTTAAGGTGCATCGGCTCCCGGCTCCGAGGAATCTCCGGACGAGCCTATATCACAGACTTGCGACCTACGGGCGTTTCGCCTGGTCAGCTCACCGTTACGGCAGCCGGATGAGCCCGCCGGATGTTGTGATGGCGACGATTCAACCGCTGTTTTCCGGCTATGCGGCACTTCGGTTGGCACGCCGTTGGAGACGACCCTTTCTTTTGGAGATCCGTGATCTTTGGCCCGATGCACTCGTTGCAAAGAAGGCGATTGCCCCTTGGCAGGCCGCGCCCTTGCAAGTTATGGCACGGAGCATCTACTTCGGAGCCGATCGGCTCGTCAGTCTCACGCCCGGTATCAAAACTGAGCTGCTCGGTAAGGGCGTGCCTGCCGAACGGCTGGATCTCTTCCCGAACGGTTGCGATTCGGTGGCCTTTGGGGAGGCGTTAGGCGAGCGCCAAGCTATCCGAGATAGGTACGGCTGGGCAGACAGCTTCGTCGCGGTTTACACCGGCGCACACACCGAGGTCACCGCCATCGATGTCATTGTGCGCGCCGCGATGCATCTGCGGGATCGGCCGGATATCCGGATCGATCTGTTCGGGAGCGGTCAGACGAAGCCTGCGGCGATGGCGTTGGCGCGCGCGCTGGGTCTCGGCAACGTTCATTTTCATGACCCGGTTCCCAAGTCGCAGGTCCCGGGCATCTTGGCCGGCGCGGACGCGGGGTTGATGACGCTCTTTCATAGCCCGTTGATCCATATCTATTTCGAGAACAAGTTGATCGATTACATGGGGGCCGGTAAGCCGATTCTGGGTGCGATGGGCGGCGTGCAGGCGTCGTTGATCGCGCGCGAGGGGGCGGGGCGGCTGGTCGCGGGGTTGGATGATGCGGGGTTGGCGCGGTTGATCCGGGAGGCGGCGGATGATCCCGCGGCGTGTCGGCGCATGGGTGAGGCGGGACGGGCGTTCGTGACGGCCAATTTGGCGCAGGAGGTGATTTTGGCGCGGTATGCGGATGTGTTGGAGAGTCTGGTGCGACCGGTTGGGGAACGTCCGGCGGTTTGGGATCCGTTGGGGTTGTCGTGAGGGTTTTTCGGGTGGGGGGAGGTTTGGTGGGGGTGAGGTGGTTTTTGTCGGTGTGGGGTAGGCGGCTGAAGCCGCCCCTACCTTGTGGGTGCGGCCGCTATGGGGCCGGGCAATGACGCTTGCGGCTTTTGTGCTGCTCGTCGCCGGTGTCTTGGGTTCTGCCTGGCTGGTGGCGACTCGACTGGCGTTTCTCGCGCCATATCGCGCGGGCTGGGTGATGTACCTTGCGAATCTGACTTGGGAGCTGTTGGAGAAGCGTACCCATGTCCGGCGCGCGTGGCTGGAGCTGGCCGGGGCCGGTACGAGCCTGGTGCTCTTGGGGCTCGGCGGGGTCGGGGCGGTAGGGCTCGCGGTCGCGGCGCTGCTTTTTCTGGGTCTCGAGCTGGTCGCCCGTGCTCGGGAACGGGGCGTGCTGACCGGATTGCCCGCACGGCTGGACCTGCAGGGTTTGCGCAGCCCCGCTTCGCCCGGGGTCACACGCTTTCCGGCGCCCTCCGTCCATCCCGACCTGACCCTGACCTTGGAGGCGCCGTTCGTCGAGCGTGATCCCGCGTATCGGCTGGGTCTGTTGCCCTTGGGCGTGCCCTTCGAGATCGAGCTGATCATCGGCAACCATACGTTGGTGCCGACTCAGTGGTCGGTGAGGGCAGAGCTGGTTGTGCCCTCGGGTTTTGGCCTGGGTGATGCGGCGGTGCGGACCCTGCCGCCTTTGTCTGCGGGCGCTGCGGCGCGGTTGACCTGGGTGGTGACACCGGTCGAGGTGACGGGTGCCGGAACAGCGGAGCTGAAGGTGTCCTGGGACGGGGAGCAGCGGTCGATCCGGATCGCACACGAGGGTGCGCGCGCGATCGACTCGGCCGAGATCAGGTCCGTGGTCGTTCGGCGCTATCCGGGGGCCCGCCGAGCCGCTTTTGCGTGGCGGGGCGACATGGATCTCTACGACACCTCGTCCTTTCAGTCGATCGAGGGTCTGGAGGTTGCCTTGGCGTTGGGCGCACGCTACGGGATCGCTCAAACCCTCTTTATGTCGACCCGGCTGACGCTCGATGAGACGGCGGCACGGGAGTGGGCGGCCCATTACGGCGTGGACCGCGGGGCGGACGAGATCCCGCGGTTCATCGCCTGGATGCGGGAGCATGTGGAGCTGCGTCACGCCAGCCCCTACCCGGTCGAGTCCGAGCGGCCCTATGTGATGGAGCTCGGCAATCACGGGCATCTGCACTACGACACCGACACCGCGGGGGCGCCCGGCAACGGATGGAAGGCCGGTGCGCGGCCGGGCGAGGGCGACTATCCCTGGCTCGGCGAGGATAAGGGGTCGTTCGGCGATCAGCGCGACAACATCCTGGAGGCCGAGCGTTGGTTCCGGCGTTGTTTGGATTTCGTGCCGAGATCCTGGGCGAAGCCGGGACGGGGCAACGATTCCTACACGCCCGCGGCGGTCGAGGCCGCCGGTTGCGAGGTCGCCTCGGGATCGGACATCCGTCCGAGCGACAACGCCCTGCGCCAGCCGCCGCCTCATCATCCTGCGGAGACGCGCCTGGTGGAGCTGACCGCGCGTTATCCCGGGGATCCGCAGCATATCCATCACTTCGACATGCTGAGGTTCTGGCTGCACCGTGCGCACCGGCTGGGGATCCCGATGGTCCTCATGTGTCATCAGCATCTGCGTCAGTTCGACGGCACCGCCTGCGCGCGATTGACGGAGGCGCTTCTGCGGCATGCCTTGGGCGGGTTTCGGGGCGATCTGTATCTGGATACGGTCTACGGGATCGGTGTCTATTGGCGGGACGTGCTGAGTCCATCGAGCGCGGTGGTCCGGGTCACGCATGAGGCTGGTCGGGTGACCCTGACCAACGGCAGCGAGCGCGATTTGGTCCGGGTGCCGGTCGACATCCAGCTCGCCGACGGCGGCCGGATCACGCGCTTGGTGTCGGTGGCCTCGGGGGAGAGGGTGGTTGTGGGGGTTGCGGTAGGGCTGTAGGGGCGACTTAAGTCGCCCCTACCCCGGCGATTCGTATTCTTTGGGGTTGGAGCCGGTGCGAGGGGAGTTGGGATCCATGCCTGTCGTTTTGTCTGTCGACGTGGAGGATTGGGCGCAGTCCACGCTCGGTACCGACCTGCCGCTCTATCCGCGTGCGGGTCGCAACACCGAGTATCTTTTGGATCTGATGGCGGAGCAGGGACGGCAGATGACCTGTTTCGTCCTCGGGCGATTTGCCGAGATGTTTCCGGATACGGTGCGGCGGATCGCGCGCGAGGGCCATGAGGTCGCCTCGCACGGGTTCGGCCATATCAACATCTACAAGCAAACGCCGGACGCGTTCCGCGAGGATGTCCGTCGCTCCAAGGCGCAGTTGGAGGACCTGATCGGGCAGGCGGTCTTGGGCTATCGGGGACCGAACTTTTCGCTCGGGCCGGCGGGCGACTGGCCGCTCGAGATCCTGGCCGCGGAGGGCTTCGTCTATGACTCGAGCATCTTTCCGTCGCCGACCTATCGGCATGGACGGGCGCATTGGCCGGCGCATCCGGTGCGTGTGACCTTGCCCTCGGGCCGCCGTTTGGTGGAGCTTCCGGCGGCGACGCTGAGGCTCTTCGGGCGTGTCTTGCCGGTGTCGGGCGGGGGTTATCATCGTCTCCTGCCCTGGCCGTTGATCCGTTGGAGCGTCGCTCGCTCGCTGGCTGCGAATCGGGTCTTCACGCTGTACTGCCACCCCTACGAGTTCGACCCGGACGAGTTTGACCATCTGCCGGCAGAGCTTGGGTTGTCTTGGAAGATCCGGCTGCATCAGGGTCTCGGGCGGCGGGGGTTCGAATCCAAGTTTCGGAAGTTGATGGCATCCTTCGAGACCACGACGGCGCGGGCGTTGATCGAGCGCGAGCTTTGGCCCGAGCACGTCCTTGGCGCGGCCGAATCCTCGTCTGCCGCCGGCTAGGCCTGCCCGACATGGAGAGTCTCCTGGCCCTCGTGAAGCCGCTGGTCTCCGCATTGGCGATGCCGATGACGATCGCCTCTGGTCTGGTCGTCCTCGGCCTGGTCTTTTGGCTTCTGGGGCGTCAACGTGCCGGGGTGCGCCTCATGATCGGGGCTGCGCTCATCGTGGCGCTGGCCGCTTGGTGGCCGGTGTCGGAGGGTCTATTGGGTCCGCTCGAGCGACGTTACCCGGCGCTGGTGGATCCGAGTGCGCCGGGCGATGTCGCGGCGATCGTGGTGCTCGGTGCAGGCTGGTGGCCGCGCGCCGATTGGCCGCTCAGCTCGCAGCTCAACGAGAACTCCGCGATCCGTCTGTTCGAAGGTGTGCGACTCGCACATGCTCTTCCCGAGGCCCGCTTGATCCTCAGCGGGGGAGGGGGCCGAGACGGACGTCCGCCGGTCGCGTCGGGCTATGCGCAGGCAGCGCGGGAGCTCGGCATTGCGGATGCGCGTATCCTGACCTTGGACAGCGCGCTCGACACGGCTCAAGAGGCGTATGCGGTCGACGCTGCCATCGGGCCCGGGCGGCGCATCCTGCTCGTCACCTCGGCGGCCCACATGCCCCGGGCCATGCGGCACTTCGAGCGGGTGGGATTGGCGCCCATCGCGGCGCCGACTCAGCACCTGACCGGCAGATACGAGAAGCGGACCCTGCTGAGCTGGCTACCGAGTTCGGGAAATCTGCGCAAGACCGAGCGCGCCTTGCATGAGTATCTGGGTCTGTTGGCCTTGGAGCTCGACCATCGCGGAGTTCGGCCTTGAGCGTCGGCTTGTTTCCGGAAGCGAAGCCGCCGTGTAGGGGCGACTTAAGTCGCCCATTGCGGCTTTGGACACCCGAGTCGTGGGCGGCCGATGCGACCCATGCATGTCGAGGCAGCGGACCTGTGATCCGTCAGGCCCCCTCGGATTCGAGCGGCGAGCCCTGCTTCTGTCAACCCAGCGACCACGACCACGTGCGGGATCGATGATGGCTAAGTCTTCAAAAACCTTCGATGCCCTGATCGCGGGTGTTCGTGCCATTTATGGCGAGGGCAGCGTCCCTCTGCATCGTCCGGTGTTCGAGGGCAACGAACGCCAGTATCTGGTCGACTGCATCGACTCCAACTTTGTCTCCTCGGTGGGGGCGAAGGTCACCGAGTTCGAGGAGCGGATCGCTGATTTCACCAGGGCTGGCTATGCGGTGGCCACGGTCAACGGTACGGCGGCGCTGCATATGGCGCTCGAGCTCGCGGGTGTCGGTCGCGATGATGAGGTCATCACCCAGGCACTGACCTTTGTGGCGACCTGCAACGCGGCGCGCTGTGCGGGGGCTTGGCCGGTATTTGTGGATGTAGACCGCGACACGCTGGGTCTGAGTCCGACGGCGTTGCGGGCATTTTTCGAGCGGCATGCCGAGCGGCGAGCGGGTGTTGTGTTCAACCGATCCAGCGGTCGACGACTGGCGGCCTGTGTGCCGATGCATACCTTCGGTCATCCGTGCCGGATCGGCGAGATCGTTGCGATTTGCGATGAGTGGGGAATCCCCGTGGTGGAGGATGCGGCCGAGTCGCTCGGGAGTTTTATTGATTTGTTGCCGGAAGAGGTAGGGGCGGCTTCAGCCGCCCCTACACCCGTTGATCGGGGCGGGTTGGCGGCTAAAGCCGCCCCTACCGCCGATTGGAACGGGTTGGCGGCTGAAGCCGCCGCTACAGTTGGTTCGAGGTGGCGGCATACGGGTACGTTAGGGCGGTTGGGGACGTTGAGCTTCAACGGGAACAAGATCATCACGACGGGTGGCGGGGGGATGATCGTCACCGATGACGCCGAGTTGGCGGCGCGGGCGAAACACCTGACGACAACCGCGAAGGTCCCGCACCCCTTCGAGTTCGTTCACGACCAAACCGGCTACAACTATCGGATGCCGAATCTCAACGCGGCCTTGGGCTGTGCGCAGATGGAGCGCTTGCCCGAGATGTTGGCGATCAAGGCCGAGATCGCGCGGCGTTATGCGGCCGTGTGCGCCGAGATCGGTATTTGCTTCTTGGCGGCGCCCGCGGGGACGCGTTCCAATCACTGGCTCAATGCGATCCTGTTGAGTTCGGCGGCGGAGCGGGATGCGTTTTTGGAGTACACCAACGCTCAGGGCGTGATGACCCGGCCCATTTGGCGTTTGATGAGCCGTCTGGCGATGTATGCCGACTGTCAGCATGACGGTCTTGAGAACTCGCTCTGGTTGGAGGAGCGGGTGGTAAACCTGCCATCGAGCGTGCCGGAAGGGTGGATGGGCGATTTCGCGGCGGTGTAGGGGCGACTTAAGTCGCCCCTACACCGCCCCTACACCGCTACCCTGGATTCGCCATAGGTCGGGTTAGCGCAGCGTAACCCGACATCCCGGCTCAATCCGCAGCCTTTACCGGATCGAGCCGCTGCTCGATGACGATTTCTTCAGGCAGGTTGAGGTATCGACCGATCTGGGAACGATCGTTCGGCCTAACGGTGCTGGCCTCTGTCCGGATGTCCTCTACTCGCATGCATCAGGACGGCCGATCGTTGTCGAGCGGGAACGGCTTATAGCGTGACCGAAGGCGCCATCAATACTCAGGAATCGTATGAAGCACCAGATCTCCGCTGCGCTTCACTTCAAGCACCTGGTTCGTCAGATCCCCCTCGCACTGATCTTCAACGAATCGAATCGCCTGCTGCAAACGTTCCCACTGCGTTTTCCGATCCAGACCGGCTTCACGGAACGCGATCACCCCGGGGTGCAACTCAACCCCTTGGGCAAGCTGGATGAAATCACCGACATTCACCGTCACAACAATCTGGCTGTTCGCATAGGCATGGCGCCAGACCTGAATGTCGGGCTTACCCTGAAGGCCCACGTAGACGGCCGCACTGGCTTCCAACCCCTGCTGGTTCGCCCAAGCGGCAAGCTGCGGTGAAAGATTCTCGTCGATCAGCAGCTTCAAGACGCGGTCGCGGTCCGCCTGATCTTCAGCGGCCCCGGCGGTCGGCCGGGCGCCTGGCCCATGCGCGAGCGAAGCTCGGCGTAGCGCAGGGCTTTTTCGCTGAGCTGGGGGTAATCTTCAGCGATCTCGGGAAAGGGTACGCCCGTGCGAAACTGCTCGATGAGATGCACGACCGGCACGCGCGTGCCCTTGAACACCGGCTCACCGGAACAGACGTCGGATCGGCTTTCGATCAGGTCTTCTCCTCGCAGGACCGTTCGCAACGCGCTATGCGTGCTGCGCACGATATTGGTCAGGTCGAGCGTGATCGGCACGTCACCGGCACGCACCAGTTTCCGCCCCGTTCGACGCCAGCCGCCAACCTCACCGGCCCTGATCGTCAGGACCTTATAGAGCGCGCGCCTGTCCTCTGGGCTCAACACCAACCCCTCGCGCTCCAAGGTCCCCTTCAACTTGAAATAGAGCACCTCGCGAAACCGCAGACGGTGACGTTTGAGCCCATCGGTTTGCGCAGGCATATGCAAGACGCGGGAAAACTCCTGGCGCATCAGCTTTGGGTCTTGCGCCGTAGCCGCTGCCGCGACACGGGTGTCAAATCTCAGAGACATCTGAACACCTTAAATAAGATTCACCGGGACGCGTAGTTTAACTCAAGAGGGGGAAACCGGGAACGTCCCACGGTAATCGCGATCGGCTGGGTCGGGGGGAATGTCGGTGATAATTTGGTGTTGGTTCGGTGTCGGGGTGTAGGGGCGACTTAAGTCGCCCCTACACCGCTCCTGCGGCTTGATTTCCGGGCGGCTGAAGTGGCCCCTACGGCTACAAGGCATGACGCCCGGCGCTGGACATCGTACGGATACGGTCGGGGATCGATATGTCTCGGGACGATTTGCTGAAGGGTCGGTTTTCGGAGCCTGGGCGTGCTTATCATGTGACGACGGTGATCGAGGGTCGTCGGCCTGTGTTTGCGGATTTGACCTTGGGTCGGATCTTGGTCGAGGAGATGCGGCTGCTGGACCGGGCGGGTGCGGTGCGGAGTTTGGCTTTCGTGGTGATGCCGGATCATTTGCATTGGCTGTTTGTGCTGGGTGACGGTGCGGATCTGTCGTCGGTGATGCGGCGGTCGAAACGTCGCTCGGCGCGGCGTCTCGGCCAAGTCGGCGGGGTGGTGGCTCCGGTGTGGCAGCGTGGATTTTACGATCATGCGGTGCGTCGGGAGGAGACGCTGCGGGATATCGGGCGGTATATCGTTGCGAATCCCTTGCGGCGTGGGTTGGTGCAGTCGGTCGGCGATTATGCGTTGTGGGATGCGGTATGGGTTGGCGGGGATGTGGGGGATATTTTGGTTTAGGGCCGTGTCGGGGCGGTGTAGGGGCGACTTAAGTCGCCCCTACACCGCCCCGACACGGCATGCTAGAGGAGGGGCAGGATGGACGTGTTGGGGTTGATTGGTCGGGAACGGGTGCTGTTTGACGGCGACATCGCTGCACATGAGGCGGAGCTGTCGGCGCGGGTGGCGGAGGGGCGTTTTTTGGTGATCGGGGGTGCTGGGTCGATCGGGCAGGCGGTGGCTCGGGAGATCTTCAAGCGCAATCCCCGGGTGCTGCATGTCGTGGACATCAGCGAGAACAATATGGTCGAGCTGGTGCGCGATATCCGCAGTACGCTCGGCTACATCGAGGGTGACTTCCGCACCTTTGCGATCGACTGCGGCTCGGTGGAGTTTCGAGCGCTGATGCGCTGGAGCGGCGGTTACGACTATGTGCTGAATCTGTCCGCCTTGAAGCATGTGCGCAGCGAGAAGGATCCCTTTACGTTGATGCGGATGGTGGACGTCAACATCCTCAACACCATCGCGACCATCGCACAGGCTCAAGAGGGCGGGGCGCGGAAATACTTCTGCGTGTCGACCGACAAGGCGGCAAACCCGGTCAATATGATGGGTGCGAGCAAGCGCATCATGGAGCAGTTTCTGATGCGTGCCAGCCTGGATCTGCCGATCTCGACGGCGCGTTTTGCAAACGTGGCCTTTTCCGACGGCTCCTTGCTGCATGGATTCAATCAACGCTTCGCCAAACGCCAGCCCTTCTCCGCACCGAACGATGTGCGGCGCTATTTCGTGACGCCGCAGGAGTCTGGCGAGCTCTGTCTGATGTCTTGTCTGTTGGGGGAGAATCGGGACATCCTCTTTCCGAAGCTGAGCGAGCGGCTGCATCTGATTACCTTCTCGGAAATCGCGGTGCGCTATCTCGCCGCCTTAGGATACGAGGCTTACCCTTGCGCCAGCGAGGAAGAGGCACGGGAGGGCGTCGAGGAGCGCATTGCGCGCAAGCAATGGCCTTGTTACTTCTTCGCCAGCGATACGACGGGCGAAAAGGATTTCGAGGAGTTTTTTACTTCCGGCGAAACCTTGGATATGACGCGCTTCGAGAGCATCGGGGTGATCAAGAACACTGCAGTCTTCGATTCATCCGCTTTGGATGCGTTTCTGGAGCGGATCACGGCGCTCAAGGCCCGCGGATGGTGGGAGCGGGATGAGTTGGTGGATCTCTTTCATGCGATGCTCCCCGATTTCGGTCACAAGGAAACGGGGAAATATCTGGACGAGAAGATGTGATAACCGTTTTTTTCCGGTGTCTCGACACGCGAGGCCGATTATCGAGGTATTTCTCTTGAACGAACGATTCGACTCGACGCGCATCGTCGATTTTATTCTGTCGACGGTCTTTATATCGTGGGTGCTGCCGCTTTGGATCATTGTGATCCCGGTTCTGCGTTTCACCGGCGAGGGCGAGATCTTTTACCGCCAGCCGCGGGTCGGAAAAGACGGTAAGCTGTTCGATCTGCTCAAGTTCGCGACCATGCTGAAAGACAGTCCGAAGCTCGGGACGGGTGACTTGACGATCCATAACGACCCGCGCGTCCTGCCGGTCGGGCGGTGGTTGCGTAAGAGCAAGATCAACGAGCTCCCGCAGCTGATCAACGTCTGGCTGGGACACATGAGCATCGCCGGTCCGCGGCCTCAGACACCGCGTTGCTTTTCGGCCTTTCCGCCGGAGATGCAGTCCGAGATCGTGAAGGTGCGGCCCGGGTTGTCCGGTCTCGGGGCCATCCTGTTTCGCGGAGAGGAGAAGATGATGAAGGATGCGGCGGACCCGGTCGCCTTCTACGATCACGTCATCATGCCTTACAAGGGACAGGTGGAGAACTGGTATATCCGGAATCGGTCCCTGAAGAACTACTTTTTAGTCATTATCGTGACCATCTGGGTGATTCTGTTTCCCAAGAGCAAGATTGCTTGGCGATGGTTTGAGGATCTGCCGACACCCCCGCCCGAACTCGCCCCTTACTTCTGAACGCGCCGGTCTTGCTTTTCAAGCCGGCCGAAGCGGCGCAAGGCGGTAGCGCCGAGAGCCGCTCGGGTGCCCGTCCGGAAATGATCGACCGAGGGTAGGGGCGGGTAGGGGCGACTTAAGTCGCCCCTACCCGCCCCTACCCCTAGGTGTGATGTCGCGAGCGAGCCGGTAAGGGTTGCCGGTCTCATGCGCAAGGCCGATCGCGCACCACCCAAGCCACACCTTCGGGCCTCTGCCCATCCTTCCCGATACCCCCGCCGTATCTCCCCGGGCTTGGGAATCCGCTTGAACGTCCGCTCTGCGCCGTCTCCCGCCTTCCGGGCGTTGACCCGGTTCCCTTACTCCGCCATCATCCCCGCGTCATCTTCCCCTTGCCGCTGTCACCGGCCCTCTGGCTGCTTTGGCGGCTCCGAGCGTCCCCGTGCTTTCGATCGCCCGATCCCGGTCCCTGAATCAATCCGCATCGTCGATACCCGATGGATCTCGTGCGCCCGCGGTGATCGCTTGGTCGGGATCCATCCGAGTCTTCACCAACGGAGTATCCTGCATGAACGTACACGATGAGATGGGTCGCCGATGAGCCTTTGGTTTCAGCGCGCCCGTTCGCGTCTGCTGGTGTTCGTGCATGACATCGTGACAATCCCGGTGGCCTGGGGTTTGGCCTATTGGATGCGGTTCAACCTCGCCTACGTGCCGCCGGAGTTCATCGAAGAGGCGGTCGAGATGCTGCCCTTGGTTGTGCTCGTGGTCGGGCCGGTCTATTGGGCTTTCGGACTCTACCGTGGCGTTTGGCGCTTTGCCTCGATCGACGATCTGGTCCGCATCGCCTTCGCGGTGCTGACCGGGACGACCTTGCTGCTTTTCGTGCTCTTCATCTTCAACCGGATGGCCTTTATTCCGCGGTCTTTGCCGGTGCTGTTCGTCATTTTTCAGTTGATGCTGTTGGCAGGACCGCGCCTCTTCTATCGCTGGATCAAGGACCGGCGGCTGGACTTCAGCGGCGGGCGGCGTGTGCTGATCGTAGGCGCCGAGCGCACGGGGGAGATGCTGGTGCGGGATCTTCTGCGAGATCGGCATTCCGGGTACGTGCCGATCGCCTTTGTCGACGACAAACCGCGGCGTCACGGCGGTGTTGTCCATGGCGTGCCGATCCGGGGCACCACCGATCAGATCCCGCAGTTGGTCGAGACGTTCGGTATCGACGTGGTCTTGTTGGCCACGCCGACGGCGTCGGCGAAGGAGATGCAGCGTCTCGTCGGCTTGTGCGAGACCGCGGGCCGCCCGTTTCGGACCGTGCCCCAGGTCAAAGACGTCATGGCGGGTCTGGTCTCGGTGAACCAGCTTCGGCCGGTCTTGATCGAGGATTTGTTGGGACGCGATCAAGTCAACCTGGACTGGGACGGCATGCGCAACGGCTTAGCCGATCGGGTCGTGCTGGTCAGCGGGGCCGGCGGCTCGATCGGCTCGGAGCTTTGCCGGCAGCTTCGTGCCTGTCGACCGCGCGAGTTGATCCTGGTCGATCACGGCGAGTTCAATCTCTATCGGATCGAGACCGAGTTGCTGGACGAGCCCGATCCGCCGGTGCTCAGCCGATATCTGTTGGATGTCACCAACCGGGGCGGGATCGATGCGCTGTTTGAGCGGGTGCGTCCGGATGTCGTCTTCCACGCGGCGGCCTACAAGCATGTCCCGCTGCTCGAGGATCAGATTCAGGCGGCCTTGCACAACAATGTTGTCGGCACCCGGGTGATGGCCGAAGCGGCCGACCGTTGGGGTTGCGAGCGTTTCGTCTTGATCTCGACCGATAAGGCGGTGAATCCGTCGAATGTCATGGGTGCCAGCAAACGATTGGCGGAGCTGATCTGTTTGGAGACGGATCACCGCTCGGCCTGCCGCTTCATGACCGTGCGTTTCGGCAACGTGCTGGGCTCCGCGGGCAGCGTGGTGCCGCGCTTTCGCCAGCAGATCGAACGGGGCGGCCCCCTGACCGTGACGCATCCGGAGATCGAGCGCTTCTTCATGACGATCCCGGAGGCATGCCAGCTCATCATGCAGGCGGCGGTTATCGGACACGGCGGGGAGACCTTCGTACTCGATATGGGCGAGCCGGTAAAGATTCGCTACCTGGCGGAGCAGATGATCCGTCTGTCGGGCCTTGAGCCGGGGCGGGATATCGCGATCAAGTACACAGGCTTGCGTCCGGGCGAGAAGCTGTTCGAGGAGTTGTTTTATGCGTCGGAGGGCTTTACGGACACACCGAATCCGCGCATCAAGATCGCGCGCCGCGCCGAAGGTCCGGAGGTTGCCGTCTTGGACTTAGCGCTTGCCGATTTGGATGCGGCTCTCTTCGAGCGAAGCGATGCCGCTGCGGGTAGGGTGCTGGCGCGTCTGGTGCCGGGGTGGTCGGGCGACCCCGGGGCTGTCCGGTCGGCAGACCCCAAAGCGGCTGCCGTAGGAATGCCGGGTTGACGAGCTTGCGGAGATTTGCGCTCGGGCGATCTCCCACTGAGCGAGCGAGCACGAAGGCCGGTCTTTTGGGGCAGTGGTAAGTTCGTTGGGCTGCCGCATGTCGGGGCACCTTCAGTTGCCCCGACATGCGGTCGTGCCCAGTGGGGACACTTCGGCCAGGAGATCGCCCAACATGCCCGAACCGCTTTCGTCAGATGCGGGGTCGTCCTCTTGATCGCAGCATTCGGAAGACTAGATTTCGGTGGAACCTCATTTTCGGGCGGGGTGGCACCACGATGGGCCGGTCGGGTGGATGCTTTCATGTCGGGGAGGGAGTTTGATGATGAAACATTGGACTCGCTTATGGTGGATCGCTGCGATGTCCGTCGGGATTGGATCGGTCGTCGGATGCGCCGGATCGCCGTCGAGCGGCGCGGGAAAGAACGCGCCGTCTTACGCCGAGGAGGCGCAGGCACGGGCGGCGCAAGTGCGCCTGACCGAGTTGAACCAGGCGCTGGCAATGGCGTCGAACGGGCCCGGCGGGGATCTCTCGGCCCATGATTATCGGCTGGGACCGGGCGACGTGATCAAGATCGAGGCGCCGCAGGTGCCGGAGATCCAGGGTCTGCGCGTGCGGATCACGGGTCCGGGGACGGTGAATCTGCCCCTGGTGGGGGAGTTGAGATTGAGCGGCTTGACGGTCGGCGGGGCGGAGCAGCTCCTGTCGGAACGCTTGAGCCGTTACGTGCATCAGCCGCAGGTCGCGCTCTTCGTCCAGGAGTATGCCTCGCAGGAGGTGACGGTGACAGGCGCGGTGGCGCGCCCGGGTGTCTTTCCGATCACCCGTCCGAGGACCCTGATCGAGGTGTTGTCGATGGCGGGTGGGTTGGCCGGGAACGCGGGTTCGACGGTCGGGGTGCGTACCGTGGGGCCGGATCCGCAGACCGGGGAGATGGCCGCGCAGAATTTGATTCTGGACCTGCGGGATCTGGTGGCGAATCCGAATGCGAATGCTCTTGTCTTGCGCGGCGGGGACAGTCTCTATGTGCCCGAGGCGGGGACCATCTTCGTGGACGGTGCGGTGGCCAATCCGGGCTCCTTCGCGTTGCGTTCGGACATGACGGTGCTCAAGGCGATTGCCGAGGCCGGGGGGACCAACTGGGAGGCGATCGACTCGAACGTCCGGGTGATTCGGCACGACGGCAGCGGGGCGCCGCGGGAGCTAGCGGTGGACCTTGCGGCGGTGCGCGATCGCGGGGTCGCAGACTTGCCGTTGGAGGACGGGGATGTGGTGATCGTCGACAGCAATACGGTGAAGAAAGGCGCGGTCACAATGTGGAATCAGACCCTGCGGGTGTTGTCACTGCGGGTCTTGTACCGATGATCCGGGCGCGGGTCGGATCCGCCTAAAGCGGGGTTGGATGCCGCTGCACCCGACGCTTCATTTGCGTCGTGCGCTGTACGAGCGGCAGGGGGTGTTTGATCGGCGATATCATGAGAGGCGAGAGGCGCGACGACATGCGGCATGCGATTCTGGACTGTGCGGTTGGTGATTTCGAGGCTCAATTCGACCTGCAGGCTTTACGTGGTGAGATCTCATTCGCCCTGCCCGGCGAGGCATGCGTGACAGTCTATGTCCCGGGTCGCCCAACTGCGGCGATGATTACGCTGGCCCAGACCCTGGAGCAGGACTACGACGCCTTGGGCAGGACCGTCAGGGTCCAGGTGAAGTCTGACGATTGAGGGTTTGCGTAACGGAGCACGCGCTGCGGCGCGTCATTCGAGCGTATCCCGCCGACAGCGGGTGTGCAGAGCGTCTCGGCCGCCTAAGATGGCTAAAGCCGTCTGCGCGGACGCCCGTTTCATCGTCGCACCTGGGGGATGACGTCGGTGCGGCTGGCGGTGACCGACAGGCTGGAGGGCGAGTGCGTTGTGGCGATCGCCCGCTTCCATCTGAATCCGCAGATCCAGGCCGACGGGGAGGGGATGCAGGGCACCTTGTCTCTGCCGGATGGGCAGAGTGTGCGCTGGTCCATCGCCAAGGGAGCGGCCAGGCTCGTACCCAATACATGGCATCCGGAGTTTGGCGTCTCGTTGCCGGCGCAGTGTCTGGAGGTCGGGATCTCGGATGGCGAGTGCACAATGGTCTTCGATCGGGGGTGAAATGTTTACGTGTCGCACCGCGCATTGTGTAAAAGGCATCCAATGTGAGTTGCTTGGTATCCTTCACCGCGTCGTCGGCATGAGGCGAAGGCATCACAACTGAGGTCGCAGCGGTTCGGCAGCGTAAAATCCCCGCGATTCCGAGAGCGGAAGGAGAGTTCTATGGTCCTGGGTTTCGGCAAGTTTGCTCATCAGCGACGGCTCGCCAAGGGGCTTCGCAAGCGCCCGCTGGATCGGGCGACTGTCGAGGAGCTGGAGACGGTGATCGACACGCAGCACAAGGAGCTTCCTTGGGGTCTGCTTTGGAAAACAATGGAGCTGTCGGAGAAGGCGAAATCCGACGTCCGCGAAGACGATCCCTTGCATCCGGCGCTCGCCAGGATCTTCAGAAGCTCGATCTGGGAGATTCAGAATCGATCAAGAGGGTCGTTTTAGGCGCGAGATTCCGACGCCTTCAGCGCTCGTCGCATGTTTGGTCGTTGTCGAGGAGGATGGGCTGCTCACCCCGCGTAGGCTGGTCAGCAGCGTTACCAGATCGACAATGGCAGTGTTGGGTTCGGGGTCGGTCTTGGCATTGAATCGGGTCGCCAGCGCGTTCGCCCGCTGTGTGGCAATGTCGAGCCGGTCGCACGTGATGGCAAAGGCGCTGCCGGCGCCTTTTTCGTAGACCGGAATCTGCTGCTTCAGGCGGCCCATCGCCTCGTCACGGTGGATCGGCGCCTGAATGTCCTCCCTGAATGTCCTTGTAGTGCAGCAACAGCCACAGCTCGAAGTTGGGGATCGAGGCAATTGCCCTGAAGACTACCGGTTGCCTGTTGTCGTTGCGCAGCTTGTCATCCAAGGACGCCGCCTGATTCAAGGCGTCGAAATAGCTGGCATGCCCGTCGCGGTCGAAGACTGCGTAGACCTGCTCGAACGCACGGCGCTGAATATTCCTGTGGCGATCCCCGTTCTCGAACAGCTCCCGTGCGTATTGCACGACCTGGATCGGCGCAGTGCCGAGCTCGCTGGGCCGCACCTCGACATTGGCCGTGTGCAGGCGATGGGCAGTACGGATCTCGCGGAAGTCGTTGGGCTCGGTCTTGCTTCCCTCCGAGACGATCAGGATGCGGTCGTAGCCGGCGCAGCGCGCCTGCTTGCGTTCGAGCTGTCGGCGCTGGCGCTCTTTGGGGGAGCGGTCGCGCGCCATCAGTGCTTGAGCCCGAGGGTAGGGCTCAAGAAGGGAACGCCGCCGTAGCGTCCCTGCAGATAGCCGCGCTCCCGCGCTTCGTTCTTGCGCGGGCTGAATTCGGAGAGCGCCACCAGTGCGGATGCCTGATCCTGGTCTTTCTCCACGAACCAGACCTGATCGCGCCGGAACAGGTCGGGTGCATCCAGCAGCGCCGTGTCATGGGTGGTGAAGATCAGCTGTGCGTCGCCGGTGTTGACCTCGGGCCGATGAAACAGGCGAACCAGCTCGCGCAGCAGGAGGGTATGCAGACTGGTGTCGAGCTCGTCGATGACCAGGGTCAAGCCCTTCTTGAGGATGTTTAGCGCGGGCCCGATCAGGAACAGCAGGTTGCGGGTACCGTTGGACTCGTCCATCAGCTCGAACACAGCTCGGCCTTGCTCGGTCACATGCGAGAAGCGCAACTGGTGCTCGTCCACCTCCTCGCTGCGGACCTCGGTCTTGCCGGCGACCAGATCGAAATGAACGGCATGCCCCGGCACCTTGCGGGTGACAACCTCGATGTCGGAAATGCTGATGTCGGCCGCGGCGAGGACGTCGCAGATCTGTTTGCGGCCTTCGTCCTGCTCAAGCATGTGAATCGACGTCTGCGGATTCACCCGCGCCTGTTCGTTGATGATCACCAGATGATCGGCGAACCAATCGAACACCGGTCTCAGGGACTCGCTGTTGAGCTGCACGGCCATCGACAGGAACAAGGCGTTGGGTCGGGTGGCACCTTCCCAAAGGTTCTTGGTCCCCTTCAGGCCAGGGCCGAAGTCGTACACGTCTTTTCCGCTTTCAGAGTCGAAACGGCGCTCGAACCAGCGCTGTGGCTTGAACGCTTTGTAGACCAGAAGATGCTCGCTGACGATGCGTTGCGGCGTCATGGAAAAGCCGTACTGGTAGCGCACTCCGTCCAGGATGAACGTGACTTCGAACTCCGTCGGCAGACCGGCTGATCGGGCATCGAGCCGGAAGGGCTGCACCGCGAATACCTGGCCGGGCTGAATACTGGTCGCCGATTCGAGCACGACGCCCCGCATGTACTGCAGTGCTTTGATAATGTTTGATTTACCGCCGGCATTGGCGCCGTACAGCACGGCGCTGCGCAGCAAGTACGGCGCAGCCTTGAGGCCGGTGCTCGAGGTGTGGGTATCGTGCATGGTCTTGTCTTTGGATGCGACAAGACTGAGGACCTGCTCGTCACGCAGGCTGCAGAAGTTCTTGACGCGGAACTCGACAAGCATGGATTTTGCTCGTTGCTTCTAATATATATTTATATTTTGCGCTTGGTGCGCAAAATATCAATTTATTTTTGGCTAGCTTCACGCCTTTGGCCTGTCGATGCAGTTTTGGTGGCGGCACTTGGGAATACTTCCTCGGTGTCCGACGCCTCGGTGGCTCGGTCACCAGACTTATCGGTGCCGGGCTCGGCACTCCCGATGGATCGGCGTCAAGCGTCGATTCGCGCCTTAAGATGAAGACGGCGAAGGTGCAAGTTGGCGGGTATAACGCGATTCGCAGCGCGCGGAGTCAGAATCCGGCGGTTGGCGGCAGCCCATGATCGGAGAGGTCTGCCACTTGACGATCGGGGGCATCTGCAGCGGGTGCGTTCATCACGCCGAGGGGTCAGGCGGAAGATGCACCGGTACATATCCCCGCTGCCGCCGTCGCTTCGCGATCCCGTCCAGCGCCGCGACGCCGGCATCGAGCGATGGCAGCGAGGTGACCCGCATCCCGCCGCGGCGCGAGTGCAGTGCACCCCAGCAGGCGATGAGGCTCCAGTCTCCGAACAGGTCCTGTTCCAGGACGACCCGGTAATAGCGAGCCTTTTCGGCATTGATCCAGCGCTGCCCCTGTTGCGAGACCTCAGGCATCCGAAGATGTGCCACCATTGATCATGACGTGCACCGAGGATATCACCCACGGTCATAACCGCGCACACGGCACCGCTTGAACGCTTGAACTGGATCGGAACCTTGATCCTGCTGAATCTGGCGCCGCTTCTCGCGCTCGATCTGTCGATCTGACTCTGCCGGGCGGGGTACCGAGCTCGCGCCGTCGGGAGGGGGTGCCGCTCGGGTCATGACCGTCGAAGCCGTTTGCCTTCACCCGGATCAGGACCAGCTGCGCGCGATCTTGCCCGGACCCCGATCCCAAAGCTGTCTCAGCAGGGCAGGGCGGCCCTCCAGTGCCGCGACGAGGGCATCTTCGGCGGCCTCGTCACCGCTGCGTTCCGCCCAGGCGCCCGCGAACCCGGCGAGCCACGCGCGCTGGGCGTGCGCGTCGTCGAGCGGCGGGAACAGGTCGGGTGTGCGAGCGCCCTCGAGGACGCGACTGCCGGCGTCGAACCAATCAAGCGCTGTCGTTTCGGTCATCGGGCATTGTCGGTGAAAAGTCGAAGCCCTCAGTATCGCGCGTCGACCGACGCCGCAACAAAAAACCCACCGGCGCTTTCGCCCCGGCGGGTTTGCTTGGGTTGACGGGTGAGCTCGCCGATCGCGCACCCGTGCGGGTGCGGGTCGACGCGTTCACCGTTCGGTCAGGCCGCGGCGCGCAGATCGAGCCGCCACAGATCGCACCAGTCGAGGCTTTTGCTGCCCTCCGGGATCGGCCCTTTCGGTAGATGCAGCGCCACCCGAATACCTCGTGAGACAAGCCGCTCGCGCAGTGCGCGGGCGGCTTGCTCCCCGGTTCCCGAGCGATCCAGATCGGCCCAGATCACGACCAGATCGACCCCCGGCGGCGGCACGAACCGCTGCAGCAGGGTCGCGGAGATCCCGGCCCAGACCGGCATCGCGGTGCGCTGGCGGATCACCAGTGCGGTCTCGATCCCTTCGGTGATCCCCAGGGTCACACAGGCCGGGTAGAGCCGCACGGCACCCCCGCAGAGCGTGCCGATCGGCGGCATCATCTTCTTCGGATGCGCGACCGGGGCCTTGTGTCCCGCGCGGTCGAGGTAGATCCGGTGTAGGGACACCGGTCGGCCCTCGGCATCCGACACCTTGGCCACAAGCGCCGGGAAGGTGCCGACGCGTCTCGTGTCCTCGTAGTACGCCAGCCCCGGATGAAACCGGAGCACGCGCGGGTCGGGTTCGGCATCGATTCCGCGACGGGACAGATACCGCCGCAGCGGGAGGGCCTGCCGGTCGTCCGGGTCCAGGGTCTCGGACCAGACGCGCCGAAGGGCGGCCTCGGCCGAGCCGGCGTCTTTCCCGCCGTCGTCGGCCGGGCGCGAGACGACGACCGGTCTCGGTCGCGGCTCGATTGTCCGCGGCTGTCTCGTGTCGAGCCCCAGATCCCGGGCGACCGCCTCCAGGGTCTCGCGAAAGCCCCAAGCGTTGGCCCACATCAGCAACGCGAATCCATCGCGCCGGGGGCCGCAGCTGTTGCAGATCCCGCCTCCGGTTTCCGCTACATCGCGGAAGACCCGGAACCCGTCCGATCCGCCATGGACCGGGCAGGGCACGTGTCGACCCGGACGGGCCAGTGCAGGCGCCAAGGTCGGCGCGAGCCGACCGAGGATGCCGATCCAGCGTCCGCGGGCGTGCTCGCGGACGATGCGTGCGTCAAGGGTCATGTGCAGTCTGGATGGGTTCATGCGGTGTGTCTCCGAGGTCGGGCGGGGCACACCTCCCCGACGGGGAGATCGGCCCCGCGGGGTTGAGTGGATTGGGTTTTTTGCGATAGTCGATAGACCGTCAGAGCACGCCGCGCTCGGCCATGGAGACGGCCTCGCCGTCGCCGACGATCATGTGATCGATCACCCGCACGTCGAACAGCGAGAGGCCCTCGCGCAGTCGCTGGGTGAGGCGCAGATCGGCTTGGGAGGGCTCCGGAACACCCGAGGGGTGGTTGTGGGCGAAGATGACCGCCGCCGCGCCGGTCTCCACCACCTTGCGCAGAACCTCTCTGGGATGCACGCTGGCCCCGTCGATGGTGCCGCGGAACAATTCCTCGTAGCGGATGACGCGATGGCGGTTGTCCAGATACAGGCACGCGAACACCTCGTAGTGCAGCCCGTAGAGCCGCAGCTTGAGGAAGTTGCGCGTGGCCTCCGGATTGGTCAGGCAGTCCTGCTTGACCAGGTACTTCTGCTCCAGGCAGCGGATGGCGTTGGCCACCAGCTCCCGATCGCTTTCCGGCAGGTCGGCCCGGCGCATGTGGTCGGGTTCCAGGGGGAGTGACAGCTGGGGTTTCTTCATGGGTGGTGTCTCCGGGGTCGAGCGGGGAGACACGTCCCCCCGATGCGGGGAAGGGTGTCCCCGCGGGGTGGATGGCTGTCGGCGCGTTAGGCCGTGCGTTGCAGCGGCGGCAGCGCCGCGTCGTCGAAGAGGCTCAACTGACGGCTCTCGGTGGCCGCCGTGACGGCCGCGAGGCGTTGTGGTGCGCGGGCCGGGAGGACCTCGGGGATCGGCTCGGGACGACCGGCGATGCACGCGGGCGCGGCGAGGCGATGCGTCACCACCTCCAGATCGGCCGGATTGCCGAGCGCATTGCCGCGGTAGACCAGGATCTCCCCGAGCGGTCCATGCAGGGCCGCGTTGGCGAGCAGCTGGCAGGCGGTCATGCGCGCGCACAGCGGATCCAGATCGATCGCCGTGAGCGACAGACGCCGCAGCGCCTCGGCGCCGTGTTTCATCGCGATGGTCTTGCAGACCGACAGCAGCAGGATTCCCGCACCGCTGGTCGGCTCCAGGATCGTGACGAAGCGGTCCTTCGGATGCGCCGACGGATCCATATCCATGGTGTTGATCTCGGCCATGAAATCCGCGACCGACTGGGGCGTGAAATACTGCCCCATCCATTTGCGTTGGCCGTGTGCGCTCAGCTCCATGTAGACGGCGCCGAGAATGTCCCGCCAGGGGTTCTCGGCGACGAGCCGTCCGTAGAGGCCGGAGAGCTCGAACAGCGCGTTGTGACGCCGCTCGTCCCAAGGTGTTTCGAGTCGCTCGCCGAAGCCGGCGAGCACATCCATGGTCAGGAAGCGCAGCCATTCGTCGGGGCGATGGTCGCCGCGACGCGCGAGGGTTTCGATCAGGCCCGCAAGCGCGCGGGCGGGACGGGGTGTGGACATGCGTCTCTCCAGTGAAGGGGAGACGCACCGCCCCCGGGGGAGAGTGGCTCTCCCCGCGGGGTGGATTGGATCAGTGGGTTCGGCTGTGTTTCCGGCGGACCGGGCGGCCAGCGACCGCTTCTCGGAGATCCTCGACAGCGAGGATCCGGGGAACCGTGCTTGCGATGAACGCGCGAGCGCGCCCACGGCGAGCACACCTCCCGGACCCGGACCGGCCGTCCGCGGTGGACGGCCGATCGAGGTCCCGACGGCTGGGGTCAGGTCAGGTCAGGAGAAGCTGCTCGGCAATCCCGAACAGCGCGGTCTTCAGATCCTCGACGGCGTCGATCCGTACGGCGATCGGGAACAGACGCCCGACGTCCACGGCGATGCCCACGCCGATCATCTCGATGCCGGCCGCGCCGGCCCGTTCGATCAGGTCGGCGGCGGTGTGCACGTCGTCGGGTTGTCCGTCGGTCAGTGTGATGATCACCTTGCGCGTCTCGCGACGGGCCAGCAGATCCGCCGCGGCGAACCACAGCGCCCCGGTCATCGGCGTACCGCCGCGACCGCGTTGGACGAACGCCCCGACGCGGGACGCCGTCCGCTCGCCGTGCGTCAGGATCCGGGTCACTTTGTCGGCGTGACCCTGCAGGCTCGGGAAGGCCGTCACCGCGCGCGAGACGCCTTTGACCGGCTCCAAGGCCAGCGCCAGCGCTGCGGCCGCATCCAATGCGATCGCATCTCGGCCTGCACGCATGGACGAGGACAGATCCACCAGCAGGTGCAGCGCCGTATTCGGTGCGATCGCCTGCTCGCGGATCCGGAACACCCGCGGGTCGCCGACGCCGGCACGGTGCAGGTGACGTGGACTCAAGGATTGTCCACGTCGACCCGTTCGGGAGCGTTCCTGGGTGTGGGTTTCGATCAAGCCCTGCAGACGTGCCGCGAGCTTCGCCGACTGTCCCTTAACCCGGTCCAGGGCCATCCTTCCGGATCTTGGATCCCCCGCGTACGCCTCCGCTGCGGGAAGCAGCGTCGCCGGATCGCGGTTTCGCCCGTTCAAGGCTTGGGCGACCGACGCGAAGAGGTCCTCCGGAAGGTCGGCGTCGGTGGCGGACAGTGCCTGTTGCAGTGCGCTGCGGACGTCGTTGCCTGCCGGGGCACTGTCGGTGGCCGTGGCCCCGGCATCCGCCTTTCGTCCGTCTTGGCCCTTCTGGCCTTCGGCTTCCTCGTCCCGATCCTGTCTTCCCTCGCCTGTCGATGCGCCGTTCGCGGATCCTCCGTTTCCGGCATCATCCTGTTCGGCGTCGTCTGCGGACGGACTGTCCGTGGACGCCTCCTGTGCATCGTCGTCTTGCTCCGTCCCGTCCCCTGCGTCCGGATCGGATTCCGGCTGGGAGCACGTATCGCCCTCCGTCTCGGACGGCGGATTGGGCTGGATCGGCGCCGCAGGCGGCGGCTCCTGCGATTCCTCCTCGATCAACCCGACGATCCGCCGAGCAAGGTCGATCGACGCCGCCGTGCTCGCCAGCCTCGGGATCTCGGACATGAGTCCCTGCAGCCGATGGACGAAGCGCGGTTGGAAGACCGCCCGCATGACGCGATCGGCCTCCTTGGCGTGGCTTGCGAGCGCGTCCTGCTTGCGGTAACGATGTCGGGCCAGGGCGAGGAACCCGTTGCCGAGGATGTCGGACGGGCTCTCGGTCTCGCTCACCGCCGACTGCGAGCCGTCGGCCACCAAAGCGGCCACGACCGCATCGAGCGTCCTGCGGGTCCCCGGATAGACGGCGATCAGCTCGCCCTCGATCCGGATGTCTTCGATGACCCCTTGGATGAACCGCTCCAGCGGTTTGTGCGCCCTCGGCAGGGCGAAGTCGGTGTAGCGGACATGGGCCGCTTCGTGGGCCAGATAGCCCCACGCCAGCGTCCGCGCCGTCGGGTCGCTCCCGATCGCGGGGATGACGATCACGCCGCCGTCGGTGCAGGCTTGCGTGCCGCCGACCCGCACGGGGATGCCGAATCTGCGCCCGTAGGCGGCGGCGACGATCGGCAATGCGTCGGTCAAGGTCTTGGGTGTCATGGTGTGCTCCTGAGTGAAGAAGGGGCACACCACCCCGGCGGGGTCGGTGTACCCCGGTCGGGTGGGATGATGCGAAGCCGGCGCGGATGCGCCGGCTCGGGTTCAGGCTCGGATCAGAAAAAGAAGCCCTCGACGTCCGCGACCGTCTCCTCGACGGGCCTGGCGAATGCGGGCTCCGGTGGGTGGTCCTGTACGTCGATGTCCGTGTCGGCCTCGACCGGCCCATCGCCGAACAAGGCGTCCATCTCGGCCTCGAAGTCCATCGCGGACTGCACGGCGAGCGGCAACGGCGTGACCTCGGTCGGCGTTGCGTCCGATTCCATGTCGCTGTCGCTCGCGCTCGGCGCGCCGCCCTGCTGCACCGCCCACTGGCCCGCCCCGTGGCGCGCCATGCGTTCGGCATCCGACAGCAGCAGCGCGAGCCCCATGCCTTCGTTGAAGATCGGGCCTTCGATCGGGCGGTCCGTCGGCAGACGGGCGAACCAATGATCGAGGGTGTCCACCACCGGATGGATCCGTTGGTCCACGAAGGACAGGCAGGCGAGCTTCTCGCGGATACGTCGGAAGGTGCCGAGCGCACGGCGATGCAGCTTCTCCTTGCCCTCGAAGCTGCCTTCGAGCTCGCGGGCCATCTGCTCGACTTCGGCGAAGATGCCGTCGCCGAGCCCCTGGACCTCCTCCTCGAGTGTCCCCGGTTGCTCCGCCGGGGCGATCCGCACGATCTGGTAGCCGAAGCGCAGACGCGTCCCGACGACCTCCGCCGGCTCGATGGCCCGACGAATCGGGTCCTCCCAGGCGGGCAGATTGGAAATCCACTCCTCCAACGCCCGGTCGTAACCGGCCAGGAAGGCGCGGGTTTCCGTGTCGAACTCCAGCTTCAGCACCGCTAAGCTCTCGGCGATCGACTCGGCGTGCGCATGCGGCACGGCAAACCCGCCGAGAAAGCGGGTTCCGACCTGCAGGCAGGTGCGCTCCGCACCCTTCTTGAGGCGGTGAAAGATCTTGAGCGACTCGGGGTCGCAGACCCGTTTGGATCCCAGGGAGACCAGCTCCTCGGGCGGGACCTCGGTGCCGAGCTTCAGGTCCTCGGCGCGCAGTTTCTTGCGTCCGGACCAGATGGCGACGTTCAACATGACCAGGGTGATCCGGTCGGTGACGTGGGTGATCGTGTGCATCGGTGGGCTCCGCGCCGAACGACGACGCACGCGATCGCCGGACGGCGAAGACGTGCGCCGCGGTCGGCCGTGTGTCGAGATCGGTTAGAAGTAAAACCCGTCGTCGTCCCCGCCCAGGAGGGCGGTGATGTCGCGGGTCGGCTTGGGGTCGGGCGTGGGTACGGCAGGAGGCAGCCGAGGATCCGGACCCTCCCGAGACAGGAGCGCCACGGCCCCGGTCGCATCGATGTCCGCCTGTCCGATGGCGACGTAGCCCTTGAGTGTCTTCTCGCGTGCCCGCTCCAGGGCGATCCGCAACGGCTTGGATTGGCATTGGCGCAGGCGACCGGCCGGTCCCCAACGGATCTGCGCCGTCCCGTTGCCGAGATCGGCGTAGGCCCATTCCTTGGCGGTTCCGTCGCCGTGGTCGTACCGGTAGAGCCGATACAACGGGCTCACGGCTTCGCACCCCAGTAGTCGCCGAAGACATCGGCGGCGATGCGGTGGATCGCCTCGCGCTGCTCCGGCTCCGCGCGGGCGGTCAAGGACTGCTGCAGGGCATACGCGAAGACGTTCGGTGCGCCTTTGAACGCGAGACTCAGCGTGGCCCAGCGCACCAGGGTCCGGGTGCTCATGGTCACGGTCAGCTCTCCGGATTCCGTCCCGGCGCCCAGAAACAGGCGCCGCACCTCCTCGGCCACGAGGATCATCTTCGCGATGATCTCCGCGGGCAGCTTCGGGACCGCCGCGGCGATCAGATCCTTCTCGGTGTCGGGCTCCGGATAGCCAACCTGCACCACTCGGAAGCGATCCATGAAGGCGAGGTTCTGTCGCAGCACCCCTTGGTAGAGCCCCGAGCGGTCGCCGGCACCGGCGGTGTTGCCGGTCGCCACGACCCGGAACTTCGGATGAGGACGGATCACCTCCCCGCCGTTCTCGGCAATCACCAGGGGCTGGCCCTCGAGGATGTCGTTCAGACCCGCCAACTCGGCCGGGTCCATCAGATCGCTCTCGTTGAGCACCAGGATGTGCCCGTCGCGCGCCGCCGTGGACAGGGGTCCGTGGACGAACCGGGTGCTGCCCTCGATCAACACGAACTGGCCGACCAGGGCCGCCAGCTCCATGCGCCCGTGGCAGGTCACCGACTGCACCGGCCAGGCGAGCCGGGCGGCGATCTGCAGGATCAGGCTGGTCTTGCCCGATCCGGTCGGACCGGTCAGGAACAGGCCGTCGCCGCCGGCATCGTGCAGGAAGGCCAGCACGTCGCGCAGCAGCTCGGGTCTGAAGACGTAGGGCTTGCGCACCGGGATGTGCGGGTGGGTGTCGTCGGCGAAACCGATCACTTCCAGACCCGGACGGGTCTTGACGTTGAAGGTGGTCGCGACATCGAAACGCTGCGTAGCGGTCATGGTGTGGTCTCCATCGGGTGGGTGGACCCGAGGAAACGCACGCCTCCCGTGAGGGGAGCGCAGGTCTCCCCGGGGGGTGGGTTGCAGAGGGTTGGGATTGGCTGTGTCGCCGAGAAACGGCCCGTTCAGCTCGCGGAGTCGTCATGTCCGGCAGGGACATCACGTCATTCGGCTGTCCGATCGGGACTGCTGAAACATCAGTCCGGACGGGACAGCCGCCCGCCGGGGCCGGGGTGTCTCTGAATCGGGGATCGGCGAATCCGGGGCCCGTCCATGGGCCTGGATTCGCGGTGTCAGAAGTAGAAGCCGTGCTCGCTCGCCGCGGGATCCTGCATCGTGTCGAGCGCGGCTGCATCGAACGGAACGCTTGCCGTGCCGTCCTTCAGGGTCGTGATCCTGACCCGGTCGGAGGCAGTGCGGCGATAGCGCTCCAGACTCAGCGGATCGACATCCGGGACGAGGTCCGACAACGCGGCCTTGTAGTCGATCGCTCCGGCCACGGCGTAGTGAAGTACCCGCAACCCGGCGCTCTCGCCCATCGCGAAGTCGCCCAGCAGGGTGACCAGTTGCGACTCGATGCCCTCCAGGCCCGACTTCAGGGTCTTGAGCGTCGCGTCGAGCTTGGCCTTCTCTGCGGCGAGCGTGCGGTACTCCCCGGACAGCCGTGTCCAGGTCGCCAGCTCCGTGCCGGACGGGGTGTAGAGATCCCGCACGGGATCGCGCTCGGGCTCGTGCTTTTTCTCGACCCGCTTCCGAAACTCCAGGCAGCGCGGCACCAAGGTGTCCCGGATGAAGGTCTCGTCGCGCGGGATGCGAAAGTCGAGCGCGATGCCCGGTGCCCTATGAAACACCAGCCAGCCTTCGGCGGCATCGGCGACATGGATCTGGCACTGGACCTGATGCCAATAGAGACGGTAGGCCTCCGAGGCCACACCGTGCTCCAGGACCTGCAGGTAGGTGGTCTCGTGCGGCACCTTGAGCTCGACCGGGATGCCGTCATTGTCCAGGCCGTCGAACGAGGCGCGGATGACGGGATTGGTGTCGGATTCGCCGCAGAGCGGCAGCAGCAAGGTGTCGTGGCGTTCCTCGAAGCCCTGGCGGGCGGTGTCTTCGAGCGCGTTGCCGCGCCGCACGACCGGGTTGCCGCTCAGGTCTTCGGGCAACAGCATTCCGATCTTCTCCGCCCACAGGCGCCACGGCGTCTTGTAGGGCGAGACGCCAAGAACGGCCGCGGCGTCCGAGGCCGAAACCCCGGCGTTCCGCCAGGCGTGCCAGCCGGGTGTGCGTTGGGTGATGTCGATGACGTGCATGGGGTGCTCCAAAAGAAACAGGGGCACCGTCCCCGAGGGGCAGCGCGTGCCCCATGGGGTGGATGATCGAATAGCCCGCGACTGCCGTCCGTGGCGGTCATGGGGTTTAGGCGGCCTCGGCGACGGGCGCCTCGGCGGTCTTGGCTTTTTTCGTGACGACGGACAGCGCGGCGGCTTGCTCCAACTCGGCGAGGGCGTAGGCCAGATGCGCCCCGTTGAAGCGGGCGCGGGCATAGTCCTCGGCCTGACCCCAGGCGCCGACCTTGCAGGCGCGCTCCACGAGCATGGCGACCTGCTTGGCCACCTGCGCGTCGATGACGGCATCCCGATGCGCGGGATCCGTCGGGGCGGTTTCGGAGACGGAGGTCTCGTCGATTCCGTTTGCCCGAGCGGTGTCGACCGACGCGGTGTCGGCGACTGTCGGAGTCACCTGCGGTTGGATCGTGGTCGGTTGCGCGGTGACGACCTCGCCCTCGATCACGGCTCCGTCGACGGGGGCATGGCCCTCGATGGCCTTGCCTTCCATCTCCTCGGCGGTGTAGCCGGCTTCCTCGGGAAAGGCCGCCCGCAGGCTCGCGGCTTTGGCGCATTTGAGCAGTTGTCCCTTCGGACGCTTCTGCCACATCTCGTTCGGCACCTCCGCACGGCCTTGTCGGGCATATGTCTCCTCCCAGAAGACCATCTCGGAGAAGGGGCAGCGCACCCCGTTGACCATCCGATAGACCGTCGTTTCGGCCCACTCGGGGAAGGTCACGGTGACGGCGACCTCGGTCCACTTGTCGTCGCGCTTGACCGTTCCGGTGAAGGTCTTGGCCAGCTCCGGTCCGAAACGCGGCGAATCGAGCCCCGCCCACAGGCCGGTGCGCGCCGCCGTGATCTGGACCTCGGCGATGCCGGGCCAAACGGTCTCGACGTAACGTCCGAGCGCGGTCGACCACATGGAAACGACGTGGACCGGGCGCTTCATCACGTCCAGGCCGCGCGCCTGGCAATAGCGCACCGCGAGGATCACACCCTCGGGTGTCTTGGCGTTGGGGAAGATCGAGTCGGCGAGCACCGCCCAGGTTCCGGCGTCCAGGCCGATCTCGGCGAGGACGCTCGGGGCGACCGGGAGGCGGCTGGGGAGGAGCGAGGTGGTGAGGGCTTGGGTCGGGTTGTTGCGGCGCGTGGCCATGGTGTGGTCTCCATCGGGTGGGTGAACCCGAGGAGACGCACCTTCCCCCCGGGGAGCGGCTGTCTCCCCGGGACGGGTGAGCCGGCAGGGCCGGCGGCTGGTTTTGGCTGTGTTCGGGCAAACGCCCGGGGTCAGCGGCCCCGTCGGTCGGTCTCGCGCAGGGAGAACCGAACGGATGACGCGTGAATCGCCTGTCCGCTGCGAACCGTGCGGGTCACGGACGCCCTCGGCGCGCAGGGGACAGGGGAATCGATGGGGTTCGGAGGATGGCGTGCGGGCGTACGGAGCGACACGGGGCGGCGTCGATCCTCGGGACGAGGTCGGTGCGTTGCGGAACCTTCGATGGAGACGGGTGCGCGATCGGCATGGATGGCCGTCGTCGGCACCCTGACGGCGTGTGGCCGTCGCAGCGACCGCATGCGCTCAGAGGGACTTGGTTTCGGCTGTCACGTCCGGGCGGACGTTTCGGCTTGCAGGGGAGCCGCGGCCAGCTACCGCGCACCTATTCCAGCGCAGGCGCACGGCGATTGCAAGGCCGCAGCCTGCTCGAAAAGCAGCGTTTCGGAGGTCTTTTCCCCGGTGCGAGCTTGCTCGGGTCCCGGATAGCCTGAAGGCCCCGATCAGCCGCAAAGAGCATCCCCATGCCCGTCCCGAGAGGTTACAGCCGCCCCGAATTTCACGTCCCCGTAACCCTGCAATCGGCACATGCCCACCGCGTCGTCGGCCGCAGCCTGATCCGTGTCGCGCGCGCCCTCTACGGGATCGACGTGGTGCTCCACGCGATCGGCGATGCCCGGCAGATGGAGGAGGTCGAGGGCCTGGTCGATGGCCTGCTCGGCGCCTTCGCCCAACGCTTGGACGAGGAGATCGCCCGCGTGGAGACATTGAAGAGCGCCAACGGCATCGCGGCCGTGCCGCGCTACACCAACCCGAGTCGGGTGACCTTCCGCATCTCTTCGCCTCAACTCTCCCAATACGCCAATCTGATCCAGGCCCTCGATCGGCTCACCGTCGGCATCGACACCCTCTGGCTGAGCGGCCTCTTCAGCAACCGCCAACGCGCCGATGCGGTCTACACCTGGCGCAACGAGCTTCTCGCCGTCGGTCGACGCATCGTCGAGATCGAAGCGCGTGCCCGCGATTTCGCACGGCGCCAAGGCAAGGACGCGGAGATCGCCGCCGGGGATGCCGCTGCAACCTCCGTGGTGGTGTTGGACGAGGAGGGCGAGTTGGAGGGAGACGAGGAGGAGGCTGGATAACGTTCGTCGATCGACCGCCTCTCCGGGTCGGGTCAGAGCCCGGTGACACCGGGGGTTCGATCGCGATCGGTGAGGAGCAACCCGCTCGACGGCGTGTTGCGGCACGCGGGCTCCACACCGACTGCGGGTATCGGTTCTCCGAACCGAGGCGACGGGCTCGGTACCCGATTGCCCTATACCTCATGGCCACGATCGCTGACGGCGAGAGAACCGCAGGACTCCGAGCTGCGGTCGAGCGTCCTTGCAGAGGATCCCGTTGCCGTTGCGATGTATCGTTTATCGATCTGCGATCAGGTCATGGCGATCCAAGCCTTCCGATGCGCCGAGACGAGACGCTTGTTCGAGCGCCTGCGGGTGAAGCGCTTCGTAAATATCGAGGGTCCGGCGCGGCGTAAACTGATTTATCTCGATGCGGCCCGTGATCTGTCGGATCTGCGCATCCCTCCGGGCAATCGTCTCGAAGCCTTACGCGGTGACCGGTATGGCCAGCACAGCATTCGCATCAATGATCAGTGGCGCTTGTGCTTCGTCTGGTCAGCCGACGGGCCGACGGAGGTCGAGATCGTCGCCTATCATTAGGGTACCACTGCAATGACCGACAAACTGCCCCCGATTCACCCCGGAGAGATCCTGCGCGAGGATTTCATGCTGCCGCTGGGCCTCTCCAGCAACGCCCTCGCGCGTGCGATCGGCGTCACTCCCACACGGATCAACGAGATCGTGCGCGAAAGGCGTGGGATCACGGCCGAGACCGCCCTGCGACTCGCCCGCTTTTTCGGTACCTCGGTGGATCTCTGGATGAACCTGCAACAGCGTTACGATCTGGAACGCGCGAAGGATCTGCTCGGCGATTCACTTGAACAGATTACGCCCATGCACCTTGCGGCCTGACGGAGGGGTCTGCGGCGGGCTCCTCGCCGCCGCGTCACTTTGCCGTCGCGTCGCCGGTTGATCCATTCCGTATCGGCACTCCCCCCCCCCGACAGCGGTGGTTCCTATCATCACGAAACAGAGGGTGCGCCGGATGGTCGTCAAGCCATCGCGGCCGTGGTCTGGCCTGGTTCGATCGGGATCAGCCATTCACTCCGACCGTTCGCGCATTCAGGGCCCGCCGTGCGCGGCCCAGAGTTCGGCCGGCGTCTGAATGGGATAGCGGTCCCGCAGCGCGAGCAGGGCCTTGTCGCCGGTGATGAGCAAATCCGCCTGTCCGGTTCGGCGCGCGGCGATCAGTGTGCCCAGCACGGGCTGGTCGTGGATATCCCCGAGCGCGGGTTCGTCCATCGCCTCCGGCTCGACCAGCTCGGCCTGGATCGCAAGCGCGTCGACGAGGTCGTCGATCTCCGTGGCGCCGAGGCCATGCCGGTGCGCGAGCTTGGGCAGCACTCGCCGCAGCTCCCCGAGAATGTAGTCGGAGAGCACCACATCCAGCGCGCCATGTCGCCACGCGGCGACGAGTTTCCCGGGGATGCTGGCGGGGTATGCGATGCCGGAGAGCAGGACGTTGGTATCAAGCACGACGCGCAGGGCGGACACCTTCAGCGCCCGGCGCGGATGTCGGCCACCGCCGCGTCGATCTCGGCCAGGCCCTCCGCCTCCGGCACCGTGGCGTATCCGGCCTCAATGCGCTGGCACAAGGCGTCGAAGCGGGCCTGCATGCGACGGATGCGCTCGAATAGGCGGGCATCCACCAGAGCTGCCACCGGCTTGCCGTCCCGTTTGATGAGGATGCTGTCATGACGGTACTGCACCTGGTTGAGCATGTCGCCGAGGTTCTGGCGGAGGGCAACGGCACTGGTTTCGCTGATCATGGCGTATGGGTCGTTATGAGCAATATGGTCAGTATGGTTCAAAAGGTCTCCGGGAGGCAATCCTGTGCATCCTGTACAGCGCATCGTCTACTCGGATGGTGTTGGCCTTATGGTCTCGTCGGGGGGCGACTATTGCCGAGTCAGCACATCGTTTTCTGCAGTGCATCGTGCCTTTCTTCCCTTGCGCTGGTTTGCCCGCAGCGGGCCGATTGAGGCGGACAATGTCCAAGAGATGCCCGCAGAAGGAGAACAGCGGCTTCTCACACGATGCCGCGGTGCACGTCGGCGCACACGATCGCGCCGGCATCGGGCGCTTGCTGTCTTCCTGGCTCGGCCCCCTATGTCCGGTTTATTGAACAGTGCTGCCGGCTCTAGCCGTGGAGGCGATCTGCGTTGTTGGCCGAGTCAAGGCTTTCGCCATATCCGACTCCAGTGACCGGTCATGGGGCGGAGGGGCCACGAATGCCGGCGACTGGACTGGCAGCAGACCGCGTCCACCAAGTCGAGCAGACTCGTGGCAACCGTCGCCTTACCGCCGGACGCCAGTGATTGCATCGCCGGCTCCTGCCCTGTGGCGGCTCCGAGTGCCGATGTCGCTTTCCGGAATCCGCCTTCACAGGGCGGTGCAGAGTGCTCGGTTTCGGCTCCCTTGGCACGGTTCAACGCGGGCAGATTCCGAGCAGGTTCCTCACGCGTTTCCAGGGTTGCAGGGTCACTGGAGCCCGGTCGGCGCCGCGGTCGAAGAAGAATCCCGTCGAGGATCCGCCGTCGAGGTTGATGGCGCGATCGACCCTCCAACGCGTCAGGACGCCCGGGAAAGCGAGAATTTCCCCGAGTTCGGCGAGGGTGAGATTGCTCGTGGTCGCACCGATGACCCAGTGTCCGCGCCAATCCGTAGCAATGAAGGTACGCCGCCGCGGATCGGTGGCCGACAGACCCCGCACCGAGCGTCCGTCTTCCACGAGATAGGGTCCGGTCTGCAACAAGGCTGTGATGCTCGGGTGATCTTGGAACCGGCCACGCCGGACGAGGTGGATGCCGCGCTCGTCGCTGTAGATCACGCCGCTCAGGAGTTTTGCGGTCTCGAAGCGATTGATCCGTCGTCCTTTGGAAATCACGAGCCCGGACGGCTGCCGATCCGGATGGAAGAAGCCGCCGTTGACCCCGGCCACGCAGCCCTCGCTGCGGAAGGCGGACTCCAGCGGCGGGTCAGCCGCGTCGGGGCCGGACCCCGAATCGATGACTTCCAAGCGGAACGCGCGCGAGGTGAAGGAGGCGAGGTGTGCGGTGACCTGTTTGCCGTCGGACGGGCGGGCGCACCGCGGTGCGATTGGCGTAGGCGAGGTCAGCGCTGACGTCCTGCCGCGCCGATTCTCCGGCGGGCGCCCAGTTCGCGGCGAGCGCTGTCGAAGCCTGCAGCAGAAGGGCCAGGAGGAGAATGCGCGGCCACGCCGGACAGGCGTTGAACGAGCTACGCATGCGGGCCGCTCGCTCTTGTCGGATCGGCCTCATCATCGACCCGGCTGCCGGAATCCGTTCAATGGCCCTGCAGCATGGCGTCGAGCTGCTTCCAACTCAGGTAGAGGCGTTGCCGGTAACCCGGCAACTCGCGGAAGTCCCAGCGCCGATAGAACGCCTTGGCCGGCTCGTCGATGCAGTCGTGGATGACCGCCACGACCGGGAAGATCCGGCTCGCCAGGTGACAATCCACGAGCGCCTGCGCGAGCAGGCGGTGCCCGAGACCCAGACCTTGGTGCCCCGCGTCCACGCCGAGCCAGGCCAGTACCGCCACCGGTAGATCCCGGCGCGGCAGGTGTCGGCAGAGCTCCGGCGGCAGGTCGGAGAAGTCGATTTGAGCGGTTGCGAGCGTATAGAACCCGGCAATGTCTCCCGCTGCTGCGATCAGCGCCTTCGTTGCAGACAGGCGCTTGTCCTGATTCTGCAGCGCCTTGGTGGCGAGCCAGTCGTCGACCTGTGCTTGGCCGCAGCGGAAGACCGAGCGCGGGTGGCTCTTGCGAAGGGATTCGAGACGGTAGCCGTCGGGGAAACGGACGGCGTTCATTCGCCCCGCATCAAGGCACCGAGTGCTTGCTGCGCCTCGGTGAGCCGAGCCGGCTCGTCGAGCGCTTGCCAAAAGGCGAGCTGCTCGTCGGCGGTCAGGGCGATGACGCGCTGCCGGGCGGCGCTCAGCTCGCGTTGCGCCTGAGCGACGACGACCGTACGCACGTAATCGCTGATACTGACGTGGCGCAGCTTCGCCGCCTGCGCGACGCTGTCCTTGCTGACGGCGTCGAGACGGACCATGAGACTGGTCGACGGGCTGGTCATCGGCATCCTCGGATCGATCATGATGCCTGGAAACGTATAGCGCTCTGCAATACATGTCAAGAGTCCCGCCTACTCGGCAGGCAGAGCCGGAAGCGTCTCGCGCCAGAGTTCGGACTCGGCCTCCTTGCGGACCTCTTCGCTGTCGAGTCCGTCGCTGCGTTGCGTGGTGCGCGTCGCCGCATCCGGCCGCCCTGTGGCGCGCACGGCCAAGGGGCTGCCCGCGCCGGTCAAGTCCTCGACGGTGAGGGTCTCGAGGGTCGGGAAGTGCCCGGTCTCGTAGAGGATCGCCAGCCACTCGTCGAGATTCACCCGGGTCCAGTCGACGCGCGCGAAGTCCCGGATGTCGATCCCGGAGCACTCCGGCGATTCGGCCTCGCCCCAGTCGCGCCCGAGCTGCGGGCGGATCTGCTGGTTCAAGATCCGCGCGAGCGGGGTGTTGAAGCAGCAGTAACTCTCGCGCTTTTCCACGCACCAGGTCAGCACCTCCTTCCTGCAGTAGGAGCCGACGCGATGGCAGGCGCGCAGCTCGCGTTTGGCGCCCAGCTCGAACTCGCTCTGCTCGCAGGTCCAGATGATGCGGATCAGGATCATCACGACCGTGTAGATCATGTAGGCATACATCGCCCAGGCCATCGCCGTGCCGAGCCAGGCCGTGCCGCCGCCGAGCTGCAGCACCGAGCCTTCCGCCACCACGCCGCCGGTGACCGCCACCCCGCCGCTCGTGGTCGAGAAGAGCGCATTGACCGCGGCATCGCCGAAGAGCTGTGCGGCCCATTCCGCGGTTTGCTTCAGAATGGCTTGTTTGACGGCGCTCAGGCCGACCTCGGCCGCGGCATCGGTCGCGGCCGCCGCGGTCTTGCCGGTGAAGCTGTTGGCCACGCTGGTGAACGATTCCTTGACCGCGCTCCAGGTGGCGGTGACGGGCTGGCGCAGCGTCTCCCAGGAACCGCGGATCATCGCCCCTTTGTCGAGCCCCATGATCGCGGCATCGATTTTCCCGAGTGCGAAGATCAGACTCACGTAATCCGCCAGCGACACGCCTTGGGGTCGCGTACAGCAGTTGACGATCCCCCCGACCGCGCGTTTGCACTGATGGGCGCTGCCCGAGAACACCCGGCAGCTTCCGCCCGGCGTGCACTGCATGTCCGAGACCGCCATCTGCACGGTCTGCAAGGCCCCGACCGCCTTGGCGAAGTCCGTGGACTGCTCCTCGGGAAACTCGGCGCAGTCGGTGCCCAGGCAGCGCACCGGACCGGCACAGTCCAGCGTGCGGTTGCGCTCCAGGAACGGGATGGTGCGGGTGGTGCCGCAGTCCCAGGTCTCTTCAAACAGAAAACAGGTTCCGCGGTTGTCGACGGCCCCCTCGACGCATTCGGATTTGATGAAGCCGCAGGCGGGATCCTCTTCCAAGGCAATGCAGTCGGAGGGTTGATCGCCATCGTTGTAGGGGCATTGGAGCTGTCCCTGCGGATCGGTCCAGCACGACATCGGCCCTTGGTTGAACCCCGAGCAGCTCGCGGTCACCTTGATCTGCGTGCAGAAGGGGTTCTGACCGGCCACGGGCGGGGTCGCCATGGCGTCCGGGCAAACGCGCACGTCGGCGTTCTCGTAACAGCCGTCCGCGGCGAGCGGGGGCGAGCCCAAGCATTCGACCGTGCCGCTGCAGAAGTCGCTGCCGAGGGTCTCGAGCAGGTCATGGCAACCGTCGTTCGCGCCCCAGAGACTGCGCAGCGGTCGGGAGACGTAGCGGATTTCCACCTCGAGCCGGATTCCGCCGGTCCAGGCGGCGTCGTAGACCTGCGGAATGCACCAGGCGCAGCCCTTCTCCGGTAGGGTGCCGTCGGTGAAGGTCCAGGCATGGCCGTGGCGCAGGTGGAAATCGCCCCCGTTGCGCAGCGCTTGCGTCATCGACTGGGCGGTATAGCCGAACGCGGTCGTCTGCATGCGGTTCACGCCCGGAAAGGTCGCCGAATACCACCCCTGGTAGCGCTCGAGGAAGAATCCCTCCTCGGGTTCGGGCTGCGCCGGGCGCTCCTCGAAGGCAAGGGTCACCCGAATGTCCGTCACCCGCGACGGATCGCTCACGCCGAAGCCGCCGTCCAACGGCGTCTGCAGGGCCAGCTGCGCGGACCCGTGCCAGACTCCGGTGCGCTCCAGCACGACCCGCTTGCAGCCGGGTCCGCAGCTCTCGAGCTCAGCTCCGCCGGTGACCGACACGAGGCTGTCCGGCGCCGGGAACTCATAGTCGTGATACCAGGAGCAGGAGCCGCCTTGCGGCGTGAGTCGATCGCAGGTGCGCAGGTCCTGGACATGGACCTCGCGGGTCCCGTTGTCGAAGGTCGTCTCGGTCTCGCAATGGCCGAAGGTCTCGGCGATCGCCTCGAAGTTGTCGAGCACGTCGTCGGTCTGCGCCCACAGCGGATCGATGCGCATGTCGGCACGGGAGCGCTCGACCGCGCCGCGCAGGGTGCGGTACGCCTCGCCGGTCGCCGAGCCCTCGGAGATCAGCGCACCTTGGGCCTGTTGGCCTTGAATCAGGGTGCCGTGGTGATTGCCGTAGAGCCCGGAGAAGCTCGCCGGGTCGCCCCCGGCGGCGCCGGGGAAGAGCGCGTCGAGACGCAGGTTCCCGCCGGGCATCGACAGGCTATCGCCCGAGAGTGCCGGCAAGGTCAGGGCGCCGGCCGCCGCGCGACCGGTTTCCTTGCCGGCATCGATCGCGTCGGCGAAATCGTCGCCCCACACCGACGCCCAAGGGGTCCAGGCCAGGGCGATGCAGAGGAAGCCGGTCAGGACCCGAACCGGGAGGGGATACCGCTCAGAAGGTCGCACAGCAGTCGTTCCAGCGCCACAGCAGATAGAGATGGTCCTCCCCGACCGCGGGGATGTTGCGCCACTCCCCCCACGTCAACGGGCTTTCGCCGATCACATGGGCGCGCTGCGTCTCGGGCAGGGGATAGAACATCGAGAGCTTGTACTGGCTCTTCGGGAGGAAGGGCGCGATCGGGGAGCCGCACAGGGCATCGTTGCCCATGGTGCGACGCGCGAGACCGCGGCGATGCAGGGCCGCCAGCGACCGGGCCGAGGCCAGGCTGGTTTCGCGCGCACGCGCGCCGACGGTCGGCCCGCGCCCGGTGAAGGGATAGAGGTTGCCCCAGGTCCCGGCACACCAGAAGAGCGCATCGATCGGGGTGCCCGCGGTGGACGCGGCGGCATCGGCCAGACAGGCGGCCAGGGCGACCGGATTGGCGAGCCAGGCGGCCTCGGGATTGGTGAAGAAGGCCAGCTCGTCGTGGTTCCAGGTCGGATCCAGCTCGGAGAGATAGAGCAGGTCCAGATCGACGTAGCCGTCCGGGTTGCAGCGGTCGTCCCAGAACAGGTCCAGCAGGATCAGCAGCGGGAAGGCGTACCAATGGAAGTTGTAGAAGGAGGTGTCGCTTGCGTCGTACTCGGCTTGCCCCGCGGTCCCGAGCAGACGGCGACTGCCGAGCGGCAGGCGGATCCCGCCCAGGGCCGGGGCGCAGCGCGGCGCATGAACCAGCTCGATCAGCCGTGCGGGCTCCCACATCCCGACGGTAAAGCCCGGATGCGGCACGCCGAGGGCGTCGTTGCAGGCACAGAAGGGGGCGGAGGCTGCACCCGCCGGAGCGGTGCCGCCGAACAGCGGCATGCCGGCGATGCGGATCGGAAACAGACAGGCCCAGCAGACATCGGTGATCAGCTTGCCCGAGAACAGCTCGGCATCCGGGCAGGCGGGGTCGGCAGCATCGGCCGCGCCGAGCGTTGCCGTCAGAAGGGCCACGCAGAGCAGGATCGGGCCGGCGCGGCGGGGCAGGGTGGGTGCCTTCATCGGGGATCCTCGGGCGGATGCTCGCGCACCAGGAACACCCGCCCCGCGGCCTCGACGCTCGCCGGCACGCGCTCCAGGGCGAAGCGTTCACGCACGTCCGGGGTGAGCAGATAGACCGTCTCGTCCAGGGCATCCTCGACTGCGCGAAAACCCTCCCAGCCGGCCTCGCGATCGAAACGGGTCGCCAGATAGACCGGGCGCAGCGCCCCGGCGCTCTCGCCTAGCATGCGCGCCATGCGGACCTGAGCCGGCTCGGTCGGATCGAACACCACCAGACGCAGCCCGAAGGCCAGGCGATCGAGCGGATTGAGCCGCTCGCCGGAGCGCACCAGTAGCGTGCCGTCCGGCAGGGCGATGTCGGCCTTCGCCTCGATCAGGGGATCGATCACCCGCGTGCGGGGCTCCCGCGCGGCCGGCAGATGTTCGAAGACCGCGCGTGTCCAGTAGCGCGCGAGTGCCTGCTCGCGCAGGGCTGCAAGATCCAGCGCGGCAACCCGGCGCGCGATCTCCTCGAGCATGTCCGGTTCGGAGATCCTCTCGACCGGGCCGCGCACACCGAGGTCCCCGGTCCGACCGGCCGCCACCTGCGCCTGCAGCCAGGCCGGATCCGACAGGCCGGCGACCCGTGCGATCTCCCCGTCGGGTCCGGACAGGATCATCAGCGGGACCGACTCGGCACCGGCCTCGCGAAAAGGTGTCGGGTCGAGCGCGACCGCGGGCATCGGATCGAGCCCTTCAAGCTCGGCGTGGATCCCGCGCATGAAGTCCACCAGCGGTTCGCCTTCGGCCACCCCGCGAAAGACGACCCGCACGTCGGGTCGGGCGGCAGAGGCGAAGATGTCGCGCAGGGCGGCCGCGCCCAGCGCGCGCGAGACCAAGAGCGTGATGGTCTGCGTCGGGGTTGCGTCCGTATCGGGGACGGCGGGCATTTGCGCGGTGGTCAGTCGCTGCATCCGTTCGCGCTCGGCCGCGCCGAGGGCCTCGCCCGCCCGTGTGGACGCGCTGGGCGGATTCCGGAGCCACTCCGGAAGTGTCGTGCCGGAGACCGTCTCTTGGATGGCCCCCGCCTGATCGCGCAGCGCCCGCAGCTCGGCGCGCTCGCCGGCGTGGGAGGAGGCCGTCTGGGCGAGCAGGAGCAACACGGAGACAACCTTAAAAAAGCGCATAGGCCCGCCCGATAATCTGCTGACGCGGCAGCGGTCCCCAGTAGCGCGAGTCGAAGCTGTCGCGGGTGGCACCCATGATCCACACCGCGTCGGCGGGGACCACGACCACGCGGACGAACTGCGCTGCGGGCGCGCCGAGCGTGCCGGCCAGATCCAGACCTTCGCCGACCGTTCGCCCTTCCACCCGCGTGGTCTGCGCCGTGACCGAGACCGTGTCTCCGGGCAGACCGACGACCCGCTTGACGACCTGCATCTGCATCGGGAAGAACGGCGCCATGCGCTCGCCGGCGGGAAAGGCGTAGAGGCCGTCGCGCGCGATCGCGTCGTCGTGGCGATCCACCAGAAAGACCGTGTAGGGCGGCAGGCACTTGTCGACCTGATCGTCGATCGCGATGCGATAGCGCGTCCCCAGATACAGCATCGAGGCCAGGATGAGGAGCAGCACCGGCAGGCCGTGCCGGATGGTGCGCGCGAGGCGGGCCGCGGGCGTGTCGGCGATGTGGGTGCCTGCGCTCATGGCTGCCCCCTCGACGGCACATCCCGCGGCCGCACATAGACATCCTCCGGTGCAGCGAGCACGGCCTGGGCGTCCAAGACCAGAACGCCCCCGTCGGCCAGACGCGCGGCGGTCGTCTCGAGGTCCGCAATCGCCCCGCCGATGTCCTCCGGCGCGATCCCGTCGAGGGCGGCGGCGACATCGATAATCAGCAGCGGCGGGCGGGTCGCGATGGCCTCGCGCAGCGGCCGGGCCGCGATCTCGGCACCGAGGTAACCGCCGGCGAGGGCCACAAGGGGGATCGCCGCGAGCAGCAGGATGCCGCCGGACTTCCGAACCTCGGGGACAGCGCGCTCAGGCGGCATCGGACGCCTCCGTCTCGGCCCCCGCAAGCAAGCGGTTGATCGCCTGCTCGACGCTCATCCCGCGCTCGCGCAGACGCCGGATTGCTGCGACGTCCGCGGGCTTGGTGGAGTAGAGCAGCTGCCGAAAGGGGTCGACCATCAACCGGCCGATCCCCGCGCCGCTGTCGGTCAGGGTCATGATCTCGGAGTAGGCGCCGGGGACCGTGTGCACGGTCTTGAGCATCTCCGCCCCCGCCGCGGTCATCGGCAGACGGTGGTCGGCTTTGAGCCGATCGATCGCATGGCCGGGCTGGGCGAGCAGGAGAGTGTGGGCGCTGTTCTCGGCGATCGCCCGCCCGGTGGGGTTGGCGTAGAGGTCGGCGAGGGATTGGGTGACGGTGATCGCGGCCCCGTTGTACTTGCGAAAGCGCCGGTAGCCGTGCTCGATGAAGGTCGCGACATCCCCCTGGGTGAGCAGATCCCAAGCCTCGTCGATCAGCACCAGCTTCTGGCGAGAACGCTCGCCCAGATACATCGCCTGCTGAATCTGGAAGATCAGCTGCAGCAGGATCACCTGCTGGAGGTGTTTGCGGCCTTTGAGCTCTTCGAGCTCGAGCACCACCAGGTCCGCGCTGAAGTCCATGGTGTTGCGCCCGTGGAACCAGCGGCCGTATTCCCCGCGCGAGGTGAAGGGGTAGAGCTGTACGCCGACGTCCTGCAGGCGTTCGTCCGCGCAGGCGAGCATGGCCGCGGCAATCAGATCCACGTTCATCGCCGTGCCGTGGGTGTCCCACAGCTCGCGCAGGGCACGCTTCAGCCCGGCGGTGCGGTAGTCGCCGAGCGGCTCGGTCGGGGCCGCCATCGCGGTGACCATGGCGGCGATCACGTCCGCCTCTTCCTCCCACGTGTGCAGCAGCTCGAACGGATTCAGCACGATGTCCGAATCGGCGGTGAAGGCGACGAACTGCCCGCCGAGCGATTCGCAGAGGTTGGCGTAGCTGCGCCCGACGTCGATCACCCAGCAGCGCCCCCCGACACTCAGGTTGGTCGAGAGCAGCTCGTTGGCGAGGAACGACTTGCCCGAGCCCGAGGAGGCGGCGATCACGGCGTTGTAGTTGGTCGCCGAGTCGAACAGGCTCAGATCCACGAGCTGACCGGTGCGCCCGATCAGGTTGAGCACCGGGGTGCCGGTGCCCTTCCAGTCGCCGAAGACCGGCATGAGTGCGACGGCATGGGAGGCGGAGAGGGTGCGGTAGCGAAAACTGGTGCGGATCGCCCCGCGATCCGCCCCGAACGGCAGACAGTTGAGAAGCAGCGGCAGCACGAAGAAGCGGTCGGCCAAGACCTGAAAGCCGAGCTCGCGCCAGTAGGTGCGCAGATTCGACGCCGCGCCGGCGGCCTCTTCCGGGGCGGTGAAGAGCACGATCCCCAAGTACGCCTGCAGCGGCCGGTCGCCGTGATCCAGCCGGGCGAACAAGGCATCGAAATCGCGCTTGTTGTGGGCCAGCCGCGGCATGTAGTGCGAAAGATTGCCGCTCACCTGATGGGCCGCCCATTGCGCGCGCGAGGTGAGCGTCACCCGCGTCGCCTCGGGGTCCGGGAAATACAGGTTCAGGGTGATCAGCGCGTTGTGGCGCACCCCGCGCGAGCCCGAGAAGGGATCCCCGAGGAAGCGCGCGGCCAGCCCGAAGCCGGCGCGATCGGGAAAGCGCTTGACCGAGAAGGTCTGGATGCGTTGCTCCCCGAGGGTGATCCCCTTGGCATCGACGTCGATGCCGACGTCGTAGTCCAGATATTGATCCCGGACCGGGCGCCGGGCATCGCACTCGGGTGTGATGCGGTCGCGCCACCCCGCCTGCGGCCCCCAGTTGAGCAGGGTCGTCATGATCCGCACGTGGCGATCGGCGGTGAGGCTCGTCGGGCGCATCCCGGCGGTGACCAACACCTGCAGGGCGGTCGCCTGCAGCTCGCGGGCATCGCGCAGCTCGTGCGCGCTCGGCTGCGGGGCGGCCAGCGGCAGCTTGGCGGTGACCAACACCTGCAGCTCGCGCAGCCGCAGATCCCCGGCCGGGGAGATCGGAGCGCTGCTGCCGGCGCGCAGATAAGCGGCGGTGCGGCGCGTGGATTCCCGCAACAGCGCGGTGGCGGTCTCGATGCGCAGCCCTTCCATACGCGCGACCGTCTCCTCGACATCCGGCGAGGTCCAGAGCGCGACCTGCAGCAGGGTCTCGGGCGGCCAGTCGAGATTGCCGAGTACGAGCAGGCGGTCGGCGTTGGACTGATCGGCGGCGGAGAGGGGCTCGCACAGATAGCCGAAAGCGAGCGACTGGTCGTCGAGCAGAAACAGATGGCTGTCCGGATCGTAGGCCAGGGTCGGGAAGAGCGCGTTGGCACGCGAGCCGGTGAATCGACGCAGGTTCGTCATGAAGGCTTCTCGGTCAGTTGGATGATCGGCGGCCGCGTCGAGATCCAGGTCGCGCGGCCGCGGCGGACCATCTCCCGGGCGCGGCGGCGGGCGCAGTCGCTCAAGGGCTTGCCGGAGGGCGAGCGCACCTGGACCGGGGCGGTGCGGGATCGGCTCATGGGCGTGCCCCGTGCGCAGGGTCGAACAGGCGGGTCTCCGCGAGTCGGCGCATCGGGGTGCGGTCGCTCGGTTCGGCAGGCAGGGAGCCGAGCGACACCAGGGTCGCGCCGTCGCCGGAGGAGACTTCGCGGGTGACGATCAACGCATCGTCGATCGCGGAGGCATGGAGCCGGAAGACGGCGCCGTGCGCGTCGATATCCTGCTCGGTGGCCGAGGCCGGCGTGAACACCTGTTGCGGGTGACGTCGGATGTGCGCCGCGCTCCAGGCGAGCGGGTCGACCGCCTCGGCGGTGAAAAGCGCGCCGGCGTCGGGGAGCAGGATGGCCACGCCATGCGCGGTCGTGGCGACGGCGAGGCGACCGGCACCGTCGCGTGCGTGCGCGTCTGTCGCCTGCGCGTCGTCGGACGGTTCAACGGAATAGTCCGCTTCGCTGCAGACCACCATCGGCCCGGATCCCGCGGAGGATTCGAGGCCGGACTCGCCGTTCGCCGCACAACGGGTGACGACAAGCGTCTGCGAGCGTGCGTGGGCGCCGGATGCGCGGGATCGCGCCAATCGGTAGGCGACGACGAAGAGACCGTCCGCGCCGTCCGCGGCGACGGCGATGGCGCGATCGAGCACCGCGATGTCCGGATCCGTCGGATAGAGGAGATCGGCGGTACGGGTGAGCCAGGCGTTGTGGTTGGCGAGCGCGCCGTCGATGACCTGCCGCGCGCTCGCGCAGGTCGGCGGAGCGAGCACGGGGGTGCGCCGACAGACGTGGACCTCGCCCGAACGCGGATAGACGATCAGATCGCCGACGCCGGGCAACACGCCGATCAGGGATTCGGGAAGCCGCGGAGCGTCGTCGGCGTGCGCGACCGAAACCGCCATGACGAGGGCGGCGCCGGCGATGACGCGCCACTGGAATCCGACCATGAAGACCTCGCGTGGGAAAGGGGTCCCTTGGTCGGGACCCGGAAATGGACCCGATGGTCGGGGTCCGGGCGATCGGAAGGCTCCGATCAGAGGACGGGCAGGGTGGCGGTGACGACGCCGTCGACGATCGCCGGGGCCAGGAACATGCCCACGCCGGCGGCGATACCCAGGACGAAGCCCATGATCGACTGGCGCGCGGCACCGGCGATGACGCCGATGATGATGAAGATCACGGCCACGACACGGCCCAGAAAGCCGGTCATCCAGCCGGTGAGCAGGGTGTAGAGGGCCGAGAACTCGGTACCGGTGGTGCCGGCCGTGGCGGTCGCGGAGATCGCCATGACAACCAGTGTCGCGGCGATACCCGCGAACAGGAGGGTCCGGCGGTCGCGGCCGGACAGCGGGGGCGGGGACAACATGAGCATCTTCTCCGAAAGGTTGAGGACCGCGCGTCGCGCGCGGGTTCGAGTGGGCCGATCGCCCGGCCTGCGCCGGACCACGGTGTTCAGGCGCCTCGCTTCTGCTCCCGCGGCAGATGTACCGGTGCGTGTGCCGGATCCGTCCCTACAGCATCCGGGGGCATGACCGGCTGACCGCTCGGCGCGGCCGATCGCGGCTGCACCTGCAGCGGCCGCAGCACGGTCAAACGCCCATGCGGTGCGCCGTCGTAGTGCCAGTGCTCGCGCAGCACCTCGATGTACACCGTGGAGGGCGGATACAGATCGCCGGTCGCATCCTCCCAAGGGGCGATCCAGGCCTGCATCGCCGAGGCGGCGGCGCGTTTGGGTTGATACTCGGCGGGGCGTTGGTCTTGGGCCGGCACCGGTTCCGGGACGGGTGCTCGGGTGGCACAGCCGCCCAGGGCGGCGAGCGCCGAGAGCACGAGCGCCGAGCGTATGCGCGGTTGGGTGATACGTGAGGTCATGGCGGTCTCCTAATCCCGCAGGCGCGAAGTCCAAGCCCAACCGGACCCGGCGGCGAACCCGCTGTCGGTCTCCATCGGGAGCGGGCGCGCGACGGACGCGGGCGGCGGTCCGACACCGTCGCTGAGGCTGTAGACGGCACTCGGCGGCAGACAGAGCGGTTTGCCCGGATAGCCGGGACAGGCGTATTCGGGGTTACCGGTGGCGCAACCCCCGAGCAGGGCTGCGCACAGCAGAAGGGGCGTGGCGTGGATCATTCCGCGGACTCCTCGCCGGCGGCGAGCCAGGCCACGAGGTCGTCGGGGCGACCTTGACGCAGACGCCCGTCCGGCGCGATCAGGAAGGGCGTGCCGCGAATCCCGAGGATTTGAGCCGCGATCAGGGTGCGTTGCGCAACGGCCTCGCCGCATCCCGCCGCGGGCTCCGGGAGGTCCGCCGTCAGTCCGTCGAGCAGCGCCTCGCGCGCCCGCTCGGGAGCGGTTCCGGACAGGCACGCCAGCGCGAGCACGGCGCGCTGCGAGGACTCGCCCAGGACCGGAATCGGGACCAGGCGGAAGCGATAGGTCGCGCGCAACGGCGCCAGATCGTCGTAGAGTGCGGTGCAATGGGGGCAGAAGGGATCGACGAAGATCACCACTTCGGGGCCTTCGCCGACGTCGATCGCCCCCAGATCGGCCACGTCGAGCTTCAGTCGCGCCAGATCGATGCGCCCGGCGAGGTGTTGGGTCTGATCGAACGCGGTGAGCTTGGCCCCGTGCCAGAGATCCACGGCACTGCCGCGCAGCACGTAGCGCCCGTTCTCCGAGAAAAACAGCAGCTCCCCGTCGGTGGTCTCCACCGCCTGCAGTCCGCCGGACGGCAGCTGCGCCATGCGGGCGATCGACGCGCTCGGCAACGGTTCGGCCAGGCCGGGGTTCACGAGGGACGCCGCCGCCAACCCGAGGGCGGCCAGCGAGGCGCCGAGGTGTCGGGCCGTGCGCCACGGCGTCTCGTCGAGGGGTGATGGAACGTTCTGTCGCATGCCGCTGCCCGGTCGGTGAAGGTGCGGACAGAGTGCCGGCCGACGGGCGTGACGGCGACGGCGCTAAGCGCTCGAAAACGCGGCTTTACTCGCAGGTGACCAAGCGTCCAACCCTGCGGCGCCTCGCTCAGCTCATCCTGGCGCCGGGAGGTCCGCGGACGCTTTGCTCACAATCGCTGTGGTCGGTCGTGTGGATAACCTGTGCGGAACGCGGTTAACCGCGGAACAGGGCAGGGCGGAACGTCGTCCGGTCGAAGAATGCCCGGGTCCGGACGGTCCCGGCGAGATCGTGTGCGCGGTGGACCCGCGGAGGGTGGCGTGTTCGTTGTGCAGGTGGCGGATGCCGACCGGCCGAGTCGGGGCCTTGTCCGCCCGCCGAAGCGTCTGCAGACGCTGGATGACGGTGGCGTCTCGACGCTTACGGTTGTCGGTCCAGTCGGCGACGAACTCGCCGACCCGGGCCTTGGCCTGTGCCTCGACCCTGCCCTGCGATGCCCTACGTGGCGGTCCGGGTCAGGACCCGTACGCCGGGTCCCCGGCGGGCGGAATCGGGCGCACCGGATCGGGTCTGCGTTTCGATTTGTCATTCGACACGCGGGGGTCACGCGCGACGACGTCGATTCACTGACGGTTCAATGACGGTTCATATGACGGTTCGGGGGGCATGACGCCCCTACTTCCCGAGGCGTGACGCCCCTAGTCCGCGGGCATGACACCCCTAGTCCGGAGGCATGGTGCCCCTACCTCCAAGGGTATGACACCCCTACTTTCGGCGGCGTGACGCCCCTGGTCGGGAGGGCATGACGCCTCTACCTCCGGGGACGTCACGTCCCTGGTCGGGGACAGGACGCCTTTACCTCCGGAGGCGTGTCGCCCCCTGTTTCGGGATCCGACACAGGTTTGCCGAACCTCGCCGCGACCTTTCCGGATATCCCGATCCATTGCTTTGCGCTATTGCGCACCGTCAGCCAGGGCGAGATCGCGTCTATCCTGGACCCCGTCGCGGGTCGGATCACCTATCGTGCAGGTCACCTGCATCGCGACCCTTGAAGCCCGGCCGTCCCGGCTTGATCCGATCACCCCCGCATGCGCTATCATGACTGTATTTTTATACAGCTACGGTCATCCCTCATGCCTCGATCCGATTTTGTCGCCGGTGCCGTAAGCCCAGCGCGGTTTGATTCGGTGCGCCCGGCACGCCGATGATCATGCCTGCACGCTCGCTCCGCTCCCCTGCCCGCTCCCGCTCCCGCTCTTCGGTGCGCGCATCCCGGCCGGCTTCCCCTCGCCGGCCGACGACGATCTGGAAGGCACCATCGATCTGAACGAGCAGTTGATCCGGCATCCGGCGGCGACCTTCTTCCTGCGGGTGCAGGGGGATTCCATGACCGGTGCGGGGATCCGCGACGGCGATCTGCTGGTGGTGGATCGCGCGCGCGAGGCCAAGTCCGGGTCGATCGTGGTGGCCGCTGTCGACGGTGAGCTGACCTTGAAGCGCCTGAAGATCGAGGGTGAACGGGTCTGGCTGGTGCCCGAGCATCCGGACTTCGCACCCTTGGAGATTCAGGGCGAGATGGGGCTGGTGGTCTGGGGCGTGGTCGCCCACGTGGTGCATTCGTTTTGAGCTCGGCTCCAGCAGCAACCCCCGCCATGTTCGCCCTGGTCGACTGCAACAACTTCTATGCCTCCTGCGAGCGGCTCTTCCGGCCCAGCCTGGAGGGCCGCCCGGTGGTGGTGCTCTCCAACAACGACGGCTGTGTGGTGGCGCGCAGCAACGAGGCGAAGGCGCTCGGCATCCCGATGGGGGCGCCCTACTTCAGGTACGCCGCGGTCTTGCGCCGGGCCGATGCCGCCGTCTTCTCCTCGAACTACGCGCTCTACGGGGATCTGTCGCGGCGGGTGATGCAGGTCCTGGCGGGGTTCTCCCCGCGCATCGAGGTCTATTCGATCGACGAGTGCTTTCTGGACCTGACCGGGGTCCGGGATCCGACCGCCCTGGGTCTGGAGATCGCCCGCACCGTGCGGCGCTGGACCGGCATCCCGGTGGCGGTCGGGATCGCCCCGACCAAGACGCTCGCCAAGCTCGCCAATCGGCTGGCCAAGAAGGGCTATGGGCCGACCGGTCCGGTGCTCGACTGGTCTGAACTGCAGGATCAAGACGCCGTGCTGGGGGCGGTTCCGGTGGAAGACCTCTGGGGCATCGCCGCACGCTCGGGGGCACGTCTACGCGCGCTCGGCATCGCGGATGCTCTGGCGTTGCGCGAGGCGCATCCGCAGCGATTGCGCGCGTCCTTCGGGGTGGTGGTCGAGCGCATCGCCCGGGAGCTGCGCGGGCAAGCCTGTCTGGCGCTGGAGGAGGTGGCGCCGCCGCGGCGTCAGGTCATGGTCTCGCGCAGCTTCGGTGCCGCGGTGAGCGCGCCGGCGGAGCTGCGGGCGGCGGTCACGGCCTTCGCGAGCCGTGCCGGGGAGAAGCTGCGGTCGCAGGGGCTCGCCGCCCCGGCGCTGACGGTGTTCGTGCAGACCAACCCCTTCGATACGGGCCGGGCGTTCTACGCGAACGCCGTGACCCTGGGTTTCCCGGTGCCGACGCAGGACAGCACGGCGCTGGTGCGGGCCGCGACCCGAGGGGTCGATCGGCTGTTCCGGGCCGGCGATGCCTACCGCAAAGCCGGGGTGCTGTTGCCGGATGTGGTCCCGGCGGAGCAGGCGCCGGCGGACCTGTTCGCCGAGGTCGGAGAGGACGATCGTGCACGGCGGCGCATGGCGGTGCTGGATGCGGTCAATCGCAAGTACGGGCGCGAGACCCTGCGGTTTGCGGGTCAACTGTCCGGGTCCGGCTGGCGGCGACGCTCGGAGCGCGGTTCCGGGGTCTCGACGACACGCTGGGCGGGGTTGGCGACGGTTCGCGCAGGGTGAGCCCGGCGCGGCGTGCGAGGACGAATACACCGGAAGTCGAGGGATGATCATGCGCGTCATTTACCTGGCAGGACCGCTCTTCACCGAAGCCGAACGCGACTGGCACCGCAAGACCAAAGGTCTCCTGCTGGAGCAGGCGTCGCAACGGGGCGAGCCCATCGAGATCGTTTGGCCCTACGAGCTGATCACGCCCGAGGAGATCGCTGCCTTGGGGGTCGGGTCACGCGCGGAGATCTTCCGGCGCTGCAAGACCGAACTCGACCGTGCCGATGTGCTGATCGCCCTGCTCGACGGCACCCAGGTCGACGACGGGACCGCGTGGGAGATCGGGTATTTCTTCGCGACCAAGGCGGCGGAGGCGACAATCATCGGGATCCGCACCGACTTTCGGCGCGCCGGTGAATCCGAGCATGCGATCGTCAATGCCATGGTCGAGATCGCGTGCGACGTTATCGTGAACACGCAAGCCGCATTGCCGGGTGCCGTGTTCGGACGCTGCGGCGTTCCGACTTTAAGTGGATAATGACACGATTTGTCGCGTATTGTGCGCGCATCATCGCTGATTTATGGCTAAACTCGTGAAACAAACCATCACCGCCAGGAGATCGCGATGGACCACATGATGCAACCGATTCGTAGACAGTTGCGCCCCACCTGGTATCCCGAGGTGGAGCCGTTCGATCCTGACGAGGAGCCTGCCGTCGAACTGCCGCTGCTCGGTCTGGTCAGCGCCGGTCAGCCGGTCGTCGCGGTCGAGGAGCGCGAGACCCTGATGGTCCCGGCCCGTCTGGTGAAGCGTCATGCCGCGGATCGCAGCTTCGCCCTGTACGTGCGCGGTGATTCCATGACCGACGACGGGATCGACACGGGCGATTTAGTGGTCGTGGAGCAACGCCCGACGGCGGAGAACGGCGAGACGGTGGTGGCCCGGATCGACGGCTACGGGGTCACGCTCAAGCGCTTCTACCGGGAGCCCGAGGGGATCCGGCTGCAACCGGCGAACGACGCCATGGACCCCTTGGTGTTCGAGGAGGGCGAGGTGGAGATCCTCGGGGTGGTGTCGGGGGTGGTGCGGGCGGGGTGAGGGTGGTCGTCGCGGCGTTGGCGCAAGCCGTGCGTCCGGACAGGGGCCGAGCAGGTCACTCAGCGCATCCGGCTCGGTCGCCGGATCGAGCCAGCGGGCCACGGCCTCTGGAGCGTCGGAGACATGGATGTCAAAGGAGTTGCTTGCCGTCCGGGCGCTTGGCCCATTCGTAGAAGCCGTCGGCCGGGGCGATGCAGCGACGCTTGCGGTAGGCCGTGCGGGATGACGGCTTCTCGGCCAGGGTCTCGGCACGGGCGTTGATCAGGCGGTTGGCGATCGTCTCGTCTTTCGCCCAGCTCGGGAGCAGACCCCAGCGCAGCGTCTGCACGACCCGCTCCCCGCTCGGGCGTTGGCGGATGACCGGCAATCATTGCATCGGGGCGGCGGTGTAGCGCGGGCCGACGTCGGCGATGTCGCGGATCGCGCCGAAGAGTTCGGCGATGGCCTCGGGCGAAGTGAATTGGGCGTAGCGTCCGCACACGGATGTCTCTCCCTCCGGGTCGGTCTTCGGTTGCCTGCACGCCGACGGGACGACGCATCGATCCTCGTGAAGGCCGCATGCCGGGTCACTCCTGATCCGCGATCGACGGCTGTCCTTTCAGCATCGCGTAACGACCACAGGCGTCGGCCTTGCGTCGCCGTTGCTCGGCGGTGTTTTCCCCGAGCACCGCGACGCGCGCGAGCGAGCAGGCCGCAAAGGCGGCGGAAAGCGGATCCATCGGCTTCTCCGTGTTGGACGGCCGGGGTGCAGTCGATGCACCTCGCGTTCGGTCAGTTTACCAACCTCACCGGTTCGTCGAGGTCGGAGTCGTCGGCATCTCGCGACTGCCCCTCCTGCCGAGTCTGTCCCCAAGCTCGCATGACGGCCGGGAATGGCTTACACTTTCCGCGCTGTTGAAACCGCAAGCCCCCACCAGGAAACCCACCGGTCATGGATCCGACGCTCGTCCTCGCGCCACTCGTGAACGCCCTCTGGTGGCTGATCCCGCTGGCGCTCCTCGGCGCCCTGCTCAAGTCGCCGCGGGTGAAAGGCATCGTGGGCGAGCATCTCGTGCGGTTGGCACTCGGGCTTCGCCTGGATCGCGCGACCTATCGAGCCGTCCACGATCTCACCCTGCCGACCCCCGACGGCACCACTCAGATCGATCATGTCGTCGTCTCGCGCTACGGCGTCTTCGTGATCGAGACCAAGAACATGAAGGGCTGGATCTTCGGCGGCGAGCGTCAGGCGCAGTGGACGCAGAAGATCTACCAACACACGAGCCGGTTTCAGAATCCCTTGCTCCAGAACTACAAGCATGTGAAAGCCCTACAAGCGCTGCTCGACGTGCCGCCAGAAACCATCCACTCCGTCGTGAGTTTCGTCGGGGACAGTACCTTCAAGACACCGATGCCGGAGAACGTGACGCAAGGCGCCCGCTTCATCGGCTACATCCGGTCTTTCCGCGATCCGGTGTTCTCCGAGGCGGCGGTCGAGGCCATCCTGCGCCGCATCGCAGGCGGCCGGTTGAAGCCGGGCTTGGCCACCCATCGGGCACATGTGCGCAGCCTCGAGACGCGATCGGATCCGCTGGCGGAGCGTCGCTGTCCGAAGTGCGGCAGCGCGCTCGTCCTGCGCACCGTGAAGAAGGGGCCGAGGGCCGGGGATCAGTTCTGGGGATGTTCGACCTATCCGAGGTGCCGAGTGATGCAGCCGCTCGGGTGAAAGGGGTCGCGGGCTGGTCGGGTGTGCCTGTCATCGGCGCGCTCTGCTAGAGTGCCCGGCCGCCGTGTTGTAACGAAGATCCGCCCCGATGCCCCGCCGCCCGTCTCCGAAACGCCCTTCACCGCGCCAATCTCCACGGTTCTCGGGTCTCGTCCGTCTCGTTCCGGTCCTTCATGGCAGTCTGACCGGACTGCGCAACCTCGGTATCGGGTTGGCCCTCATCGGCTCGGTCTCGTTCCTGCCCGAGTCGCTGGTCCAGAACTGGCCCGAGCATGGCCAGCGTGCGATCCAGATCACGCGCGATATCCGAACCCTGCTCTTGGATGTCGTGCGTGATACGGCCGCCGGCGTTGGCTCTTGGCTGGCCGACCTGGACGGGGTGGACATCCCGGAGCTTGTTCGCGTCGTGGCCGAGCAAGTGCCGGGATGGTTGCCTCGGGATCTCTGGCCGTTCGAGCTGCCCGGTGCATCGAATACCGATCAGACGGGAATTGCGCTGAACTTCAGTGCGGCGAGAACAGCGCTCTACGACACCATCTACAGCGGCCATCGGGTCACCTTCTACTGCGGCTGCCGATACGACCGCAATGGTCGAACCGATCTCGAGGGATGCGGGCTCGGCACGTTGAAGGGCAGCATCCGCGCGCAACGGGTCGAGGCCGAGCACGTCTTCCCGGCATCTCAGTTCGGCAATTTCCGACGGTGTTGGCGGGAGCCTGCTGCCTTTGCCAAGTGCCGGAACGACGGCGGGAACACCCTGTCAGGGCGCGCCTGCTGCGAGCGTGTCGACCCGACGTTCGTCACGGCCCACAACGATCTGCACAACCTCGTCCCGGCGGTCGGCGCGATCAACGCGGCGCGCTCCAATTTCAACTGGAGCGAGCTGCGCTCCGGGCAGCGTCTGGGCGACTGTGCGATCGGCTTCGATCCGGTCCTGCGCCGGGTTCAACCCCCCGACGCGGTGCGTGGCGAGATTGCCCGGACGATGTTCTACATGCGCGATACCTATGGCTTTCGCCTGAGTCGGCAGGACGAAAAGCTCTATGCGGTCTGGAACAACGCCGATCCGCCCGATGCGTGGGAGATCGAGCGCAACCGGCGGATCAGGCGTGTTCAGGGCAAGGGAAACCGGTATGTGGAGGACTATCGGACGTTGTGACGGGTGTGATGAATCGTCTGGTTCGAGCACTCTGTCACCGATGAACGGAAGGGTGCTCTCAACCCACCCCCGACGCATGCCCGGTGGGCATCTCGTTCAGCGCATTGCGGTACGGCTCGGCAAACAACGCCGGCTGTCCGCCGGTGTGCCAGAACAGGATGCGTGCATCGCTCGGGAAGTAGCCTCGGCTGATCAGATCCAGCAGACCGCCGGCGGCACGCCCGGTGTAGACCGGATCCAGCAGGATGCCCTCGGTCCGGGCGAAGAGCCGGATCGCCTCGCGCTCGAGGTCGGTCATCACGCCGTAGCCGGGTCCGCAGTAGCGGTCGTCGACGTGCACGTCCGCGGCCTCGAAGGCGATGCGTGCGCCCAGCGCCGCGCTTGCATCGCTCGCCAGGGCGGCGACCTGTGACGTCAGCGCGGATGCCGGCTCGTCGATGCTGATCCCGAGCAGTGTCCCGCGGTAGCCGAAGACGCGCTGCCCCAGCACCAGTCCGGCCTGGGTGCCGCCGCTGGAGGTGGCGAAGACCATCCAGTCGACCTCGACCCCCTGCGCGAGGACCTCCTGCATCGCAAAGGCATAGCCCAGCGCTCCGGTCGGGCTGCTGCCGCCGTATGGAACCATGTAAGGGGCTTGGCCCTGAGCAGCGGCCGTCTCGACGGTCTCGGCGAGGAGACGATCGCGGTCGCGGCGTTCGGGTGTCGCGACGATTCGCGCACCCAGCAGGTGATCGAGAAGCAGATTCCCGGTTGCTTCGGCGGGACGCTCGCCGGTCAACACCAGGATGCAGTCCATCCCGCAGCGGGCCGCCACCGCGGCGGTCTGGCGACAGTGGTTGGATTGCCAGGCGCCGGTCGTGACGAGGGTCCGGGCACCCTGCGCCTGCGCTTCGGCCACCAGGAACTCCAGCTTGCGGGTCTTGTTGCCGCCGAGCGCGAGGCCGGTCTGGTCGTCTCGCTTGATGAAGAGCCGAGGACCGCCGAGCAGGTCCGACAGCCGCGGCAGCGGCTCGATGGGCGTGGGCAGGTGGGCCAGGCTCAGGCGGGGGATGGTTGGGGCTGTCATCGGGGGATTCTCCGCAGATCGGGATCGCTATCCGATCCATGATGCAATGGATCGCGAGCGAAGCTCCAGGGGCCGCATCGGTTCTGGCGTTTCTTGTCCCGTTGCATCGGCGTGCCCATTCCGTGCGGCCGCTCACCCCCTGTCGGGGACCGGTCCGGCCTGCGAGGTACCCATGTCGTCCGTTCGGGGTTCGCCGCGTCCCTTTCGCTCCTGCGTGCGCTCCCTACCTCCTTGGTCCGACGAGAAGAAGGGCTGCGCCGGCCGAGGAGCCGGACGTGCCGACTGCGCCCGCCGGCGGATCACATCAAACGTCACCCCCGCTGCGCCGATAACTCGGCCAGGTAAAGGACACCAGGGCGGAGTCGCCTTCGCAGAGCCGGTCCATGATCCGCTCGCCGAGGTAGCGCTCCATCTCCTCGTCGGTCAGATTGCCGATCAGGATCGTGGCACGCAGGTTCGCATAACGCGTGTCGAGCACGTCGAACAGCATCGCGCGGCGTTTGTCGTCGCTGCCGATCGTCAGTCCGACCTCGTCGAGCACCAGCAGGTCGGGGTCGGTCAGCATGGCCAGCGCTTCGCTCTCCGAGCACGCCGCCCGCGTCGCATAGGTGTCGCGCACCGTGCGCAGCGCGGCCGGGACGGACATGAACAGCCCCGTGTGGCCGGCCCGGATCACATTCGCGAGGATGGCGCAGGCGAGATGGGTCTTGCCGGTGCCGGGACCGCCGAGCAGGAGCAGGCTGTCGCCGTGACGGGCGCCGCCCGCAAAGCGCGCCGCGTAGCTGCGACAGACCCTCAAGGCCTGCTGTTGCTCCGGCGTCGTGGCCCGATAGCTCTCGAAGGTTTTCGCGCGAAAGCGCGGGGGGATTCCGCAGCGTCCGACGGCCGATTCGAGCCGCCGCTGCGCCTCGTCCCGGCGTGCGGCCAGGAGTTGTCGGATCTCGCGGCGTCCGTGCTCCGCCAGCTCCTCAAGCGACATCAGCCGGCAGCAGCCAGGGGATGCGATCGAGCGGTGTCGCGCCGCGGGCGTAGTCTTTGTCGGCGAGTCGTCCGGTCGGCTCATGCGGTGGCCTCTGCGTCGTGCGGGCCTGCAGGGTCTGCAGGCGCTGGATAAAGGTGGCGTCCCAACTCGTGCGGTGCGACCCGGTGTCGGACCAATAGGCGACGAACTCCTCGACCTGGTCCTGGACCCAGTCGCGTGCGATACCCTGCTTGGCGGCCCAACTCAGGACCCGCGCACCGGGACCCCAGTCGGGCGGAATCGGGCGCGCCGGATCGGGTCTGCGTTTCGGGGTCTGTTGCCCCCGGTGCAGGGGCGTGACGCCCCCGCTTCGGGGATTCGGCCCCGTCGGGTCGAGCGGATCCAAGACGATCGCAGGTCCGTCGTCGAGGGGCATGGGTTCACTCCCCCACGCCGTCTCCCCATCGCGGGTCGGCACCTGCGCGGGGGATGTGCCGACCGCAAGGCTATAGAGTGTGCGCTGCGGCCGGCTGCGCGCGCGGTGGATCAGACCGCGCGCCTCGAGTGCCGCCAGACAACGCGTGACGGTGCGCCGATCGACCTCGGCACGCGCGGCCAGGCGCGACAACGACGGCCAGCAGCCACCCGCCTCGTCGGCATGCTCGGCCAACGCCAGCAGGACCAAGCGCTGTGCCGGCGTTAGTCCACGGCAGTCCCAAGCCCAATCGCGTGCCGCTCGGCTCATGTCGGGCGCCCCTGCTCGGGGCGGCGTTGCAGCAGATCCACCACATCGACATCCAGAGCGCGGGCGATGCGGCGCAGGCTGGCGAGGGTCGGGTTGGCGTCGCCGGTCTCGATGCGGCAGATCCAGGCTTGCGAGGCCCCGGCGCGCTTGGCCACCTCGGCTTGGGTCCGACCGGATCGCCTGCGCAGGTGACGGAGGTTTCCTCCGATGGTGCTCTTCATTCCGGGCTCCGAATCGCTGTCTGTGATATCCGTGCCGGCAGGCCGGGCAGATCGTGACGCTGCCGCCGCCGACATGGAACGCGCTAGAAATCGCCCCGCCGGCAGTGTGGCCGAAGCCTAAGCCGGTGCGGAAAGCGTCCTCGAACGCTGAACAGATGATAGGCCGATTGCGTGCGCGGCGAAGCAGCTCAAGATGACGCTTTTCGACGCCTTTCGCGTGTTTTGGGGTCTTTATCGGCTATCGGGAGCGACGTGGACCAGCGAGCCCGGCCGGGGCGGCCCGGCACCCGAACAGTAGGAGACGAACAGGGGAGGATGACGGCTGGCCCGGGCTTGTGGCACTTTCCGCCGGTCCATGCGGTGGATGGACGGACGGCCCGATCGCCCGCGCAATCGCTGGAAGGTGTGCTCTGCCGATGGCGCGCGAGGCTCTGCGGTACCGTCGCGACCGGGCCGCATCGGCAATCGTCGCCCGACAGAGAAGCGGCCGCTCGCTTATGAGCAGCCGTCGTCGGATCAGGATGATTCGAGCATCGTCGCGATCGTAAAACTGATCAGACTCAAGACCAGCATGACAAACCCGATGGTCAAAATGATGTTGTCGGGCATGTCCGACAGGAACTCCACCAGGTACAGCGGGGCGATGGCGGCGAACATCAGCAGAGTGCCGAGCACCCGCAGCAGGCTACGTTGCTGTCGGTGGCAGCGCTGAACCGCCGACGGTGCAGCCGCCATCGCGGGAAAATCGATCCGATGATCCGGATGCGCGGGTTCGAACGCATTGTCGTTCTTCAGATTGATGCCGCCGAAATCGATGCTCACCGCCGGCATCGCCACCTCCGACGGCCTCGGCTTGGGCACGCTGTCGCCCATAATCCCGCGAATTGTCGAACGGATTTCATCACTCTTGTCGACCATCGAAAAAACCTCCGCTGTCCCGTGATCCGAAATATGCACTTGATATCAAACACATCGGATCGTCGCCCACGGCATCGACCGAGTCAACGCAAAAAAGCGTCGTGCAACCGTCACTCCGGGGCGGATTCGCTGAACCGTGCACTCGGTCACGTTCAGCTCGCCAGCCTGACGAGCTCCAACACCGGCGCCTTGCGGACATCCTCGCTGCTGCGATAGAGGCTGTAGAGCGCCGCGACCAGCTTGGCCTTCTTCGTCGGCGTCAACGTGGCGCCGATCTCGTCGAGTCCGGCTTCCACGGACTCAAGCAGGGTTTCCAGCAAAGTCACGTCGACCGGGCCCCGGACCATCGCGTCCGTGCCGTCCTCGGCGTGGCCCTGTCCGGTTGCCAGCCAGAGCAGGGACACACCGGCTACGCGGGCGATATCGACCAGCTTGTCCGCCCCGGGTACGCTCGCGCCCGCGAGGTACTTGCGGAAGATGCTCTCGGAGATACCGCACTTTTGCGCGAACGCATTCGTGGACAGCACGCCCTTGGCGCGTGCCAGACGCGCCGCGAATCCGGCAGCATCCCAGAAGACTTCGTGAAATAAATCATAATCTTGATTGTCAGTCGTCATGGCCATACCACCCGAGTCGAGCGCTCAGAATTCGCTTTATAGCGCTTTTAATGTCGCTTATTATGCTTTTTTGTTTGACAGTATCGCTTTATCCGCACGATTATAACACCATCAACATGTCTTTCTGCCGTGAGAACGAAGATGACGGACACACCCTCGGCCCCCGACGGGGAACCCTCTCGGACAAGCCCTGCGCCCTGCCTCGATCACGAGGTCGATACCCTGAATCTGATGTGGCTGCTCGGCGCCCGCGAACTCGCCCGTTCGGACGCCGAAAAGGCCCTCTTGGTCTATGGTCTCGACCGGGAGTTGCTGGACATCCTGCGTCACGCCTCTCTCGCGATGCTGCGCGAGCTGGCCGCTTCGGGCGTGCTGTTGTTTCGACCGCGCTTTCGTTTGCGCTGGCTGCAGGAACGTCTTCGGACGACCGGGCTGTCCGCACTCGGGCCGGGGCTGCAGGTGATTCTGCTCTCCGCCGAGGAGGTCGCCCGACCGTGAGACTTCAGCATCACGCCAGAACACAGCTGGCGATTACCCTGATCACACGGGGCATGCGCACCTCGCTCGTCGGACGGATCAGCGGTCTACGGCCGGCGTTGCTGCGCGAACTGCACCACGAGATCCACGGCTGCAAGCCTTTGCCCGGTCAGTTGCCGAGCACCGGCAGTCTCCTCGGCACGGCGCGTCGGCAGGCCACCGCGTCGGTGTTCGCGGGCTTATATCGCGCCTTCGGCGGTGCGGCGGTTCAGCGGAGCATCGACATCGAGGCGCTGCTCACGGGGCATCGCCTCTATCTGGAGCAGATGACGCGGCTGGCGGCATCCGACACGCTCGGTGCACCCCTCGACATCAATCATGGCTGGGTGATCGCCCGCGACCTGACCACGGGGCTCGTGCTCTTCCGCACCTGCGAGCACTGTGCGATCCCGTACGTGCAAGGTGCGTTCTCACGTCGGGCCGTGGATTGTCCTATCTGTGCGTTGAAGGTGTCTCGGCCGTCGCGCGAGGGCGAGGACGACGCAAGGCCGAAGCGCATCACTTCCTCGAGTGCCGAGCAAGGCACTCCGAATCCGGATACGAGGCACGCAAGCGAATGAAGCGCCTCTACCACCGCCCGGAAGCCGCCGAGTACCTCGGGATGTCGGCTACGTCGTTCGACGCCGTCGCCGCACCGTTCCTGCCCCACATCCTGATCGGGCGCACGGGCAAGCGATATGACCGCGCGGATCTGGACGCGTGGGCCGATTCCCAGACTAAAATCTATCCTGCGGGCGTCTCGCAAGGAGGTAGACAGGCATGCGAGACACGAAACACGCGCCGGGGCTCAAGCTCCGGGGCGACATCTGGCACATCAACAAGATCGTCACGCTCGGAGGGGAGAGCGTCAGACTTCGCGAGTCAACTGGATGCCGCTCGGCAAAAGAGGCCGGCGTCGTCCTGAATCGGCGCGTTGCGGAGGTTCGGGCGCAGTTGCTTGCCGGGCCCGTCGTCGTCGCGCCGCCCGAGCACACATGGAGCGAGGCAGCGGCCGAGTACATCGCCGATCTGGAGCGGCGAGGTAAGGACAGCACACGCGCACTGCAGGACGTGCGGATGTTGTTGCCGGGAATCGGCGATCTTGCCTTGTCGCATGTGCATCAGCGAACGCTGCAAGGCTGGATCGATGCGCAGCGGGGGACGAGGTCGAGCGGAACCGTCGACCGGGCGTTGCGTACCGTCTCGACGGTGCTGAACTTCGCCGCGCGCGTGTTGCGGGACGGCAATACCCCGTGGCTTACGCTGGCCCCGCCGAGACTGCGGGCGCCGGATTGGGGGGAGCGCCAGCCGCGGCCGATCACTTGGGCCGAGCAGGACGCATTGATCGAGGCCCTACGGTCGCACCTCGTCGGGCCTGTCCTGTTTGCGCTGGCGACGGGGGCGCGTCAAGCGGAGATCACGACGCTGAGATGGAATCAGCACCGCGCACAGCAGGGGATGCCGACCGGGTCGGTGTGGTGGATTCCGCCCGAAGTGCGCAAGTCCAGCAGCCGCAAGAGCGCCAGCCAGCAAGACGGGCGGTTCCTGATCTGCAATCGGGCCGCGCGGTCCGTGATCGAGCGGCAGCGCGGGAAGGATACCGAATGGGTGTTTCCGAGCACCGAGACCGACAAAGACGGCAAGACCAGAGGGCTTTACCGGATCAACAACCACGGCTGGCGAACGGCATGCAAGGCCGCCGGACTGAGTATCCGGGTGCATGATCTTCGCCACACGTTCGGGGCGCGGGCGGCGGACGCGGGGATTCCGCTCGACATCCGCAGATCGTTGCTCGGACACGAGCATCGCGACATCACGTTGCACTACAGCTCGCCGGGTTTGGCGAGGTTGCTCGAGGAGGCCGAGCGGGTGGTTCGTCCCGGCTCCGAGCTGCGGGTGATCCGGGAAGTCTTCGAGGTCCAAAATGGCACAAAAACAGGTACAACAAACTAGACTAAAACGAATGGACTTGTAACGCGTTGATTTGGCGCGCCCGACAGGATTCGAACCTGTGACCCCAGCCTTCGGAGGGCTGTACTCTATCCATCTGAGCTACGGGCGCATTGACGACTTTTGACTTCTAGCCTCGTGCCTGTCCGGAGCAGTGATTCCTAGCTTCGGAGGGCTGTACTCTATCCATCTGAGCTACGGGCGCTTTGAGGGGTTTCGCTGTCCGGACTGCTGCGATTCGAGGCGAGATCGGGGTCTGGTTCGGCGAAGGCCCTGAAGGATACTGCGATCCGCCGCGGTCGTCCATGCCGATCTTGCGCTCTTGCGCTCGGGTTGAGCAGGGTCGGCTGTTGGTCGACACGTCCGAGGCTAAACCGCGCCTCACGCGGTATGCGAAATTTTCGGATGGGATCGGCCCCGGCAGAGTTGACGACCGATGGAGGCCGGCGCGGTTTAAGAGATTAAAAAATAAATCATTTTGAACCGCCTCCCCGCGAATGGCCGTGGATGCACCAAACGTCGAGCTCACTCGTAAAGTGAGCATCTCGCTCTTAAAGTGAGCATCTCGCTCTGGACGCGGTTTAGTCGACGTCGAGCATGCCTTTGAGCGCATGCAGATGGCTCAGGCCGCGGGCCTTGCGGTTCTCGGGGGTCTCCTGGCGCGCGTTGTCCCAGCACAGCTGATCCTTGGGCAGCTCGGAGAGGAATCGGCTGGGCTCGCTGGTCACCCACTCGCCGTAGCGTTTGCGCCGACGGGTGAGGGTGAAGGTGAGGGTGCGCTGGGCGCGGGTGATGCCGACATAGGCGAGTCGGCGTTCTTCCTCGATGGTCTCCTCTTCGATGCTGGTGCGGTGCGGGAGCAGCTCCTCTTCCATACCGACCAGGAAGACGTGGGGGAACTCCAGTCCCTTGGCGGCGTGCAGGGTCATGAGGCTGACTCGGTCGCCGCCTTCTTCCTCGTCCTGGCGCTCCATGACGTCCATCAGGGTGAGATGGCTTGCCATCTCGGCGAGGGACTTCTCCTGCAGCTCGCCCTTCTTGAGTGCGCCGAGCCAGTCGAGCAGATCGGTGATGTTGGCGTAACGGCGGTCGGCGACCGCCTGGCTGGAGGCGTGCTCGCGCAGCCAGGAGGCGTAGTCGATCGTCTCGACCAGGGTGCGCATGGTCCCGACCGGGTCGGTTTCGCCGCGACGGGCATGCTCGGAGACCAGCGCGGTGAAGGCGTGGAGGCGCTCGCGTTGGCGCTCGCTCAGGTGCTCGCCCAGCCCCAGCTCGCCGCAGGCATCCAGCAGGTGGATTCCTCGCTCGCGGGCATAGTTGGCGAGTTTCTCAAGGGTCGTCGGGCCGATCTCGCGGCGCGGGGTGTTGACGATGCGCAGGAAGGCAGCGTCGTCCTCCGGATTGGCGATCAGGCGCAGGTAGGCCATCAGGTCCTTCACCTCGGCGCGGGCGAAGAAGGAGGTGCCGCCGCTCAGGACATAGGGCACGTTGTGCTCGCGCAGGGCCTTCTCGAAGGGGCGCGCCTGGTGGTTACCGCGATAGAGGATGGCGATGTCGCCGAAATCCGCCGCTTCGGCGAACTTCAGATGCAGGATCTCGGAGACCACCTGCTCGGCTTCGTGGCCCTCGTCCTTGCAGTGCAGGACCCGCGGCGGCTCGCCCTGGCCGTGCTCGCTCCAGAGCCGCTTCTCGAAGACGTGCGGGTTGTTCGCGATGAGTGTATTGGCGAGTCCGAGGATGGTCGCGCTGGAGCGGTAGTTCTGCTCCAGCATGATGACCTTCAGATGCGGGTAGTCGGTCTGCAGCCGGGCCAGGTTCTCGGGCCGTGCGCCGCGCCAGGCGTAGATGGATTGGTCGTCGTCGCCGACCACGGTGAAGGCCGCACGCGGGCCGACGAGCCGGCGCACCAGGTCGTATTGCGCCCCGTTGGTGTCCTGGTATTCATCGACCAGCAGATACCGGATCCGCCCTTGCCAGGTCTCGCGCAGCTCCGTGTGCTCGGCGAGCATCCGTGCCGGACCCAGGATGAGGTCGTCGAAGTCGACCGCGTTGTAGGCACGCAGACTGCGCTCGTAGTCGGCGTAGAACGCGGCGAGTCGGGCCTCGAAGTCGTCTTCGGCCCGGCTGGCGGCCTGCGCGGGGTCGACTAAGTCGTTCTTCCAGCGCGAGATGCGGTGTTGGATGGCCGCCGGGCTGAAGGCATCGCCGCCTCTGGTGTGACGCAGGTGTTCCTTGATCAGCGCCTCGGCGTCCTGGGCGTCGAGCAAGGAGAAGCGCGGGCGCAGCCCGGCGTGCTCCGGGTGTCGACGCAGCATGTCGAGCCCAAGCGTGTGGAAGGTGGAGATCGTCAGGCCGCGTGTCTGCGCACCCCTGATCTGGCTGCCGACCCGCTCGCGCATTTCCCGAGCCGCCTTGTTGGTGAAGGTGAGTGCGCAGATGTGGCGCGGCGAGATCCCGCCTTCGCCGATGAGGTGGGCGATCTTGCGGGTGATCACCCGTGTCTTGCCGGATCCGGCGCCGGCCAGGACCAGAAGCGGCCCGGCGGTGTAGTGCACCGCCTCGAGTTGTCGGGGGTTGAGTCCGGTCATGCAGGAACCTGTGGGGTCGAGACGATCGGGTCCTCGCGACGCGCGAGGCCGCCTCCGGTCGGGGCCGACAACGATACCCTATCGGCCCCGGTCGAGCGCATGTCCGAATGAGGCAATCCGGGTGCGTTCGTACTACCATGCAGATCTTTCAAACGACGGTGAGGTGGTGGTCCCGTGACGAAAACGATCCTGCTGACGATCCCGCTGCTGCTCGGCCTCGGGGCGGCGTATGCGCAAGAGGAGCCACCGGCGGCTGCCGGCGGTGGTTTTCCGGAGGTGCCGACGGTGATTCCATCTCCGATCACCGGCGAGCCGGTGGAGCCCGAGATCACCATTATCGAATCCGGCGACGATGTCATCTACGAGTACCGCATCCGCGGGGTGCTCTATATGGTCCGGATCCAACCCCAGTTCGGACCGCCTTACTTCCTCTTCGACACCAATGGCGACGGCATCCTGGACATGCAGGAGAATGCGGCGAACAACATCTCGATCCCGCAGTGGGTCCTGTTCGAATGGAATTGATGACGGATCGAGTCGCGTCCGGGATGACCTGTCGATCTTGACTCTGCGGTCATGCGAGGTGCCGACTCCGTTCAGGCGGATCCGACGCATCGCCCGAGTCGCCTGTGTCTCGGTGAGCCCCACGCTTGGAGCCCTGTATGAATAACCATCCCCGCCCGGGCGGTCGGGCGCGTCTGCTTGTTCTCGCCGATCGGATCGACGCCGTCATCCGACGGATCGGCGAGTGGGCGACCTGGCTTTCGCTTGCGATGGTGCTGGTGACCTTCGCCGTGGTGGTGCTGCGCTATGCGTTCGACATCGGCTCGATTGCGCTGCAGGAGTCGGTGACCTACATGCATGCCGTCCTTTTCATGCTCGGCATCGCCTATACGCTGGGGCGCAACGGCCATGTGCGTGTGGATATCCTCTATGAGCGTCTCTCGCGTCGTGCGCGTGCGCGGGTCGATCTGATCGGTACGCTCCTGCTGCTGATCCCCGTGTGCGTGCTGATCATCTGGCTCGGTTGGGCCTACGTCGCGGAATCCTGGCGCGTTCAAGAGGCATCGCGCGAGGCAGGCGGCCTTCCGGCCGTCTATCTGCTGAAAACCTTGATCCTGATCATGCCGATCCTGCTGTTGGCGCAGGGCCTGTCCAACGCGCTGCGCAATGGGCTGTTCTTGGCGGGGATGGAGGAGGCGCTGCCGACCTCCGACGGGGAGATCGGTCGTGCATGAGCTGATGCCTGTCCTGCTGTTCGTCGGTGTCGTCGTCACCCTGCTGGCCGGATACCCGGTGGCGCTCTCGCTGGGCGGTACGGCGCTCGCGTTTGCCTTGGTCGGCGAGGTCTTCGGGCTGTTCGAGCCGGCGTTTCTCGAGGCGTTGCCCAACCGTCTCTACGGCGTCATGACCAACGAGACGCTGATCGCGGTCCCGCTTTTCGTCTTCATGGGCGTGATGCTCGAGCGCTCGCGGGTCGCCGAAAGCCTGCTCGACACCATGGCGATGCTGTTCGGGCCCCTGCGCGGCGGGCTCGGGATCTCGGTGACCCTGGTGGGCATGTTGCTGGCGGCGAGTACCGGAATCGTCGGTGCCACCGTCGTGACCATGGGCCTCCTGTCCCTGCCGATTATGATGCGCCGCGGGTATTCGCCGAGCTTGGCCGCCGGGACCATCTGCGCATCGGGGACCCTGGGCCAGATCATCCCGCCCTCGATCGTATTGGTCTTGCTCGGGGATGTGCTCTCATCGGCCTATCAGCAGGCGCAACTCGATATGGGCATCTGGTCGCCGGAGACCGTGTCGGTCGGCGATCTCTTCATCGGTGCGCTGGTGCCCGGGTTGATGCTGGTCGGCCTTTATATCCTCTACATCGTGGGTGTCGCGGTGTTCCGCCCCGAGGCGGTGCCGGCGATGCCGCGCGAGGATCGTCCGATCAATGGCGCCGCGCTGGCCTGGCGGGTCGTCTCGGTGCTGATCCCGCCCCTGTTCCTGGTGGTGGCGGTGTTGGGGTCGATCCTCGGCGGGTTAGCGACGCCGACGGAGGCGGCGTCGGTGGGTGCAGTCGGTGCACTGATCCTGGCCGCGGTGCGTGGTCGGCTGACCGTGTCGACCCTGCGCGAGGTCGTGCGTCAGACCACCATGGTGACCAGTATGGTGTTCTTGATCTTCATCGGTGCCGCGATCTTCTCGTTGGTCTTTCGCGGTTTCGGCGGCGACGACCTGGTCACGGAATTTCTCACCGGTTTGCCCGGCGGTGTCGTCGGCGCAGTGGCGCTTGTGATGCTGGTGATGTTCCTGCTCGGCTTCATCCTGGACTTCATCGAGATCACCTTCGTGGTCGTCCCGATCGTGGGTCCGGTGTTGCTCGCGATGGGGCTGGATACCGTCTGGCTCGGCGTGATGATGGCCATCAATCTCCAGACCTCTTTCCTCACGCCGCCGTTCGGCTTCTCGCTCTTCTATCTGCGCGGGGTGGCTCCGCCCGAGATCACGACGCTCCACATCTATAAGGGTGTGGTGCCCTTTATTCTGATTCAGTTGCTCGTCCTTGGCCTTCTCGCGCTCTGGCCCGCGCTGGCGACCTGGTTGCCCGGATTGGTCTACGCGTCTTGAACGGAAACCGGTGCCAAAGCGCGTTCAGCGCGGTTCTCGAGTGCGTCGCGTTGACTGCGACCTCGCGGGCCGTCGGGCCGGCTGAAAAGGACGACTGCAAGTCGTCTATCCGGGGGTGTCGCCGCTTCGCGACGACCGTTGGCGTCACTTCCGACCCATCGTCTGCGCAGTTGGGATGTTGATTCCCGCAAGTTACCTTAACCCGCGTCCTCGCTAAGGGCTGCGGATGCACCAGATGTCGAAATCACTCGAAAATGAGCCTCTCGCTCTGGACGCGGTTGAGCTGACGACCGGTCGCGTCGGCGGCCTGCGGTGGCGGCGGCTGTCGGGTCATGTCCCGCGTCAGACCGCGGTAAAGGGCAGGTTGAGGATCCCGGAACATGACGCCGATGCCGGACCCGCGATGGTGGACCACGATGGCCGGGATCAGCCATCCCTTGCCGAGACACTCAAGCTCGAGCTCGACCAGGACACCGCTCGGGAGGGTGAGATTGCTGACCTCCAAGAACATCCCCTGATCGGACAGGTTGCAGCCTCGGGCGCAGATGAAGCGGCGTTTGCGATAACGGATCGAGACATGAAGGTCGATCGGATGTCGGGCGCAGTAGCGGCGTTCGATGGTCATTGGACAGTCTCTCCCCTGATCTTCGGTTTCGCGCGATAGTAGAGGCTCGACTTGACGAATCGGTTGAAGTCGCGTGACGAAACGATGAACCTTGCCGAGGACGGAGTCGTCTTCGTCAGCCGTCGCGATGTTGCCAATAGCCCCAGTCGTATGTGCGATATTTCACCGGCATCAGATTCGTATAAAGCAGGATGCAGCGCGCGATCGAATGCAGCGTCTTGCGCAATCGGCTGGGCTCGATGCGCCGATGATCGGTCGCGTGAACGACCAGGTTTTTCCGGAACGACACCCGAAAACCCGCGCGCCGAAGACGCCAAACGACCTCCGAGTCCTCGTTGCAGGTCAGTCTCAGGTCGAAACCGCCCACGCATGCGAGTGCATCCCGCCGGATCAATAGATTGGAGCCCGATGCCGCCGGTATTCCACAGGCGTGGCTAAGCGCTTGGGCGCGTGCGATCCGGTGGTAATAGGCGCTGAAGCGGTCTCGGGAGAGCTTCGGTCCGTAATACACCGCACTCCCGGAAAGGGCCGCGAGCTGGTCGAAATAGCCCGGCGGAAACAGGATATCGGCATCGCTGAACAGCAGCCAATCGGTCCGCGCAAGATCAGCGCCCCGTTGTCTCGCTTGTGTGACGGATCCGGGTTCGCGCAGGACGAGCGTGCGCTCGGGACGCAGGGTCTCGATCAGGTTCGGCGTTTCGTCCCGGCTCGCATCCACCACGATGAGCCGAATCTGTGCGGGAACGGAGGCCAGAAATTTCCGGATATTGTGGGCTTCGTCGCGCGTCGGAAGGATCAGTGTGATATCGACCGGCAGCATTCCCGTTCATCCCGTCTCGCGCGGCAAAATAGCCGTCGAGCGAGTTTAAGGCAGAGTCATGTCAACCTGATGACACGATCGTCCCGCGTCCGGGATCCGGTCGGGAGCGAGTTAAATGGGTTTAGAATGATTGTGGTCCGGGAATCCGGAAAAAGAACCCCCGGAGTCCAGGGGTATGGACTCCGAGGTAATCGCTTCCCCGGCTTGGGGATGCCGGGATTTGGGGTCGCCCTCAGGGGGGATGAGCAACCCCGATGCGCTCGGCAAATATGACCCGGTACACTTGAGTAAGTTCCTCTGATGTTTAAACCGCGCCCAGCGTGGTATGCGATGTTTTTGGATGGGATCGGCCCCGGCAGACTTAACAATCGCTGGAGCCGGCGCGGTTTAAAATACTCAAAACTCTAATATTTTAATCCGCGTCCCGCTTAAGGGTCTTGGATTCACCAAACGCCGAGTTCACTCGAAAATGAGCATCTCGCTCTCGACGCGGTTTAAGGCGAAAAAATCACCTGATGGGGTATTCCCTAATACGCCCTTCCGAATGCAACAGGAAGTCAGTCCGGGATCGACATATCGGCAGAACACTTTCAATGCCTTAATAGTAAAACCTTAATCTAAATCGCGCATTGCCGCTCGTTGCGTGTAAAGCCGAGCCTTCGCGCACCCGCATCCGACACACATCACCCCGGGCGCGATTTAGATTAATGGGCCTCGTCCCAGTTGTCTCCCACCCCGATATCGACAATCAAGGGAACAGCCAGCTCCGCGGCGGATTCCATCATCGCGCGAATGCGCGCGCCGGCCGTCTCGACCGCATCGGCAGCGATCTCGAACACCAGCTCGTCGTGCACCTGCATGATCATCCGAACCGGCGGACGTTCGGATTGGATCCACGTGTCCGTCGCGATCATGGCGCGTTTGATGATGTCGGCCGCCGTACCCTGCATCGGTGCGTTGATCGCGGTCCGCTCGGCGGCAGCGCGCCGGCTCTGGTTGCTGTGCCCGATCTCGGCGAGATAGAGCCGCCGGCCGAAGAGGGTCTCGACATAGCGGTCCTTGCGCGCTTGGGCGCGGGTACGCTCCATAAAGTCCTTGACCCCTGGATAGCGCTGAAAATAACGATCCACGTAGTCCTGTGCCGCACCCCGCTCGATGCCGAGCTGCTTGGCGAGCCCGAAGGCGGACATGCCGTAGATGAGTCCGAAGTTGATCGCCTTGGCCGAGCGGCGTTGCTCCCCGGTGACCGCCTCGGGTGCAAGCCCGAGGATCTCGGCGGCGGTCGCGCGATGGATGTCGAGCCCGCTCGCGAAGGCCGCGAGCAGCCGTTCGTCGCCCGAGAGATGGGCCATGATCCGCAGCTCGATTTGGGAGTAGTCGGCGGCGAGCAGCCGGTTCCCCGGCTCGGCAACGAAGGCGCGGCGGATCCGGCGACCCTCGTCGGTGCGGATCGGGATGTTCTGCAGATTCGGATCGCTGGATGAGAGCCGGCCCGTGGCGGCCACCGCCTGATGGTACGAGGTATGGACCCGCCCGGTGTCCGGGTTGACCATCTGGCGGAGCTTGTCGGTGTAGGTGGATTTGAGCTTCGAGAGGCTGCGGTGCTGCAGGATCAGATCCGGCAATGCATGGCCGTCGGCGGCGAGCTGCTCGAGGACCGACTCCGAGGTCGAGGGGGCTCCGGTCGGCGTCTTGGCGACCACGGGTAGACCCAGCTCCTCGAAGAAGATGGCCCCGATCTGCTTGGGCGAGCCCATGTTGAAGCGGCGCCCGGCGGTCTCGTAGGCCCGGATCTCGATCTCCTGGATGCGCTTGGCAAGCTCCCCGCTCTGAACGGCGAGCAAATCCGGATCGATCCGTACGCCGTGGCGCTCCATGCGCGAGAGGATGGGGATCAGGGGGATCTCGATGTCCCGGTAGAGTGCGGCCATGCTCGGGATCGCTTCCAGACGGGGCCAGAGTGCGCGATGCAGGCGCAGGGTTACGTCAGCGTCTTCGGCGGCATAGTGTCCGGCCTGCTCCAGCGGGATCTGATCGAAGGTGAGCTGTTTGGCGCCCTTGCCGGCGATGTGCTCGAAATGAACGGTGTCGTGGTCCAGGTATTTCTTGGCCAGCGAGTCCATGTCGTGGCGGGTCGCCGTGCTGTCGATGACATAGCTCTCGAGCATGGTGTCGTGGGCGATACCGCGCAGCTCGACGGCGTAACGGGCCAGGATGCTCATGTCGTACTTGAGGTTCTGGCCGACCTTGCGACGGTCGGGATCCTCCAGCAGGGGTTTCAGCCGTTCGAGCACCTCCAGGCGATCGAGCTGATCCGGCGCGCCCGGGTAGACATGGGCGACCGGGACATAGGCGGCCGTGCCCGGCTCGACGGACACCGACAGGCCCACCAGCTCAGCACGCATGTAGTCGAGGTCGGTCGTCTCGGTATCGAAGGCGAAGAGGTCCGCGGATTCGATTCGAGACATCCAGGCATCGAAGGCGTCTCGCGTGAGGACGACCTCGTACGTCTGGCTCGGCTTCGATTCTGGCTTCGATTCCGTCGATGCCTCGGCGGCATCCGGCTCCCCGGCGCCGGTGTCGGAGTCCTTGAGGGTGGCGAGCAGTCGGCGTGACTCCAAGCGCTCGTACCAACCACGCAGGGTCTCGCGATCCGGCGGGGCAGGGCGCAGATCCGTGGGCTCCAGATCGAGCGCCACATCACGCTTGATGGTGGTCAGCTCACGCGACAGGGGCAGTTGGTCCAGCACCGCGCGCAGATTCTCCCCGACCTTGCCCGTGATCTTCTCCGCATTGGCGATCACCCCGTCTAGATCCCCGTAGTCGGCGATCCACTTGGCCGCGGTCTTGGGGCCGCATTTGGGCACACCGGGGATGTTGTCGACGCTGTCGCCCATCAGGGCCAGATAGTCGACGATGCGCTCGGGCGGCACGCCGAACTTCTCGGCGACACCCGCCGGATCCAGCACCGTATCCGTCATGGTGTTCACCAGCGTGACATGCTCGCCGACGAGCTGCGCCATGTCCTTGTCCCCGGTCGAGACCAGTGTGGGGATGCCCTGAGCGGCGGCGCGGGTCGCGAGCGTGCCGATGACGTCGTCGGCCTCCACGTCCGGGATCACCAGCAGGGGCAATCCCATCGCCCGGATCACCTCCTGCAGCGGCAGGATCTGCTCGCGCAGCTCGTCGGGCATGGCCGGTCGATTGGCTTTGTATTCCGGATAGATCGCATCGCGAAACGTCTTGCCGGGCGCGTCGAAGACCACGCCGATGTAGTCGGGCCGATGCTCGTCGATGAGCTTGCGCAGCATGCTGACGACACCCATCAGCGCCCCGGTGGCCTCGCCCTTGGAGTTGGTCAGTTTGGGCAGGGCGTGATAGGCGCGAAACAGGTAGCCGGAGGCGTCGACCAGGATCAAAGGGTAGCGTGTTGCCATGGATGTCTCGTCGGGGAGGTCTCGTCGGGGAGTCGGAGCGATGAGACGAACGGTAGCACAGGCGCGCCCGTCCGGCCCTCGATCGCGTGCCGGACTCCGCCCGGACATCCGCCGACGCAGGTCTTCTCGGGTGCTGCGTTTCAGGTCACTCCCGGCGTATGCCGACGGACAGGCCGCTGATGGCGGCGGCCTGATCGGGCGGGACTTGGGCCTCGATGTGAAGGATGGCTCCCGGCTCGAGCCGCGGGCCGCGGGCCAGGTGAAAGACGAGGCTCTCGCTTGCGGTCCCGTCTGCGAGCCCGATCCGGGCGACCACGGGCACAGGTGCGCCGGACGGAACCTGCCAGGGGGTCGGGTTCGGGATCGGAGCGACGACCTTGAGCAGAACATCGAATCGCCCGGATCCTCGATCGAAGCTCTGATGCTTGACGTTGAACGGATCCCGACTCAGCGCGGCATCGAAGCTCCAATGAATGTCGCCGGCCTTGGAGGGCGCAGAGGCGGAGCCTCCTGAGCTCGCTCCGGATTCGAGCTGCTGCAGACGACGCGTCAGCTCATCGACTCGCTGCTCGAGCGCTTGAAGGCGCGACGCTCCGGTCGTCGGATCGGCGTCGGCTTGGACGACCGGCTCGGTCGATGGCGGTGCTGCCGGCGCGAGTCCGAGCAGCATCAGTCCGAGCAATCCGGCCAGGCCGATCGTGCCGGCCGGGCCGATCAGGACAAGATGCCGCGTGGCGGGGCTTGGATGTGCTCGAGTCATGCGGTTCCCCCCGATCTGTTTGATCGCTCGGCTGAACAGATCCGACTTGGAATCGATCGGCCGCGGTCGCGCACCGGATGTCGGTGCTACCCCGTCGGTCATTGTCGTTTTCGCGGCACCTTGGCCGAGGCCGCGGGCCTCCGCCTTGATGCAGATCAAGGCCGATCGGCCGATTCCTGTCCTTTCCTCTTCGTCGAAAAACCCATGTAGGCTCGGTATATACAATTTCCGCCGGGCCAATATCCGATCGGATGCAGGGGCATTGATCAAGATCAATCATCCATCAACCGCCCGTGAAATTTGACTTGCATCAAGGCCGCCCGGAGATCCCCTCGGCATCGTCCGGGGCGATAGGGATGATTGCCGAGTCCGATTGGCGCGAGTGGTTTTCGGCGTGTCGGTCGATCAGGCGGGCGTCCTCGATGCGAGACCTCGCCGACTGGTCCAGGGACGGAATCCATAACAAAGAACCCGGAGTGCACTATGAAGCAACATCCTCGCGGATCGAGTCCCGCGGGCCTCGATCGGGTCGATCTCGCCCGATTGGGTCTCGCCATTGGGTTTCTCGCCCTTGCAACGACGGTTGATGCCGCACGTCCAACCGGACAGGCCGGTGTCGACTGGGGCGATCCACGCGGCGAGGAGTGCGTGGATTGTCATATGACCGAGAACCCCGGTCTCTACTGGGAATGGAACCACAGCGCGCACGGTCAGGCCGGCGTGCATTGTCTCGACTGTCATCAGCGTGAAGAGGGCGCGATCGATGCCTTCAAGCACGAGGGCGAGTTCATCTCCATCGTGGTGACACCGAAGAACTGCTCGACCTGTCATCAGACCGAGTTCGAGGAGATGGACGGCTCCCATCACGCGAAGGCCGGTCAGATCCTGGGCTCGCTCGACAATCTGCTCGGCGAGGTCATCGGCGGACCCGCCGCGGTCAACGCCGGCTGCAAGCAGTGTCACGGCGGCGAGTTGGAGTTCTACACCGAAGGCAAAAACAAGGGTCGCCCGACTCCCGGGACCTGGCCCAATACGGGCATCGGCCGGATCAATCCCGACGGCAGTCTCGGCTCCTGCACGGCCTGTCACGGTCGGCATCGTTTCTCGCGGGCCCAAGCGCGCACGCCCGATACCTGCGGCAAATGCCATGTCGGACCGGATCATCCGCAGATCGAGGTCTACAACGAATCCAAGCACGGCATCATCTACCGCGCCAAGGTCAACGAGATGAATCTCGACTCGCGCAAATGGGTCGCAGGTGTGGACTATTCTGCCGCGCCCACCTGCGCGACCTGCCACATGAGCGCCGGCCCCGGGATCGGGCCGACCCACAACGTCGGCGAGCGTATCTCCTGGACTCTCCGTCCGCCGATCTCGACCAAGATCAACTTGGTCAAACTGGAGAACGGACAGGAGTTCGACGTGCCCGAGGGGCAAGCGATCCCCGCGGTCGGCGACGAGGCCAAGGGCTCGACGGTGATCGAGGTACTGACCTGGAAGGACCGGCGCGCCAAGATGGAAAAGGTCTGCTTCGGCTGTCATGCCGAGAGTGTAATCACGGGTCACTACAAGCAGTTCGACGACGTGGTCGACCTCTACAACGACAAGTTCGCGATACCGATCTCGGCCGTTATGGATCGACTCAAAGAAGCCGGGTACATCACGCCGGCCCCCTTCGACGAGAAGATCGAGTGGACCTGGTGGGAGATTTGGCACCACGAGGGTCGTCGGGCGCGCCACGGAGCATCCATGAGCGGACCGGACTACACCTGGTGGCACGGCATGTACGAGGTCGCCCAGCACACCTACTTCAAGTGGATCCCGGAGCTTAAAGAGGTGGTGGCCAAGAAGGACGGCAACGAGGAGTTCGCCGTCGCTCTGCTGGAGGAATACTTCAAGCCCATCGAGGGACATGACTGGTACTTCAACGGCATGAGCAAGGATCAGCTCGATGTGGTGCGCAAGGGCTTCGAGGCGCGCTACGGGGAGGGCTCTTTGAAGTAAGGCGCCGAGCGCTCGGCCTTAGGGACTGCAGGGGATGTAGGGGCGAATGAATTCGCCCCTACACTTGCAGGCGACGCCGTGCCCATCTTCGATCAGGGATCATCCAAACCCCTTCCAGGCCCAACCCTTTGCTCCCCGGTACCCGGAGCGCCCAGCATTCGAGAGCCCACCATGCGCACGATTCCGATCGTCCTCTTTGCCCTATTGCTGACCGCATCGGCGGCACTCGCCGCCGATGCGGATGCTTTGATCCGAGACGGCGAGGCCAAGCTCCAGGCCGGCGAGCTCGATGCCGCCGTCACCGTCCTGCGCGAGGCGGTCGCGCTCGATCAGGGCTCCGCCTTGGCCCGGCTGCGTCTCGGCGGGGCGCTCCTGATGACGCAGAACTATTCCAGTGCCATCGAGCAGTTTCGCGAGACGGTGAGATTGGACCCGAGCAGCGCCAACGCCTTCGTCGGGATGTCTGTCGCCTATCTGCACAGCGCGCGTTACGACCTCGCCCGCGCCTCTCTGGACGAGGCGATCCGGATCGATCCCGACAAGCGCAAGGAGGCGGAGCCGCTGTTGGCCTACATCGACAGGGCGTCTGCCCGGACGGATGCATCCGCCGGCGAGCCACATCCGAAGCACTGACCTGTCGACGCCCGTATTCGGCCGTGATCCTCGGACCGGTGGGTCGGATGGACGAGCGAGAACGGCGTCCACCGCGCCCTGCGCCGAACCCGATCGAGCGCGCTGCGCTCGACCACCCGACCGCCACGAATCAGCGAAGTCGCCGATGTGATGCGGGATGCGGATCAATCCCTTGCGCAGCCACTCCTTCCGCCGGCGGGTGGCCGATCGGTCCGATCACGTGACCCGGCAGCCAGCGCAGCAGAACGGCCTCGAGCTCGGCGATCTGTGCGGGCTTGGAGATGAAGTCGTCCATCCCGGCGGCGGAGCAGTCCTCGCGATCGCGCTCGGAGACACCGGCGGTCATGGCGACGATGGGGACATGCTCGCCGTTGCCGCGAGCCTGCTCGGCTGCACGAATGTCGCGCGTCGCCTCGTGCCCGCTCAGCTTCGGCATCTGAATATCCATGAGGATCAGATCGAACCGCTCTTGCGCAACGGCCTCGATCGCCGCCTGACCATCGGGTGCGATGCCGGGCTCGATACCGAAGCGGCGCAACATCATGGTGACCACCTTCTGATTGACGGCATTGTCCTCGGCAACCAGAACCCGTGCGTCGAATCGCCGGGTGGGGCGCTTCGGGGGGGCCGGCACGATGCCGGCATCCGGTCGGGCCATCCCCAGGACCTTGGCGGCGGCATCGTGCAGCAGGATCTCGCGGACCGGTTTGAGCAGGGTCACCTCGATCCCGACCCGACGCGCCTCGGGTCCCGGATAACCGAGGGAGCTGAGCATGATCAGCCGGGTCGCGCCGAGCGCATCGTCGCCCTTGATGCGATGGGCAAGCTCGATCCCGTCCATGCCCGGCATCTGCATGTCCAGAATCGCCAGATCGAACGGCCGATCCTGCTCGAGCCCGCGCTGCAATGCCTTCAATGCCTGCACACCGTCTTCCGCGCACTCGGTGCGCGCACCCCAGCGCGCGAGATGGCTTTCCAGGATCAGGCGGTTGGTGGCATTGTCGTCGACGATCAGCGTGCGTATGCCGCACAGATCGCTCTCCTCGCAATCCGGTGCCTGCGTCGCGGCCTTCAGTTTCAAGGTGAACCAGAAGGTCGAGCCGACACCGGACGTACTCTCCACGCCGATCTCACCGCCCATCAGGCCGGCGAGCCGTTTGGAGATCACCAGTCCAAGGCCGGTACCGCCGAAGCGCCGAGTCGTCGAGGCGTCGGCTTGTGTAAAGGGACGAAAGAGGGTCTCGAGTGTCTGCGGATCGATCCCGATCCCGGTGTCCGTCACCTCGAATCGCACGAGCCAGCCATCCGGTGTCGGGTGATCCAGGCTGACGCGCACCACGACCTCGCCGCAGGCAGTGAACTTCACGGCGTTGCCCATGAGGTTCATCAGGATTTGGCGGATGCGGTAAGGGTCGCCCGTGAGGACTCGGGGCACGTCCCGGTGCACGAAGCTCGCGACCTCGATCGGGCGCTCGCGCACGCCCGATGCGACCAGCCCGGTGACCTCTTCGACGATGTTGCGCAGATCCAGCTCGATCTCCTGAAGGTCGAGCTTGCCGGCCTCGATCTTGGAGAAATCCAGGATGTCGTTGATGACCGTCAGCAGCAGACTGCCCGATTTCTCCGCGGTGTTGATGAAATCCTGCTGCTGGCGGGAGAGCTGACTGTCGCGCAGCAGCTCGAGCATGCCCAAGACGCCGTTCATCGGGGTGCGGATTTCATGGCTCATCATCGCCAGGAATTCGCTTTTGGCCCGGTCCGCGGACATCGCCTCGTCGCGCGCGCGGGCCAGCGCGTCCATCTGTCGACGGGTCGCGGTGAGATCCCGCACCACCGCCGTGAACACGCGGCTGCTGCCGATATCCACTCGGCTCATCGCGATGTAGAGCGGAAACCCGGTGGCGTCTTTGCGCATCCCTTCGAGCTCTCGGATCTCGGTCAGCGCATCCGTCTTGCCGAGGGTTCGTGCGTCGCCGATCCGCTCCCGGTACTCGCTGCAATAAGGCTCCGCGAAGAGGATCGACATGGATTTGCCGCGAATCTCCTCCGAGGTGTAGCCGAACATCCGCTCCGCTGCGCGGTTCATCGCGACCAATCGGCCTGCGGCGTCGATGTGGACGGCGCCGTCGGCCATCTTGTCGATGATGGCCCGATTGCGCTCGCGGCTTTCCGTCAGGAAGGCGATCTCGCGCCCGGTCATGCGGGTCGTCAGAAAGGACCAGAGGATCGACACCACAGCGGAGACGGCCACTGTCGCGATCACGAGCGTGGTCTGCTGCGGCAGGTCCGTTCGCGCGAATTCCGCCCAGAGTCCCGGATCCGCCCCGAGCGCGCTCGCCTGTGCGCGGAGATCCCACAGCAGTGCGCCGACAGCTGCCAGTGTTCCGGCACCGATAAGACCGAGACCCGGGAGCATGAAGCGATCCAAGCGGTTGTGCTGCGCGGCGCGCGGCGGGCCGATGGAGGCGCGAGTGGGTCGCCGACGATTCAGCTGAGTCATCATTCTCGACAGGACAATTGAATGGGGAAACCGCTCGGCGGGCTCGGTTGCTCGGGGAGATAATCGCGAACCTCGTGCTCCGCCCGATGGGGCATTCCCTGCTTCTCGCGGATGGAGCGGACCCCATGCCTCGTGTCGCATCCCGGCGTCTCGCGTACGCTGCCCTGCAGATGGTAACACTATCGGATCGGGCAACGGCCATCCTGCCGGGGCGACCGCGGCGGGGGCAGGCGCTCGATCGCCGGCAGCGTTCGTGTCGCGAGTCGGACTCGGCACACGGTTGACAGCGGGAGCGCGGCTGGACGAGAGTGATCCGATTCGATTCATTACGGCAGGATCTCCCTATGGATCACCTTTTCGACGTCGCCGATCTGTTCTTGAGCACGGCTCCGGCCTGCGACTACTGGACGCTGCGTCTAGTTGCCGAGGAGCACGATCATTTGGAGGTGCGTCAGGGCGTTGTCGAGCCGAGTCGACTGACATCGATCGCGGGCGCCATGGTGACCCTCGTCAAAGACGGCGGCATCGGTTACGGCGCAACCAGCGATCTCAGCGCCGCCGGCCTGCGCGCCGCGGCCGAACGCGCTGCCGGCTGGGCGCAGGTCCATGCCCGGCTCGGACTCTTCGAGGCGGGCATCTATCCGCGCAGCAGCACCCGTGCGGACTATCGCACGCCGATCGAGGAGCCCTGGTCGACGCTGCCGATCGGCGAGAAGCTCGACATCCTGCAAACCGCCAACGACGCCTTGGCGATCGACGAGCGGATCGTCGACTGGTCGGCTTGGTTGGCGCGCCGCCGGGTGGCGCAGCTCCTGATCACGAGCGACGGGGGGCGTGTCTCGCAGGTTCTGGACTATGTGCATCCGGGTCTGGTCGCGGTCGCGAATGAAGGGAGCCAGACTCAGCGCAGGCATGGCGGCGGCTCGGACGGCTCGCAGCAGGGTGGTCTGGAACGGATCGTCGCCGTGCGTCTGCTCGAGGACGCCCCGCGCGTGGCCGAGGAGGCGCTCGCCCTTCTGGATGCCCCGGAATGTCCGCAAGACACCCGCGATCTCGTTCTGCTGCCGAGCCAGATGGTGCTGCAGATCCACGAGAGCATCGGCCATCCGTTGGAGCTCGACCGCATCTTGGGCGACGAGCGCAACTATGCCGGCACCAGCTTCGTCACCCCCGGTATGTTCGGGCGCTACCGCTACGGCTCGGAGCTTTTGAACGTCACCTTCGATCCAACGGTGCCGATGGAGCTGGTCTCGGGGGTCGCCGACGACGAGGGCGCGCCCGCCGCGCGTGAATACCTGATTCGACGGGGCATCCTGGAGCGTCCGCTCGGCGGATCCTTGTCCCAAGCGCGCGCCGGTCTGCCGGGTACGGCCAACACGCGTGCCAGCAGTTGGGATCGCCCGCCGATCGATCGCATGGGCAACATCAACCTGGAGCCCGGCGAGGGCAGTCTGGCCGATCTGATCGCGCAGGTGGAGCGGGGTGTGCTGATGGACACCAACCGCTCCTGGTCGATCGACGACAGTCGCAACAAGTTCCAGTTCGGCTGCGAGCTGGGTCGGCTGATCGAGGACGGCGAACTCAAGGGGTTGGTGCGCAACCCCGGCTATCGCGGCATCTCCGCGAGCTTCTGGCGCAGCCTCGACGGCGTCGGCGGGCCGGAAAGCCTCGAGATCCGCGGGGTGTGCAACTGCGGCAAGGGCGAGCCGAACCAATCGGTCTACGTCGGCCATGCCACGCCGCCCTGTCTGTTTCGCGACGTTGCCGTGTTCGGAGGTGGCGAATGAACGCCGATGCCTTTTTCGCCTTGGCCGATCATCTGAACGCCGAGCTGCACGGCGCGGAGATCCTCTTTTCCAACCTCTCCAACGAGTCGTCCGACTTCGTGCGACTCAACCGCAACCGGGTGCGTCAGGCCGGTCATGTCGGGGCGACCGCCTTGGACTTGACCCTGATCGAGGGCGTTCGACAGGTCGAGGGCGGCTGCGATTTGAGCGGCGATCCAACCGAGGATCGGTCCCGCGCGCGGCGTCTGCTCGCCCGGCTGCGCGAGCGTTTGGCGCACGTCCCGGACGATCCCTACCTCAGTTACTCAACCGAGGCGTCCGAGAGCGACCATTGCGGCGACGCACGACTCCCGGTCGCCGCCGAGGCGATCGGCGAGCTGATCGCGTCCGCCGACGAGATGGACCTGGTCGGGATCTGGGCGAGCGGCGAGATCGCCGAGGGGCTCGCAAGCTCGATCGGGCACCGCCACTGGCATGCGAGTACCAGCTTCAACCTCGATTGGAGCTGTTATCTGGAGGCCGACAAAGCAGTCAAATCCGCCTACAGCGGATTTGACTGGGATCCGGCGATCTTGCGCGGCAAGCTCGAGACGATGCGCGAGGGGCTGCACATCATGTCCCGCCCGGCGCGCATCCTGGAGCCGGAACGCTACCGGGCCTATCTGGCGCCGAGCGCCGTCGGCGAGCTGATGGGCATGCTCGCCTGGGGCGGGTTCGATCTGAAGAGCCACCGCACCCATCAGACCCCGCTGCTCAAGATGGCGCGCGGAGAGCGCAGCTTCGACCCGCGCGTCGGGATCCACGAAGAGCACGACCGCGGTCTTGCACCCCGGTTCACCCCCGAAGGCTTTCCGACACCGCCGCGTGTCGCGCTGGTAGAAGGGGGGCGCTTTGCCGGATGCCTGGTCGATGCGCGCTCGGGCAAGGAATACGGCGAACCGGTCAACGCCGCGAGCGACGCACCCGGATCGCTCGGTCTGGATGCGGGAACGCTGGATGTCTCCGAGGTGTTGGGCCAACTCGACACCGGTCTGTGGATCGGCAATCTCTGGTACTGCAACTGGTCCGATCCCAACGACTGCCGCGTCACCGGCATGACCCGCTTCGGCACCTATTGGGTCGAGGCCGGCGAGATCGTTGCCCCGGTCAAGGTCATGCGCTTCGACGACAGCCTCTACCATCTGCTCGGCGATCGTCTAGAGGAACTGACGCGCGAGCGCGAGCTGCTCCTCTCCGCCGAGACCTACGACGGGCGCTCGACCGACAGCGCGCTGCTGCCCGGTGTGCTGGTGTCGGGGATCGATTTGACACTGTGAGATGGCGGCTCCCGACGTCCGCAACCGTCGGCAGGGCGTCGTCTCAAGAACCCTTTCACATAGGCGTTCCTGATTTAACTCGTGACACCGCTCCGCGGTGTCACGCATCTACTAGCGCTCCGCGCCCCGTCCGAGAACGGATCACCAATCCCTGAAGACCTCGACCAACCCCGCGCGCCCGGCATAGCAGCGCGCGCTCGACCAGCGCCAATGCTCCGGATCAACCACAAAACCCCTCTTCACCGGATTGTTGTGGATGTACTCCAGCTTCTGTCTCAACATGACATCCCCCTCGATGCATTCCGGATGCGATCCCTCTTGCCGGAGCTGATACGAGCGATCGCTGCGTCTCGCCTTGAACGTGAACCCCATGCGATCCAACAGCCGTCTTGCGCCCTGCTCCTTGAGCAGATCGATGAGGTTCCGGGCCGAGTAGGATTTGAAGCGCTTCCAGACATCCGGCAGGTTTGGTGCCTGCGCCACCGCATGCAGGTGGTTTTCCAGCACGACGAAGCCGTAGATGCGAAGCGCAGCATGCTCCTGCAGGTATGACCAAGAGTCGAACACCACTTGCGCGGTTTCGGGTCGAGTGAAAATGGGCAGCCATTCGACGACGGTACACGTCAAGAAATGTGGGTGCTCCTGCGAGGCGAAACGGTAGCGTGTCCGAGCCATTGGCGCTCCGTGGATATATCGTTTCGTGTACTCTACTCGAATGTTTGCTTCGTTGTGAACTGCATCTTGACTCCCGGCGTTTCAGCCTCCGATCGTCTCCTCTGCACGTGGCGCGGAGCGCCAGTAGAGGCGTGACACCGCGGAGCGGTGTCACGGTACGCCTGCAGAGGCGTTTCAACAGTACGGTGAAAGTCCGTATCGGGGCAAGCCATAACCCCGTAGCCGAAGGTTACTGCGTCGCCGCGAGGCGGGGTGGGGAGCAACCGGAGGCGAACGACCAGTCCGTAGGATGACGAACCCGTTTCGGTGTTCGGTGGTGGCGAGCCTGCCGTGACATGGCGAAGCCTGAAACGCACCGCTCACGCTGACATGGCGCCCAAAGCGATGAGTGGACCACCGGGTATGTTTGGGGATGGAATGGTCGGAAGGTGAAACGAGAGAAGCAGGGAGACCTGCCCGCGGAGGTGACCGGGGGCAGGAGTCAGAGTCCTCGTAGTACCGCACGTACGCTCGGACAACCAGGGCCATCGGCTGGAAACGGCCGATCCTCGAGACACCGGGGCGCAGACCCTGCCTACCGTTGAGACCGGGTACGGAAAAGCGCGGAAAGCAAAGCCGCGTCGAGGGAAGGGGGATAGGAAGAGCGATCTGGAATGACCAGAGCGATGCAGCAAAACAGAGCAGTTTCGGCAGTGTCGGCAACGACTAACCTAAGTTTAACACCCCATCCAAAGCGCCCTTGTCTTTCATTGGCTTACGCCAAACGAAGTGGGCGAGTGGCACTACAAACATGCCATTCTTCGGGATGAGGGTTCAGACAATCATTTTGTGCACACCTCCCGGGACGGGGTCGCTGCCGAGTGCCCGGATGATCGCCAGCTGCGCCGGTTCGGGCTGGGTGGCCTTGCGCACATGCAGGGCACGCCCGTCGGGACGGCGGAAGGTGGCGGTCACCCGGCATTGACCGGCGAGGATCGCGCGCAGGGTGGACCACCGGTCGGTGATGCCGTGCGCCTGCAGGCGCCGCCGGATGATCTGGACGAACTGGTAGGCGAGCACGGTGATGAACAGGTGTCCCTCGGCGCGCTCCGCCGTCCGGTGATAGACCGGGCGCAGACCCAGCTCCGATTTTAAGGAGCGGAACACCGCCTCCAGGTCGGTGAGCATGACGTAGGTCCGCCACAGCTGCTCCGAATCCCACGTCAGCTCGTTGGTGCGCAGGCAATAGACCCCGGGGTGCGTGACCAAGGTGCCGTCGACCGGCCGGCGCTCCCAGCGGATGGCTTGGGCGTTGACCCCGCCGGCATCCGGCTCGACGGTGATGCTGTAGTGCTGCCCGACGCCGTGACTCTTCTCCTTCAACCGCCCGATGCGCTCCCACAGCTTGGTGATGCGCTTGGTGGTGCGCGGGCGGGCCAGTCCCTCGTGCAGGGCCTGCAGGGCCGCCTCGAAGCGCGTGCAAAACCGCTCGGCGATGCCTTCTTCCTTGTGCGCCCGGCGCTCGGAATAGCAGTAGAGGCGAACCTCCTCGCCCTCGGCGTCGAGGACACGCTGCACGGCGACGGGATCCCCGCCGGCGGTCTGGATCGAGATCGCCGCGTCCGCATCGAATTGGCGCTGCCGCTCCCGGCTCACCACCAGATAGCGATACCCCTGCGCGCGCAGCCACACCACGTTCTCCTCGGTGGCGATGCCGCGATCCATCACCACCAGGGCGCCGGCGGGGGCGCCCAACCCGGCGAGCATGCCCTCCAAGGTCGTGCCCTCGACCACGTTGCCGTCGAAGACCTCGGAGCGGCGCACAAAGCCGCTGCTGTCGAGTACCAATCCCAGGGTCACCAGCGGGCAGTCGCTGCGTTTCTCCTTGGAATGGCCGTGCTTGGCCCGTGGATTGGCCGCCGCTTCGCCTTCGAAGAAGGTGTTGGTCAGATCGTAGAGCGTGACCGTCCAATCCAGCCCGAAGAATTCACTGACCCGGGCGAACAGCGTCTTCTCGATGGTGGCGCGGTGGCGCAGCAGGGCATCGGAAGCGCGGTAGAAGCGCATCAGGTTCATGGCCTCGAAGTCGACGTCCAGCAGTTCGCCCAACCCGCTGGTCTCGACCAACCAGCGCCGGGTGGCCCGCTCGGAGCCCGGCGCGGCCATCCGGGCGATGATCGCCCCGAGGATCGCCGTGCGATCGGGCGCGTTCAGGCCCAAGGTCTCCAGCAGGGTGGCGAACTCCAGCTGCGCCATCGCCCACAGCCCCACCGACTCCACCCCGACCGAGCGCGGACGGCTGAAGATCAGCGAGTCCACCTCGATGGTGTCGAGCTCGGGCGGTGCCGCCGGAGTCGGCGCCGCGTCCGGTGTCGGCGCTTCGGGTGTCGGGGACGGCGCGGGGGTCGTGACCGGCTGCCGCGCCAACAGTTGGGCGCCCAGGCGTTGCGCCGTGCGCTCCAATTCCGCCGAGATCTCGACCTTCAGCAGCACGCCCTGCCCGCCGAGCAACTCCTCCAGGCGCACGCACAGCGTCGGCCACTCGGCCGGCGGCACCGCGAAATGGCGCCCCAGGTTCAGCAGCGTGATCTGCCGGACCTTGCCGCCGACCCGCGTGGAGCGCACCAACCGGTGAGTGTGGTAGCGCTCGCCGGTGGCGCTGTTGCGGGTGTGGGTGCGACGGATGTACATGCCCGTACGCTAGCCCATGCGCTGCCGGGCGCCTAGGGGCAGGCCGAAATAATATGGCACTACTTTTCAGATTTGTGCGGCCGTGTACATATGAATCAATGGTATAGATCGCCTGCGGGCACGAAATCGGCCCCGACCGTGTTAAAGATGGGCTAAACGTGAGACAGACACCCGCTCTTGGCAGTGGGTGGAAGCATCGGTGTGGACGGACCGAATGTTGGCAGCCCTGGAGAACGGGGTGAAGGGAGGGCGATGGTACAGTCTGATGGATAAGGTTCATGCCCCGACAACGCTGCGCCTGGCCTGGGAACGGGTGCGGGCGAATCACGGCGCGGCGGGTGTGGATCGGATGCGGATTGAGCACTTCGAGGCGCAGGCGGATCGCTACCTGGCGGAACTGCATGATGACCTCGCCGCGGGACGCTACCGGCCCGATGCGGTGCGACGGGTCTACATCCCCAAGGGTGACGGCAAACGCCGCCCGCTGGGAATCCCCGTGATCAAAGATCGCATCGTGCAAGCGGCGCTGAAGCTGGTCATGGAACCGATCTTTGAAAAGGATTTCCTGCCCGTGAATTATGGCTTCAGACCGCAACGAGGATGCAAGGACGCGCTGCGGCAGGTCGATGAGTTCCTGCGCGAAGGCTACACCACAGTGGTGGATGCCGACCTGGCGAGCTACTACGACAGCATCCCGCATCAGCCACTGCTGGAACGGGTGGCCGAACGGATCAGCGATGGTCGCGTACTGAACCTGATCGGGCGCTTCTTGGAGCAAGCGGTCATGGACGGCCTGGAGTGTTGGACCCCCACGGCGGGCACCCCCCAAGGTGCGGTGCTCAGTCCGCTGCTGGCCAACCTCTACCTGCACCCCCTGGATCGGATGATCACCGAGCGGGGTTGGAAGATGGTTCGATACGCCGACGACTTCGTCATCCTCTGTCGGGACCGGGACGAGGCGCAAGCCGCATTGGAAGCGGTCCGGGCGTGGACCCAAGCCAACGGGCTGACGCTCCACCCCGAGAAGACCCACATCGGCGATTGCCGTGAACCGGGGCAGGGGTTTGAATTCCTGGGCTACCGGTTCGAGGCGGGGCGCCGTTGGGTGCGCAAGAAGAGTCGCAAGGCACTGCGCGAGGCCGTGCGGGCCAAAACCCGTCGCTCGCGCAGCGGGAGCATGGCGCAGATCGTGGAGGAATTGAACCTCACGCTGCGAGGCTGGTACGAATATTTCAAGCACGCCTACCGCACCGAGTTTCCCGACGTGGACAAGTTTGTCCGCCGCCGCCTACGCGCCCTGTTATTGCGCCGCCACCACAAGCAGGGATGGGGCCTAAGCCCCCTAACGCATCGACGTTGGCCAAATGCCTACTTCGCGAAGCTTGGGCTTTTCACCCTGACCGAAGCCCATGCCGTAGCGTGCCGATCCCGATGAGGAAACGCTCGACCGGAGAGCCGTATGCGGGAGAACCGCACGTACGGTTGTGTGTCCAGCGAAGGCTGGCGTGTTCAGCAGGAGACAGTCCTGCCGGGGTAACAGTCAGGAGCCCCGTAGCTTGGATCGCAGGGTGGCGGGAGACCAAGACTCTGAAGCCGATCGACAGCACCTTCCTTGGGGAGGTGGCGAGTCACCAGGCCGTAACAACAGTGAACGCAATGATGGCCTCGACAATGCGTAGCTCCGAAGGCCGAGCCTGCAACCGTGGGGCGAAGGCAGCATGGCGGGTCGAAATCTGACCGAGACGATCCGACCACTTCGGCGGGGTGAGTAGCGACGGCATGGTGGCAAGGGCACGCTAAGCAACTGGAGAAGCCCGTCTCGCCCCGGGGCGAAATCCCCGGAGCAAGGTAGGTCTTATAACCGGCGACACCGGGAAGTGGACCGAAGGCGAGCGGGTGGCGGATGGGCGCGTAGTAGCGCTGAAGCGGGGTAATGTCCGTGGAGCGAAGGCGCCCTACTGTTGGCAATCCTTGAACAAGATGGGAGGCAGGGGCGAGATGACAACGACGCCCATCGATCTGCAAGACCTGAGGAAGAGGATCTACATCAAGGCGAAGGCTGAACCGGCCTGGCGCTTCTGGGGACTCTACGTCCACGTGTGCAAAGAGGAGACCCTGCACGCGGCCTATGCGATGGCGAAAGCGAACAACGGTGCCCCCGGCAGTGACGGGGTGACGTTCGCGGCCATCGAGGCGGCTGGCGTGGAGGCGTTTCTGAAAGGCATCCGGGATGAGCTGGTCATCGGAACCTACCGACCGCAACCGAATCGCCGCCGGGAGATTCCCAAGGGAGACGGGCGCATGCGCGTCCTGGGGATTCCCTGCATTCGCGATCGCGTGGTCCAGGGGGCGCTCAAGCTGATTCTGGAGCCGATCTTCGAGGCTGACTTCCAGGATGGAAGCTATGGATACCGACCCAAGCGCACGGCGCATCAAGCCGTGCAGCGCGTGGCCGAGGCCATTGTGAGCAACAAGACCTATGTGATTGATGTGGACCTGGCGTCTTACTTCGACACGGTTCGTCACGATCTCCTCTTGGGGAAGGTGGCGGAGCGGGTCCGCGATGATCAGGTCTTGGGCTTGCTCAAGCGTATCCTCAAGGCCAGTGGCAAGCGGGGCGTTCCGCAAGGCGGTGTGATCTCACCCCTGCTCAGTAACCTCTACCTCAACGAGGTCGACCGGATGCTGGAGCGGGCCAAGGAGGTCACCCGCAACGGACGCTATACCTATATCGAGTATGCCCGTTATGCCGATGACCTGGTGATCTTGGTCGATGGGTATCGCCGGTGGAACTGGCTCAAGGACGCGGCCTGGCGACGCTTGGTCGAGGAGTTGGCCAAGCTCGATGTGCAACTCAATCAAGACAAGACACGACGGCTGGACCTGAGCCGGGGAGGGGCATTCAGCTTCCCTGGGCTTTGACTTCCGCCGGGCCAAGACTCGGCGCGGGGTCTGGGGCGCGCGTTACACGCCACGGATGAAGGCGCGTACCGCGATCCTACAACGCCTCAAGGACGTGTTCCGCCGCTACCGCTCGCAGCCGATCGATCGGGTGATCGCCTTGATCAATCCGATCCTCAGGGGGTGGGTAGGCTACTTTCGGGTGGGGCACTCCAGTCGCTGTTTCGGGTATGTCCAAGATTGGGTGGAGAAGAAGATTCGGCGCCATCTGATGCGCGCGCGGCAGCGTCAGGGCTTTGGCTGGAAGAGGTGGAGTAGGACGTGGCTATACGAGGTGCTCGGGCTCTACGACGGGTACCGAATCGGGCTGCGTAAGCCGAAAGCGCTCCCAGTGCAAGCGGTCTCATAACCCTGGATGTGAAGTCGGCAGGAAAGCCCGGTGCCGGAAAACGGCACGCCGGGTTTGACGTGGCGGGGGCTGGAAACGTGATCATGGGAGCCGGACTGAGGGCCAGCGCGAAAGCGCTGGAGGATCCACCGGACCCTAACCTCGGCGCGCCAGTTCTCGACCCTACCGGAGGGAGGGGAGGCGTGAGCCTTCCCTACCCTATAGCTACGGTGCTGACGGCCGAGGTGATCTCATGCCGCCGGTTCTTACTCTTATTCTCGTGACACCGCTCCGCGGTGTCACGCATCCCTTGGCGCTCCGCGCCACGTGCTACGCAGATCGACCATGCGTTGACACGCAGGAGTCAGTAGTGGTAACGCAGCTGTGCCAGGAGGAGGGCGTTTTCCTCGACCTTGTAGACGAGACGGTGCTCGTCGTTGATGCGTCGTGACCAATAGCCGGCCAAACCGTGCTTGAGCGGCTCGGGTTTGCCCAAGCCATCGAAGGGCGCACGCTGGATGTCGCCGATGAGCCTGTTGATCCGAATGAGCATCTTGCGATCGGCACCCTGCCAGTAGAGATAGTCTTCCCATGCGCGCTCGGAGAAGATGAGCCTCATTCCACGAGCGCTCGCTCGGTTCCGCCGCCGGCTTCGAGCTCCGCAATCGATTCCAAGAGGCGGCGTGCATTGGTCGGGCTGCGTAAGAGGTAAGCGGTTTCCTCGAGGGCCTCGAAGTCTTCCAACGACATCATGACCACCGAGCGAGAGTTTTTCCGGGTGACAATGATCGGTGCGTGGTCGTCGCAGACCCGTTCCATCGTCTCGGCCAGCCTGCGTCGGATCTCGGTATAGGTCATGGTATTCATCGGATTGCCTCTCTCTACTGTACAGATAACTGTACGGCGAGAGGCCATATGATGCAACGACGACGCAGGCTGTAAGGCTAGCGCCGACCTTACCGACTCGGAAGAGCGCCGGCCGGCGCGGTTCCAGTGTTCTAATAGCGACCGGACCAACCGGCGCCCCGCTGCGCTGCCCAAAAGGGACGAAGGCATGCCCGATTATCTGAAACCCCTGTTCAACCGCCGTTTACTGGCCGACGCACTGCGCGAGCTGCCGCCGACGTTGGATGAAACCCGGAGAGCAATCGCCTTGGGCTGGGCCACCGGTGCCGCGAACGGCACCCTGCTTGGCCAAAAGGAAAAACCCCTGCAAGGCCAATTCCTGAGCGAGGTGATGGACCGCCTGCTCGGCTTTCGCCAGCTCGTCGGCTCCGACGGCACGCATCACATGGAGCCCGAGACCAGCTCCAAGACGGTGAAGGGCTATCGACCGCCGGACGCACGCCTCGGCTGGTTCGGGTCCGCCGTGGATCTCACCCGCGCGGTCTTGGAGCTGAAGGCACCCGGCGCGGATCTGGACACCAAGCAGGGCGCGGGCTACGGCAAGCTCACGCCGGTGGAGCAGGCGTTCGGCTATGCCGCCAAGGTGGACGGCTGCCGCTGGGTCATTGTCTGCAATTTTATCGAGCTGCGTCTGTATCGCACCGATCGCGGGCAGGGTTACTGCCAGCGCTTCTGGTTTGCCGATCTGGTCGATCCCGAGCGGCTCGACGTCTTCCTTTTCCTGCTCGGTCGCGAGACCCTGCTCGGCGCCGATCCCGCCGCACCGAGTCCGGTCGAACGTCTGGCCAGCCACACGCACGTGGCCGAGGAGCGGATCACCAAAGCCTTCTATGTCTTCTATCGGGATCTGCGGCTCGATCTCTTCTATCGGCTTCGCGCCGACAACCCGGCGCCTCTGTCCGAGTCGGCCGAGTCACATGCCGTGCAGCTTCTGGAGCAGGCCCAAAAGCTGCTGGACCGTTGTCTCTTCATCTGCTTTTGCGAGGATATCGGACTGCTGCCGGCCAAGGTGCTGAACAGCGCCTTGACCGTCAAGACCGAAGGTTTTGTCAGCGTCTCGCGCTGGCAGCAGCTCTGCGGTCTCTTCGATGCCATGGATAAGGGCCTGCCGGCGATGCAGATCAACGCCTACAACGGCGGTCTCTTCGACAAGGACGCCGCGCTCGATGCCCTGGTGGTGGCCGATGCCGCGCTCGACGGCATCCGTGCGCTTTCGGACTACGACTTCGAGACCGATCTGAATGTCAACATCCTGGGCCACATCTTCGAGCAGTCGATCACCGACCTGGAATCCATCCGCGCCGAGATTCGCGGCGAGGCCGACGACCGGCAGCGCTCGCGACGCAAGCGCGACGGCATCTTCTACACCCCGGATCTCATCACCCGCTTCATGGTCGCGCGCACCATCGGCGGTTGGCTGGCCGAGCATCATGCGCAGATCGAGGCCCGCCATCGCACCGGCAAGCCCGGACCCCTGTCCAACGAGACCCGTCTGAAGATCTGGGTGGATCATCTCGAGGTCCTGCGGCGCATCAAGGTGCTGGATCCGGCGTGTGGATCGGGTGCCTTCCTGGTCGCCGCCTTCGAGTATCTGATCGGCGAGTACGAGCGGGTCAACCGCACGATCGCCGAGCTGACGGGCGCGCCCGGACAGCTCGGCCTGTTCGATCTCGACCGCCAGATCCTGCAGGACAACCTGTTCGGGGTCGACCTCAACCCCGAGTCGGTCGAGATCACCAAGCTGAGTCTCTGGCTCAAGACCGCCCGACGCGACAAGCCGCTCAACAATCTCGACGCCAACATCCGCTGCGGCAACTCGCTCGTCGAGCCGCCCGACGCCCCGGCTGGCACCCCGGCCGATCAGGCGCTCGTCGATGCCTTCGCCGCGCTTCCGCCCGATCGCCGTGCCTTCGATTGGCGCGCTGCCTTCCCGGCGGTCTTCGCGCAGGGCGGCTTCGATGTCGTCATCGGCAACCCGCCCTATGTGCGCCAGGAGGCTCTGGGTCCGCTTAAACCCTATCTCGCCCGACGCTATGCCAGCTATCACGGCGTCGCCGATCTCTATGTCTATTTCTACGAGCGCGGTCTGGAGCTGCTCGCGCCCCGTGGCACGCTCAGCTACATCGTCACCAACAAATGGCTGCGTGCCGGTTACGGCGAGCCGCTGCGCCGACTCTTCAGCGAGCGCGCTGTGCTGGAGGAGATCCTGGACTTCGGCCATGCACCCATCTTCGAGGACGCCGACACCTTCCCCTGCATCATCGTCGTTCGGCCGCGATCCGCGGCATCAGACAACTGTGCGGATAACGGGGCGCACGACAGCGCGGACGTCGCGCCGCCGACCGCAGCGGACCCGCCCGAGCCGCCGATGGTGAGCGTCTGCCCGGTCCCGCGTGACCGCTCCACCGAGCTGTCGCTGCAGCACTATTTCCACGAGCACGCCTATCCGGTGCCCTGGAGCCGTTACGGTGCCGGCCCTTGGAGCCTGGAGTCACCGGAGGTCGAGACCCTGATGGAACGGCTACGCGAGCGTGGTGTGCCGCTGGCCGATTTTGTCGGTTGCAAGCCGATGTACGGCATCAAGACCGGGTTCAACGAGGCGTTCCTGATCGACGAGGCGACCCGCGCGGATCTGATCGGCGCGGATCCCGCCTGCGCCGAGATCATCAAGCCCGCAACCAAACCCGCGAGCTGCTCAACTGGCTGCGCCACGAATTCGCCGTCGAGAAACCGGGCCAACAGCTCGAAGACTTCGCCCGACTGACCGGCGACGCCTTCGCCGCCGAGGTCCGCAAGCGTCGCCCCAAGGGCGCGCCCCGTCTGACGCCCGCCGCGATCGGCGAGCTGACCGACACCCACGTCCGCTATGCGAGCCCCATGCAGCAGCGTGCCGCCGAGATCCGCGCCCTCGAACGCCGTCTCTCCGACCTGGTGAATCAGGCTTATCGCCTGAGCGACGACGAGATCGCGCTCATCCGGCGCACCGCACCGCCGCGCATGCCGGGCGACTAAAGGACGCTTGCGGAAATCTTATATATTTCTTATTTTATGGACATGAACACAATCCAATGGACCTGCAAGGCAGCCCGACAACTGCGTAAGATCAAGGATAAGTCCGCCCGTCAGCGGATCTTCGCCGAGGTGCAGTTACTCGCGACGTTTCCGGATTGTGTCAACGTCAAAAAGCTCACCAATCACGTCTATCCGTACCGACTTCGCATCGGCGACTATCGTGTTTTTTTTGAGTTCGACGGCGCCGTCCGTATCGTCCTGATCGAGGAGGTCAAGAAACGCAATGAACGCACCTACTGACTTGCAGATCATCAAAGGGCCTGACGGGCAACCGGCCTTTGTCGTTCTGCCCTATGACGAGTATGTGCGGCACTATGCGCGCGCACATGAGCTGATTCCAAACGAGGTCGTGGGTTACATCATTCGTGATGAGATGACCCCGGCTCGCGCCTGGCGCGAGTACCTTGGCCTTACGCAAGCCGACGTTGCCGCGCGTGCCGGTATGACGCAAGCAGCCCTCTCGCAAATCGAATCCGGCGCTCACAAGGCCCGTAAGGCAACCAAGGCCAAGCTCGCCGCAGCGCTCGGGATCACCGTCGAGCAGATGACATAGGCAATGGGCGCGGACGCGTCCTGTCCGAGGTGACCTCCACTTGGCGGCCCGCAACTCTAGCGCCGGCCGCACCGATTCAGGCATGATTGCGGGCCGCCCGGGGATTGCCGCGCCTTGCTCGCGGCCTGCCTGTGGCGCATTTGACCGGCCGAGCCGGTCTTCACGGATGCTTTGGTGTCGCAGCCCCAACTCAAGGGTGTCTCCGATCCGGGATCCCCATCACTGATGTAAACCGCCTGACGGTCGATCGGCCTGCTGGAGCGGTTTTGGAGGTATTCACCATGGTTGCAGGCCTCGACGAGAAGCTGGAGCCGATCTTTCAGGATGTCTTGCGCCGCAATCCGGGCGAGACCGAGTTCCACCAGGCGGTGCGCGAGGTGCTCGAGACCCTCGGCCCGGTGCTGGTCAAGTATCCGGAACTGGCGGATCAGAAGATCATCCAGCGCATCTGCGAGCCGGAGCGTCAGATCATCTTCCGCGTGCCCTGGCAGGACGACCGCGGTCAGATCCAGATCAACCGCGCCTTCCGGGTCGAGTTCAACAGCGCGCTCGGCCCCTACAAGGGCGGCATGCGGTTCCACCCCTCGGTCTATCTGGGGATCATCAAGTTCCTCGGCTTCGAGCAGATCTTCAAGAACGCGCTCACCGGTCTGCCGATCGGCGGTGGCAAGGGCGGCAGCGACTTCGACCCCAAGGGTAAGTCCGACGCCGAGATCATGCGCTTCTGCCAAAGCCTCATGACCGAGCTGTACCGCCACATTGGCGAGCACACCGACGTTCCGGCGGGCGATATCGGTGTCGGCGGGCGCGAGATCGGCTATCTGTTCGGCCAGTACAAGCGCATCACCAACCGCTACGAGTCCGGCGTTTTGACCGGTAAGGGCCTCGCCTGGGGGGGCAGCCGTGCGCGCACCGAGGCGACGGGCTATGGCGCCATCTTCTTCTTGGAGGAGATGCTCAAGGTCCGCGGTGACTCGATCGAGGGCAAGACCTGCATCGTCTCGGGCTCGGGGAACGTCGCCATCTATGCGATCGAGAAGGCGCAAGCGCTTGGCGCAAGGGTCATTGCCTGCTCGGACTCCAACGGCGTCGTGGTCGACCGAGACGGGATCGATCTGGCCCTGCTCAAGCAGATCAAGGAGGTCGAGCGTCGTCGTCTCAGTGCCTACGTGCAGGAGAAGACCGGCGCGACCTATCTCGAGGACGGCTGTATCTGGAACGTCCCCTGCGAGGTGGCGCTGCCCTGTGCAACCCAGAACGAGCTGACCGCGAAGGATGCCCAGATGTTGGTCAAGAACGGCTGTATCGCGGTCGCCGAAGGCGCCAACATGCCGACCACACCCGAGGGAATCCATGTCCTCATGGACGCCGGCGTCGCCTTCGGACCCGGCAAGGCGGCCAACGCCGGCGGCGTGGCCACGAGCGCCTTGGAGATGCAGCAGAACGCCAGCCGCGACTCCTGGAGCTTCGAGCACACCGAGCAGCGGCTTAAAGAGATCATGGTGAACATCCATCGCAACTGCTACGAGACCAGCGAGGAGTTCGACTCGAAGGGCAACTATGTGGTCGGTGCGAACATCGCCGGCTTCCTGAAGGTCGGCCACGCGATGGCGGCGTTGGGGTTGGTTTAAACCTCGCCCGGAGCGGTATGCGATGTTTTTGGATGGGATCGGCCGCGGAAGACTTGACGGCCGGTGGAGTTGGCTCGGTTTAAGATATCGGAAAATATATCATTTTAAACCGCGTCCCCGCTAAGGGCCGTGGAAGCACGAGACGTCGAGCTCACTCGAAAATAAGCATCTCGCTCTGGACGCGGTTCAGCGCCGTAGGGTGGACAAGCGACAGCGCAGTCCACCGAACCCCGCTCCGGCGCTGGTGGACTGCGCTGTCGCTTGTCCTACCGGCTGGTCCAACGATCAAGGCCGTTTTGAACGCGGGCGCTCGGGCCAACCGCGGGCCGAAGATCTCGTCGGTCTCGATGATGTCGGTGAACCTGTCCGGTCGTTGGCTCGGGAGTCATGCCCCGCCGGGGGCATCGGCCGGTGATGACGACGGTCGATCACTCCAGCATTCGAATCAAGATCTCGTGCCACTCTGCAACATCGATTTCACCCAGCTTTCCGGCGAGCCGACGCTTGTCCACGCATCGAATCTGGTCGAGCAGGATGCGCGCGGGTCGGCCGTTGAACAGGAGCTCCGGCCGGCATCCAAGTGGCTGACCTTTCGAGGTGATGGGGGCGACGATGACCCGAGGCAGTGCGGCATTCATGTCGTCCGGCGAGACGACCAAGGCCGGCCGCGTCTTCTTGATCTCCGTCCCGAGGGTGGGATCGAGATTGACCCAATAGACGTCGCCCCGCCTGATGCCTTCGGCGTTCCTCACCATTCCCAATCTCCGCTATCGGAGTCGGGCGGCAGTCCATCCCAGGCGTCCGGATCGTTTTCGGGTCGATAGCCGTCGAACCAGCCCGCGCGAGTCTGGCTGACGGGCTCGATGACGATCCGAGTCCCTTCAAGTCGCAGCTCGATCTCGTCCCGGATGCCGCACTCGGCCAAGAGTGCCGCAGGGATCAGCACGCCCCGGGAATTCCCGATCTTTCTCAATGTGGTTCGCATGATCTGATCCTGGATGTAATAACTTGGTGAGTACATCTCAATCGGTCGCCATGATCAAGAGGCAAGACCGTTCCGCCGAGCTCGGCCCTCAGCCCGCCGCCTGATAACACACCAATCGCTGGCACAAGACATCCGCGACCACGCGCAGACCGGTGTCGCGCGCATCGAGCCAGGTGAGGGCTGCCGCGACGGCGTCGTCCGGGGGGTCTTCCAGATCGAGCGGGAGTCGAGTGGATGCCGGCAGGGCGCTCAGCCAGGCGGGGTTGTAGCTGGCCTCGCCGAGATGCGGGAAGAGGGCGACGTAGGCGATCTGGGATTCGACGAGATCCTGGAAGAAGTGCGAGCCGAAGGAGAGGTCCGGCACCATGCCGTCGCCGAGCTCGGCGACCTCGGCGATGACGGCGACCAGGCTGATGTCGGAGAAGCGGATGGGCACGCCGAGCTCGGGTGAGCTGGTGCCCCAACGGCCGGGTCCGATCAGCAGGGTAGGGCAGTCGTCGCGATCGGCGATGCGGCGATTGAGCTGTCCGACCAAGCGGGCGACGGCGAATTTCTGTACCGTGGTCAGGGCGCTGTAGCGCGGGCCGTCGACGTGGATGATGCGGGCGATCGGCTGGTCGATGTTGCCGCCCATGAAATGGCCGTCGGCTGCGAAGAAGAGGCGTCGGCTCGGCACCGCGACCGGGAGCTCGACACGTTGGTTGAGACCGAGGGTCTGCAGCGGTCGGCACTGGACGAGACTGAAGGACGGGGTGCCGTCGTCGGCGAGATGCAGGGTGAATTCGACGTCGATCGGGTAGGCGTAGGCGGCTTCAAGGGTCTGGAGCAGATGCTGCATCAGGTCGACGAATGCGGTCTCGCGCAGGAGTGGCGTGAAGGTGATGCGCCAGACGGGGTCGCCGCCGGTGCGCTCGCGTGCGCGTTGCGTTGCTTCGCGGTCGAGCTCGGCGCACCAGCGCAGCGGCAGCTCCGGGTCGCTTGTGAGGTGTCTCACGGCGAGCGAGCGTAACCGGTTGTCCGAGATATCGAGGACGTCGATGTCGTGCTGGGAGAAGCGCACGGCATCGTCGCGATCGCGGAAGGGACGTTTGTGGGGCTGATCCAAGGCCACTACGCAGGCGTGATCGCCCTCGATGCGGTCGACCGCGCGTGTGCCGAGACCCATCACCAGGCGGACCATGCCGGCAGTCGGGTCCATCGACTCCTCCCAGACGAAGGTGTTACGCGACACGCCTACGCCGGCGGCGTCCGGGAAGTAGTAGCGCCCGTGATAGCGCCCGCAGACACGTTGCAGGAGAAGCGCCATCGGCTCTTCGAGGTCGGCCAACCCGCGTTGGCGCCGGTAGGTGAGGGCGTCCTCGCTCATGGTGCTGGCGAAGACGCGGCAGATCGCCTCTTCGAGCTGGGCGAGCCGTTGCTCGGGCGAGCCTTGGTTGACGAGGAAGAGGCTCTCGTATTTGCCGGCAAAGGCGTTGCCGAAGCCGTCTTCGAGCAGGCTGCTCGAGCGCACCAGGATCGGATACTGCCCGAAATAGTCGAGCATCCGTTCGAGCTCCGAGCGGACCTCTTCCGGAAGCCGGCCGCGCAGCATGTCCTCGCGCAGCGACTGGGCCTCGGTGAAATAGCCCGCCTCGGTGCGCTGGCGCATGATTCTGGGCCACCAGCCGTTGTGCACCAGGTACGAATAGTAGACATCGGACCCGAGAAAGAAGGAGTCGTGCGGCTCCAGATGACGTTCCCAGCGCTCGGGGTCGTCCTGCAACAGGATGCGGCGTGCGAGCAGCATCCCGACCGCCTTGCCGCCGATGTAGCCGCTGCCGATCATGCGTGCCCGGATCTCGATGAGATCCTGGAGGCCGAGATAGCGGCGCGCGAGCGCGACGATGCGCTCGTCCCGGCTGATCAGGACGTGATAGAGCTGCTCCAGAACCGTGCGGCGTCGCTCGCCGTCGGCGTCGTGATTTAGGACCTCGGCGGCATCGAGAAAGAGCCGATCCCAGTAGTCGAGCTGGCGCTGGGTGGTCTCGCCTTTGCGGCGTTCGAGGTCCGCATGGAGCCGGGTCGCGTCGCTGCTGTCGACCACCGGGCGAAACGCCTCGCCTTGGTGGATATGCGGCAGGAACATGGTCGGCGAGTGGCGCTCCCAGACCTTGACGGGTTGCACGTAGCAGCCGGTCTCGGCGCGTCTGACATCGATCAGGACCTGCGTCGTCTCGCGGATGCGCGCCATCGTGGTGTAGCAGTGGCTGCGCGAGAGTAGGCCGAAATAGGCGACCGTATCCAGTTGATAGAGGTAGGGACAGATGACCTGGAAGAGATTGCCGACCATCAGGTCGGTGGCCCAGGCCGAGAGCAGATCGGAGAGACAGTCGAAGACGTAGAAGGCGCCGCGGCCGTAGTCCGTGATCAAGCGGTGGACGTGGCAGGTGAATGCCTCGAAGCCGCGCAAGGCGTCGATCGAGACGATCTTGATGCCCGGCCCCGGCGCGACCAGCGGCGCATGTCGGCCGAAGCGCAGATAGATGATGGAGCGCTCGCCCGCGACGGCTTGGGCGACGAAGGGGTCGACGAAGCCGCGGTAGTCCTCGACGTCGTCGATACGCCAGACGACATTGTCGCCGATGCGCAGGCCGTCGAGGACGGTGTCCAGTCCGGCAAGTCCGGTCGAGACGCGCTCGGCGTCGGCTGCCGCGCCGGGATCCGTCGCGTCCGGCAGCGGGTTGGGCTCGGACGCGCGGACCTGACCGGCGGAGATCGTCGGCTCGGTCAACCCGCGGCCGTCTGCTCGCGCGCCATGACGATCAGGTCATCGGCGATGGCAAGCATTTCGGGGAAGCCTTTGGCCTGCTGACCGACCACGATGTACCGACCGCCGACGGTGATCATGGGCACGGCATCGACGCGATAGCGCTCCACGAGGGTGTCGCTGCGTTTGATCTGGGTCTCGACCGCGAACGAATTGAACAAGGGCTCGAAGGTCGCGACGTCCACGCCCTTGCTTGCGACCCAGGCGAGCACGTCTTTCTCGGTGAAGAGCTTGGTCCGGTCGTGATGCAGCGCCACGAAGACCTCTTGGTTGAGTCGATCCAGGTCGCCGCTGTATTCCAGCGCGTAGAAAAGTCGCGCGAGGTTGGTCCAGGCGGCCCGACCGAAGGTGACCGGAACCTGGCGGAAGGTGACGTCCTCCGGCAGCTTGGCGGCCCAGGGCTTGATGACCGGGTTCAGATCCATGCAATGCGGGCAGCCGTAGGAGAAGAACTCCAGGACCTCGATCTTGTCGGGCGCGGATCCCGGCTGCGGCGGCGAGACGGCGCGCCAGTCGCGGCCCTCGACCAGGTTGGCGGCGACGGTATGCAGCGGGAGCATTGCGGCACCGAGGGCGCCGATCATGGTTTGGGTGAAGCGACGGCGGGTGAAGGCCATGGTGGATCTCCGGTCGGGATGAACGAGGTGGTGATTCGATAGGATTAAACCGCGCCCAGCGCGGTACGCGATGGTCTTGGATGGGATCGGCCCCGGTGGATTTGACGACCGCTGGAGCCGGCGCGGTTTAAGTGTCGATTTGGCCGGTGATGATATGTCCCCGGCGCCGTCTGTGTCAGTACCGTCCGCGTGTCTGTCGGGGTTGTGCCGAGCCGAGCGAGGCACAACTTCCCCGCGCGCGGTGCTTCCGAACGACGACCCGACGCGTCTGTCGTTGCGTTGGAGGCTCGGGCCGCTGCTGGCGGTGTTGTGCTTCCTATCGTCAGCGCAACCTACGGCGTCGGCGCAAACTATGGGTTCTTGCCGCAAAACGCGCTCGCCCTTGGGCCGCGCGGTGAGGTTGCTTCGCCCGACGGCAGGGGTGCCTCCTGATCCGCGAGCCAGGCGGCGATGTCGGCGCGTACGCGCGCTCCTTGGCGGTCGCGCGGCAGCATGTGCCAACCCTGCTCATAGAGAACGAATGTCAGACCCGGATCCGTGCCGGGTAGTTTCGCCAGAAATCGGCAGAATGCATTCTTGGGGATGATCTCGTCCTGTTCGCCGTAGAGCAGCAGGGCAGGGGTCTGCAGATGGCGCGCTGCGGCTTGTGCCCGGTCCATCAGGTCGGTGATGCCCCACAGGGCATCGATGCGGGTTGCCTTGATGACGAGCGGGTCCTTGCCCATGGCCTGCAGCATCTCGATATGATCGGACGGACTGATGCGGATCCCCTCGCCGGTCAGCTTCAGCCAGGGCAGGGTGCGCACGGCCCCGTCCAGGGCGAGGCGTTGATACCAGGGCATGGTGTCGCGCGACCAGACGGCGGGGGCGATCAGGATCAATCCGTCGACCGGCAGCGGCCCCTGCGCCGTTGCGGTCAGGACGACGGCACCGCCCATGCTCTCGCCCGCGACATAGAGACGGGCATCGGGATGGCGCGCACGCAGCAGATCGACCAGGTTGCGCAGATCCGCGGCAAGCCGGTCGCTGCCGTGCCAGCGACCGGGCAAGGCGGCGGCGCCGAAACCGCGCTGGTCGACCGCGTAGGTGGTGATCCCCGCGGCGGCAAGCTCGCGGCCCAGGGGGGCGAAGGCGTTCGCGTAGTCGTTGAAGCCGTGCAGTCCGAGCACAACCATTCGCGGAGGCTCGGCGCCGCTCCAGACGCGCAGGGGCAGACGATAACCGTCGTCCATCCGCGCAGCGTCGACACCGAGGCCGGGCGACCCTTTACTCGTGTCGGGGGATTCGACGATGTTCGGGGAGGCGCAGGACGTGAGCATGAGAACAATGATCAGGGCGGAGAGCGCATTGGTCCAGGGCGGGCCCGAGATGACTTTCGGCAGTGTCGTCGTGGCGAAGGATAGGATCCCGGCCGGGCTCGGCCCGCCGCGCCTGGGACGAAGCGCGTATACTGCGCCGCTGTGAATATCCTGCTCGAAGCCCATGATCTCGTCCGGCTCTATCCTGGTGTGCGCGCCGTGGATGGTATCGGTTTTCTTGTCGAAGCCGGTCAGTGTTTCGGACTCTTGGGACCGAACGGGGCCGGAAAGACGACGACCTTGGAGATGCTGGAGGGGATCCAGACCCCGACCTCGGGCACCGTACTGTATCGTGGTCGGCCGCTCGACCGCGCCTATCGCGAATCCGTCGGCATCCAGTTTCAGGCGACCGCGCTGCAGGATTTTCAGACGGTGCGCGAGTCGCTGACCATGTTCGCCAGCCTCTACCGGCGCACCGCGGACCGCGACGAGCTCATCCGGCTCTGCAATCTCGCGGAGATCCTGGATCGGGATACGCGCAAGCTCTCGGGTGGTCAGCGTCAGCGGCTGCTCTTGGCGATCGCCTTGGTCAACGATCCTGACCTGGTGTTTCTCGACGAGCCGACAACGGGTCTGGATCCGCAGTCCAGGCGTAATTTCTGGGGTCTGATCGAGACGGTGCGTCGGCGCGGCAAGACGATCGTGCTGACCACACATTATATGGAAGAGGCCGAGCGGCTCTGCGATCGGATCGCGATCGTCGACCACGGGCGGATTATCGCCGAGGGTCAGCCTGCGCGTTTGGTTCGGGATCATTTTCCGGCAACCGTGATTCGCCTGCCCGAGTCCGCGTGGCCCGTCGGGGCTGCGCTTCCACCGACCGCGGAGCGACGCGACGGGACCATCGAGCTTTTTGCCGAGGAGGTTCCGCCGATGTTGGCCGAGATCGAGCGTGTGGGGGCCGATCTAACGAATCTGCGGGTGGCGACGCCGAATCTTGAAGACCTCTTTTTGAAACTGACCGGACATGATCTGCGCTCTTAAACCGTGCCCGGCGCGGTACGCGATGTTTTTGGGATTGGATCGGCCTGGGCAGACTTCATAGTCGCTGGAGGATGCGCGGTTTAAGATATTGAAAAAGATATTATTATAAGCCGCGTCCCCGCCAAAGATCGTGAATACACCAATTGTCGATCTCACTCGATAATGCGCGTCTCGTACTGGACGTGGTTTAGGCCCGTGGGGCTCGGGCTTACTCGATCCCTCGGTCTCGATCGTACGGCCTCGATCCTGCGGATTCTCGTCCAAACACCCGGAACATCTCATGTGGCGCCGTATCCTGACCATCCTCGTCGCGCGTAACCGCGAGTTCTATCGCGATCGGGCCGGCCTGTCGTGGAACATCCTGATGCCGATCCTGATGGTGCTGGCCTTTGCCTTCATCTTCACCGATACGTCGCGCGATGTCTTCAAGGTCGGCGTGATCGCGGACGGCGCCGAATTACCGGTTGCGGCCTTCCCGTTCCTTCAGACCCGCCACATCCAATTCATTCCGGTGACGGATCCGGCGGCGGCGATCGCCAAGGTGGAACGCCACCAGTTGGATCTTCTGGTGGATCCGAGCGAGACGTCGCGCTATTGGGTCAACTCGGATTCGGCCAACGGCTATCTCGTCGAGCGTCTCTTGTTGGGCGCGCAAGGCATCGGCGCTCGAACGACCATCGATCCGGGCGAATCCGCGCGGGCGACCCCGCAGCGGATGACCGTGACCGGTGCGGCCCTGCGCTATGTCGACTGGGTGCTGCCCGGCGTGCTGGCCATGAACATCATGTTCTCCAGTCTCTGGGGTGTCGGCTGGGTAATCGTGCGCTACCGAAAGAACGGCGTGCTGCGTCGCCTGAAGGCAACGCCGCTGAGTCCTTGGGAGTTTCTCACCGCGCAGGTGTTCTCGCGTTTGCTGGTGGTTCTGGGGGCGAGCCTGGTGGTCTATATCGGCGCCAGTCTTCTGCTGGACTTCCCGATGCACGGCTCCTACCTGGCGCTGCTGCTGGTCTATGTGGCCGGTGCGCTCTGTCTGATCAGCCTCGGACTGATTGTCTCGTCACGCCTGCGCACGGAGGAGGTCGCGGACGGTCTGCTCAACCTCATCTCCTGGCCGATGCTGCTGCTCTCGGGGGTGTGGTTTTCGATGGAGGGGGCCAGCGGCGCGGCCCAGATCCTGTCCCGGTTCCTGCCGCTGACCCATGTCGTCGAAGGTGCTCGGGCCGTCATGATCGACGGCGCCGGTGTGGTTCAGGTCCTTCCCCAGATTGGCCTGCTGGCCGGACTCGCACTCCTCTTCCTGACCCTCGCGGCCTGGATGTTTCGTTGGGAGTGAGTGGGATGGATGCGGTCGTATCAGGAGCCGCGCGACTTCGGGACGCTCAGCACCTCGACCTCGACCCTCGCTAGACCCTTCCTGATCATCCCTAGCTCGCGTGCGGCGCTGCGGGAGAGATCGATGATTCGGCCCTTCACGAAGGGGCCGCGGTCGTTGACCTTCACGACGATGCTCTTGCCGGTCTTGGTGTCCGTCACCCGGACCTTGCTGCCGAGTGGGAGCGTCTTGTGTGCTGCACTGGGGATGTTCTTGTTGTAGATCGCCCCGCTTGCGGTCTTCCGACCATGGAGGCTGTCGTGATAGTAGGAGGCGATGCCCTTCTGAGCGTGCCCCGGTTTGACGCGTGCCTCGGCATTCGGGCCCGAGACAAGAAGAAACACCCCGAGCGAGGCGAAGATCAGCGTTTTGTTCATAAGCAAGACCGTTTTTGCAATCGGCCGGCGGGCGCCGTAGGCGGCGCATTTGGATGCCGGTCAGTTGATAACTTGGCGAGGAGTATAAGGGAAATCACGTATAGGGTAAACCCTATATCGGGAAAACCCGGATCTCTGGTCCGATGCCAGTCTAAGGTGAGGGGAGGGGTGAAAGGTGAAAGGTGAAAGGTGAGGGCTAAGCTCATTTCCGGGAATCGTCATCCCGACAGCGAGTGCCTGGAGGGCATCGAGTCCCTGAAGCCGTCAGTCTTGAGCAAACCCTCGCAGAATTTGTCGTTGTCGTTGTCGTTGTCGTAATCGTAATCGGATTCCGAACGAACACGACAACGAGTCAATCCTTCGACCAATTTTCCTGGTTGCGGCTCTGCCGGTGGATCCTTTTCCGGAAATCACCAAGGCGATTTCCGGGAATCAACATCTCAACGGCGTAGACGATCGGCCGGAAGTGACGCCAACGGTCGCCGCTTCGCGACGCTGCTTCCGGCCGATCGGATGTGCGGCGCCGTTAGCCTTGGGCGAACCGTCGAAGCATTTTTTGGTGTCGTCCGGAATCCGATTACGACAACGACAACGACAACGACAACGACAACGACAACGACAACGACAACGACAACGACAACGACAACGACAACGACAGCGACAACGACAACGACCACGAGTAGGGGTGCCAGTCGTGTCGGGTCTCGCGAGGCGCAACCATCCGCCTACGGTAGTTGTGCTTCCGATCGTCAGCACAACTGATTACGGGTATGGAGTTTCCCGGAAATCACATGACCCATCAAAAACGTGTCAAGCCCCCGCCGCAAACGTCCGACCTACGGACCCTGCTCGACACGGGCTGTCGATCCCTCGCCTGTCATCACCGGCATCGGCCCCACCAGGCTCGCGGGCAATGTCTTGGCCGCGCTGATCAACGACACGGCAACGGCGGCCAGGTACGGGATCGACTGGACGATCAGGACAGCCACCCAGACCCGGACATCCAGCATGAAGGCATCGTCCCGGAGCATGATGAGGCCGGCCGCGAGCCAGAAGGCGATGACGAAAAGACCTTCTTCTCGCGCATCGGCCAGGGCGCGGATGAAGGCCGGTGCCTGCGCGAGCTTGGGGGTTCTGAAGAAGCCGAGCCTTCCCGAGACGAAGCCGCCGAACATGGCGCGGGCGATCGTGTGCGAGAGTGCCAGTCCGGCCAAGCCGGCAGCGAAGCTCTGACGCAGGGTCGCGGTGACCCGGCGCCGATAGAGCAGGAAACTCTTCGACATCTTGAAGCCGAACAAGACCAAGGGCACCAAGGCGACGGTCATGTAAGGCGGCGTCACCTGGAGCGGAAACATCACCATGGCCACCGACCAGGCGAGTGCCGCGAAATTGAACAGGAGATTGAAGCCGTCCGCGAACCAAGGCAGCCAGCCGGCGACGAAGTGATAGCGTTGGCCCGCCGAGAGTGTGGTCTTGCGGATCCCCAACAGCTCGCGGCGATGGTGCTTGAGGGTGCGCACCGCTCCGTAGGCCCAGCGATAGCGCTGTTTCTTGAAGTCGGCGAAGGTGTCCGGCATCAGGCCGCGTCCGTAGGTGCAGGGGATATAGAGCGCCTTGTGACCCTCCTCGAAGACACGCAGTCCGAGCTCGGCGTCTTCCGTGATGCACCACTCCGCCCAACCGCCGACCGCGTCGAGCGTCGGGCGGCGGATCATGGTCATGGTGCCGTGCTGGATGATGGCGTTGCGCTCGTTGCGGGTGACCATGCCGATGTGGAAGAAGCCCCGATACTCGGCCATGCACATCGCCTTGAAGGCGTTCTGATCGGCGTCGCGATAGTCCTGCGGGGCCTGCACGATGGCGACCTCGGGGTCTTGGAAGGCGGGGACCAGGTGTCTCAACCAGAGCGGCTGCACGATATAGTCCGCGTCGATGACGGCGATGACTTCGGCGCGCGGGTCGGTCTCGCGCAGTGCATAGTTGAGTGCGCCGGCTTTGTAGCCCGCGAGCGGATCCACATGGAAGAACCGGAAGCGTTCGCCGACGGTATCGTTGAGATGCCGGCAATGCGCCTCGACCGGCTTCCAGACGGCGGGGTCCTTGGTATTGTTGTCGATGACCAAGACTTCGTAGCCCGGATAGTCCAACGCCGCCAAGGCGTCCAACGTCTCGATCAAGAGCTCGGGCGGCTCGTTGTAGGCGGGCACGTGGACGGAGACGAACGGAAGTTCCTCGTCGGGCACCGCGCGCAAGGGGAACGGCCGCCGCCATCGGCGCAGCCACAGCGCCTCCGCCCATTCGTGCGTCTCGGCCATGATCAGGACGATGACGCCGACCCCGCCCACGAGGAGCAGGATACCGACGATGGCCGTGGCCGGCGTCATGTAAAGCCTTGTATAGTCGTAGACGATCCAGACCGCCGCGGTCGAGATGGCATACATCACCAGGGCGAGGAAGCCTTTACCCTTGCTCGACAGGCTCGCGCTGTCGCGGTAGAGAAACGCCAGGAGGAGCACTGCCATCACCACGGAGAGTCCGGCAAGCTCCTGCCAGTGCGGGATGCGTACGACGGGTTGGGTGAAGACGAACTTGGGCTCGCGATCGGTGTTGTAGACGCCCCAGTAGGCGCCGGTGGCCCCTTCGAGCTTGGTTTTCCAGGTCTGGTCGAAGGCCTCCATCACATAGTAGACGTAGCCCGCCTGCTCGGCGTGCGCCAGAAAACGGCGCAGGAATCGCGTTTGATTCGTCAGCGATGCCTCGGCCCCCCGATTGCGTCGGCCGTTGCTCGGCCAGCCGACCTCTCCGATG